>NZ_JBEXYU010000035.1:0-109849 GCF_040631115.1 Nonomuraea sp. NPDC005692 | reverse complement strand
AGATTTGGACGGGGTTATGCATGTGTTTCATGCACTGGCTTTTAACACACTGTTGAGTTCTCAAGAAACGGACGCGTACTTCCTCACCAGAACCCGTTCCCGGATCCTCGTTCAGAGGCGTTCATTTCGTCTTGCGTTCTTTCGTTGTGTCTTAATTCTTTCAGCCGTTCAAGTCTCTGTCAAATTGACCGGACTTGCTCGACCTGCTGGAATTAAGTCGCGCCCCGCTTCCGGGACAACCCCTCTAACTTACTCCCAAGTCTGACTCTTGTCGAATCGACCTTCCGTTGGACGCGGACGTCCGCCGGAGTGGCAGTGTCTGGAGGTGGCCCCCGAGTGAGGTCGGCGATCAACGCCTTCCTCGTGGGACTGGTGAACTCTATGTACGGTCCCCAGAACCGTCAAATCGGCGGGCCGCCACACGTCGGCAAGGCATGGTGGGTAGGTATTCCGGCGTGCGAGATCAATCCGTGCCGAGAGCACTCATCCTCCTGGTGGGCATCGCCGGCGCGGTGATCGCCCTGTTCGGGCTGCGCGAGGTGAATTCCATCGTCGGGCCCGTCGTCCTGGCGCTCGTGCTGGTCATCGCCGTGGCGCCGGTGCGTAACTGGCTGACGGCGCGGCGGGCGCCCATCTGGGTGCAGGTGGCCGTGCCGTTCCTGATCGTGGTGCTGGTGCTGCTCGGCATGGTGGGGATCCTGACGATCTCCGTCACCCAGCTCGCCTCGTTGCTGCCGACGTACGCTAAACAGTTCGAGGAGCTGCTGGCGGCGTCGCAACACTGGGCCAGCACCCACGGTCTGGGCAACGACGTGCTGGCCAAGGCGGTGCAGGCGTTCGACCCCGGCCGGATGCTGGGGCTGGCGCAGAGCCTGCTCGGGAGCCTGATCGGCGTGTTGTCGAGCCTGTTCCTGATCGTGGTGCTGTTGCTGGCGATGTGCCTCGACGCGCCGGTGACGGCGCGGATCCTCACCACCGGCGAGGGCAACCGGCCGCAGCTGGTGACGGCGTTGGCGACGTTCGCGCACAAGACGCGGCGGTATCTCATCGTCTCGACCGTCTTCGGACTGATCGACGCGGTTCTCGACGTCATCGTGCTGTCGTTGCTGGACGTGCCGTTGCCGCTGTTGTGGGGGGTGCTGGCGTTGATCGCCAACTACATCCCGAACATCGGGTTCGTCATCGGGCTGCTGCCGCCCGCCCTGCTGGCGCTCCTGCACGGCGGCGTCAAGACGATGGTGCTGGTCGTCGTGGCCTACATCGTCATCAACGTGGTCACGCAGTCGTTCATCATGCCGAAGTTCCTGGGGGACGCGGTGGGGCTCTCGACCACGATGACGTTCCTGTCGCTGATCGTGTGGACGTTCATGCTGGGGCCGCTCGGCGCGATCCTGGCGATCCCGCTCAGCCTGCTGGCGCGGGCGGTGCTGATCGACAGCGACCCGAGCGCGAAGTGGGCGCAGGCGCTGGTGTCAGGGAAGATGCCGGACGGGTGAGAGCAGGCGGCCCAGCGGGACGCCGCTCAGCCGCTTCACGTCGTGGGACAGGTGGGCCTGGTCGGCGTAGCCGGCGCGGACCGCCGCCTCCGCCGGTGGGACGCCCGCGCGGGTCAAGGTGAGCGCGCGCTGGAAGCGGACGATGCGCTGGAGGGTCTTGGGCGAGTAGCCGAAGGAGGCGACGCTGCGGCGGTGGAGCTGGCGTTCGCTGAGGCCGATGGCCCAGGCGACGTCGCGCACGCTGCGGCCCATGCGCAGCGCCCCGGCGATGGCGGGCGCGGCCCGGTCGGGGGCGGGGGTCTCACGCAGGCGGGTCAGGACGGCGGCGCGCATGGCCGCGAGCCGCGCCGCCATGTCGGGCGCGGGCGTCGCGTCGGACAGCAGGCGGGACGGGACGGCGAGGGCGGGCAGGGCGGCGAGCGGGACCCGGCGGTCGCGCAGCTCGTGGATCGGGACGCCGAAGACGGCGCCCGCCGCGCCGGGCTTGAACCGGATGCCGACGTAGGCGTCGCCCGGCGCCATCGGGGTCGGCACCGGGCCGGTGTCGGGGCCGGCCACGAAGAGGCCGCCGGGGCCCCAGATGAGGTCGACGCAGGCGTCGGGCACCACGAGCTGCGTGGTGTCGCCCTCGCTGACCTGGTGCCACACGCAGGCGACACGGCCGGCGAGAGCGTCGCCCGGGGGCCGTTCCGCGTACATGCCTCCAACGTACGCGACCCCGCCGACAGAATCCGTTCAGGCGGGCAGGCGGCCGTACGCGCGCAGGGTCTTCAGGTGCGCCACGGTCAGGTAGCCCGCCCATTCGTGCGCGACCAGCGGGGTCCAGGCGTTCCAGTTCGGCTGCCAGCCGCCTTCCGGGGACTGGGCGGCGGCCATGGCGTCCAGGTGGGTGTCGAGGGTGGCGGCGTCGAAGAGGGGCAGGGCCGACGGCGCGGGCGCGAAGTCGAGGGGGTGGTGGACCGCGCCTTCGGTGTGCGGGTCGAAGGTGACCGTGGCCAGGACGGCTTCGCGCAGCCGGGCGAACTCGGCCTGCGCGCGCTCCCGGTCGGGGACGTGTTCGAGGAACACGAGCAGGGCGCGGGCCTCGTACGGAGTGGTGTGCGTGAGCCCGGCGATGCGCGACCAGCAGAAGTCGGTGGCGGGCCCGAGCCAGGGGTGGGTGACGCCGTGCTTGTGCAGCAGCGCGGCGAGCACGGCGGTGGGGTTGAGGTCGCCGGGCGGGTCGTCGGGGGTCTGCCACCAGGGTGCGCGCGGCGTGTCGCGGACGGACGGCAGCACGAACGGCACCCCGCCCCCGGCGGCCGTGATGTCCGTCAGGTAGTCGCAGGCGGCGGCGACCATCGGCGAGTCGAAGGCGTCGAGCTCGTCGAGGATCCAGAAGGCGACCTCGACCGGTTGCGGCTGGCTGGCGGCGCCGCGCAGGTCGGGCTCCAGGGCGTTGCCGAAGCCGCCGTCGGCGTTCTGGTAGCAGCGCAGGGCGTCGAGCACGCGGGCGCGGGAGCCGTCCGCGAACAGGGCCTCGAACCTCAGTCTGTCGATGAGCCTGCCGTGGAGTCGCAGGAACTGTGCTGCTCGGTCGAGTGTGTCCATGTCCGCGCTTCCGTCGAGAGGGTCGTGTCCGGCGACGCTACCGTGGAGGGCGCGGACGGCTCTTGTCGGAATCGGACGCGTCCGGGTCACTTCATGAAGAAGACCGGGCCGCGCGGCCGGAAGGGCAGCGGCGCGCCCTGGGGCACCAGGAAGGCGTGCTCGCGGCGGATGCGGAGCACGTCGCACTGCCCGTCGGTGATCAGCAGGATGGGGCCGTCGGGCGGGAAGTCGTCGGCGCGTTCGAGCAGCTTGACGCCGGGCTGGAGGATCGTGCCGCCGCGGCCGCGCACCCTGACCCGGCCGGCGATCTCCTCGACCGGCAGGTAGCCGGCGTCGTAGGCCGTGGCGTCGCAGAAGACGACCCTGGCCCGGGGCACGTCGCGGGCGGCGGCGTAGGAGGCGATGGCGCCGAGGGCCTTGCCGAGCAGCTTGACGTCCATGGAGCCGGAGGTGTCGAGGACGACGCCGAACGTCTTCCTGCGTACGACCTCCTCTGGCCGCACCCGGCCGGGGCGCGGGATGCCGGGGCTGGCGGCCTGGCGGCGGGAGGCGCGGGCGTAGGAGCGGCGCGACTCCTCGGGCTGGAAGTGCTCGTCGAACCAGCGGGCGAGCTGGGCGTCCCAGGGCAGGGGCGGCTGTTCGAGCGCGCGGATCTCCTGTTCGAGCCCGGCGGGCAGCAGGCCGCGTCCGCTGGACTGGTGGTAGGCCAGGCCGGTGCACAGGGCGTTGCGGTAGTAGTCGTCGAGGTCGACGTAGCCGCCGCGGGCCTGGCGGGCCGGGCGGTCGAGCACGTCGCCCATGCCCCGGCCGCGCAGGGTGGCCAGCTTGCGCATGCGCCGCAGGTCGCCGGCGATCTGGTCGTAGACGGCCTCGGCGGACATCGTGCCGAGCGACTGGTCGAACAGCAGCCCTTCGGGCATCTCGCCGACGCCCATCTCGACCAGCCAGCCGTTGATCACGTAGTCGCAGGCGACGTTCCACAGGTACGGGTCGCGCATGCCGGCCCGTTCGCCGTGCCGCAGGGCGGCGTGCAGCATCTCGTGGGCGAGCACGAAACGCCATTCGGGCTCGGTGTGCGTGGCCAGCGGGTTGACGTAGATCTCGGCCGCCTCGGCGCTGACGGCGGCGATCGAGATGTCCCAGGCTCTGGCCAGCTCGGCATCGGAGACGATCTTCATGCCCGCGGCCAGCGCGCCGAGCAGCGGGTACGACGACATGAACCAGCGCAGCGCGCCGTCCCAGGGGCCCTTGACGTGGCCTTCGACGGGGGTGCGCGGCGCGCCGGCCCGGTCGAGCGCGGACGTGGCGGACCAGGCGACGCCAATCGCGAAGCCGCGCTGGAAGTCGAAGTGCTCGGCGTCCTCCTCGGTGCCGATGTGGAAGTCGGCCGGGCCGAGCGGCTGGAACCGGGGCGGGACGCCGACCCTGCGCCACCGTTCGGAGAGCGTCACCTCGTCCTCCTCGGGCAGCTCGTCGGGCAGCGGCGCGGGGCAGTGTCCGATCTTGACGGTGCGCAGGAAACGTTCGACCGCCACGCAGCAGGCGGCGTGGTAGGCGGGGTCGGGCAGGTCGCCGTCGACGTCCTTGGGGGCGCAGACGCGCGGGTCGGCGTGGCCGAAGCCCAGGTGGAGCAGCAGGTGGGCGAAGACCCATGCCCACTCCGCGGCGGGGGCGCGGCGCTTGGGGTGGAAGCTGACGTCGCCGTCCTCGCTGACGACGGCCCACGTCTCGGGCGGCAGCCGGCCGTCGGCGGCCTCCAGCAGGGTGCCGTGCAGGCCGGCGAACAGCGGGTGGCGGTTGACGGCGGCCCAGCCGTTCATGACCTCGGCCCGCCAGGGGTCGGCCTTGGGCTTGCGGCGGCTCACGCGCGGGCCGCCATGAGCCGGGGCACGTCTCTGCCGATCTCGACGAGGAACCAGGTGGGCAGCGCGGGCGCGCCGTCGGCGTCGTTGGCGATGACGAGCTGGGCGCATTCGAGGGAGATCTCGGCCAGCTCGACGAGCAGTGTCTTGGCGCGGAAGCCGAGGTCGCGGCCGCGGGCCGAGGCGCCGCGCTTGTCGGCGGGCAGCTCCTTGATCAGGCGGGCGCGGAAGGTCTCGGCCAGGAAGTAGAGCAGGTCGCGCTCCTCGGGGCGGCGCGGCCAGGGCGCCTCGCCCTTGAGCACGGCGTCGAGGTCGTAGGCGTGCCGGACGGTCCTGACGTAGGCGCGGAAGGCGGAGGCGTGGGCGGTGGAGAGGGTGCCGAAGGCGAGCATCGCGAGGGTCTCGTCGCCGACGTCGTCGCCGTAGGAGGTGAGCACGTCGGAGAGCATGTGCCAGGCGCGCGGCGAGGAGAACGGCTCCTCGGTCTTGGGCGGCGGGCTCCACAGGTGGTCGGGACGCTGGACGAGGTAGTCGACGATCCAGGGGTGGATGCCGGAGGCCGCCGCCCACTTCAGCCAGTCGTCGGCCGAGGCGCGCAGGTGCACGTGGACCAGGCGGTTGATCAGGGCCGAGGCCATCGGGCGGGCCAGCGCGTTGTCGGTGGCCCGGTTGCCGGCGCCGATCACGACCGAGCCGGCGGGCAGCTCGTACGTGCCGATGCGGCGGTCGAGGATCAGCGAGTAGAACGCCTTCTGCACCTCGGGCGCGGAGGCGTTGAGCTCGTCGAGGAACAGGCAGTAGGGCTCGTCGCGGGCGATGGACTCCGGCGGCGCGAACCGGCTGCGCCCGCCGACCAGCTCGGGCACGCCGATCAGGTCCTCGGGGGCGAGCTGGGTGCCGAGCAGGGTCACGCAGTCGAGACCGAGCGAGCCGGCGAACTCGCGTACCAGCGAGCTCTTGCCGATGCCGGGCGCGCCCCACAGGAAGACCGGGCGGACCACGGCGACGTGCAGCAGCACCTCCGGAAGCTGCGCCGGGGTGACGGTGACCGTTGCCTGCATGCGTCCAAGGGTGACGAACCGGGCGTGCCCGCGCATCACATTAATCGTTTGCCCTGGTGACGCCGTCCGGCCTACTGTCGGCGGCATGTGTTCCATGTTCTGCACCGTGTTCATCCGCATCCGCCGCGGCCGGGCTCTGGCCCGCTAGCGGACGGCTGACACCGCGCGTCCGCCGGCGCGCCCAGGGCCCTTCGAGACCTGTTCATCTCGAGGACCCGAAAGGGCAGTGCTGTGGCGCAGAACTTCGCGCACGGAAACTATTCACACACCCAGAAGAACGTCAGGAACGGCGGCGGCGGTCGTACGCCCGCCGACCGGCTCAGGCGTGAGCTCTCGCAGAACTTCCTGGCCGACCGGCATGCCGTGGAGCTGATGGTCAAGGCGGCGGCGCCGGAGGGGCTGGTGCTCGAGCCCGGCTCGGGGCCGGGCGTGCTCACGCTGGCGCTGGCCGAGGCCGGGGCGCACGTGGTCGGCTACGAGCTCGATCCCCGGCTCGCCGGGCGGCTGGCCTCGCGTACGCGCAACGATCCGCGGATCGAGGTGGTCAGGGGTGACTTCACGGCCGCGCGGGCGCCGCGTGAGCCGTTCGCGGTGGTGGGCAACATCCCGTACTCGATCACGTCGAGGATCGTCGACTGGTGCCTGCGGGCGCGGGAGCTGACCTCGGCGACGCTGCTCACCCAGCGGGAGTACGCGCGCAAGCGCACCGGCGACTACGGCCGGTGGAGCCTGGTCACGGTGTCGTCGTGGCCGTGGTTCGACTGGCGGCTCGGCGACACGATCGGCAGGGAGAGCTTCCGTCCCGTGCCGTCGGTGGACTCGGCGATCCTGCGCCTGCGGCGGCGGCCCGAGCCGCTGGTGAGCGACCGCGGGAGCTACCTGGAGCTGGTCGAGCTGGGTTTCGGCGGGGTCGGCGGCTCGGTGCGCGCCTCCCTGCGGCCGCACTACCGGGGGGTGGACGCGGCGCTCGGCGAGGCGGGCGTGGCCCGCGACGCCGTCGTGGGCCACGTGCACCCTGACCAGTGGGTGGCCTTGTGGCGGCGGCTAGACCGCCGTTGAGGTGATCTTCGGCGGGACGGCGGCGACTCTGTCCTGGGCCGTCGACACGCGACGGGCCCAGGGCATGGCCAGCAGCAGCACCGGCAGCAGCACGATGGAGGCCCGTGACCAGTCGCGGTGGAGGTACCACCAGTCGTTGGTGCTGAACTGCGTCATGTACAGGTAGCCGAAGGCGGCCCAGAAGGAGACGCCGATGATGGCCGGCCAGGCCCACCTGGTCGGCCTGGCCACCAGGAACGGCATGAACCACAGCAGGTACTGGGCGCCGAGGCGGGGCGTCATGACCATGAAGACGAGCAGGATGGCCGTGGTCAGGTCGATCGGGTCGGCCCGCCGCCACAGCAGCAGGACGCCGATGACGCTGACGTAGATGAGCTTCGTGCCGAACGAGGCCAGCCCCGGCATCAGGGCCCAGTCGCCGCCGGTGAACCATGGGGTGTAGCCCCATTCGCCGACGATCGGACGGATGTCCTGGATGGTACGGATGACGGCGGGGATCTCGTCGAGCGTGGTGCCCGCGAAGATCGGCGAGGTGAGCAGGAAGAACACCGGGACGATGCCGGTCATGACGAGGGCGGCGATCCTGGCGCGCAGGTGGGGCAGGAGCAGCAGCATGCCGGGCACCAGCCAGATCGGCCAGCTCTTGGCGCACAGCGCGAGGCCCATGAGCAGCCCGGCCAGCATGGCGCGCCGCAGGTCGGCACGATCGTCGGAGCCGGGCATGAGGGCGCGGCGCAGCATGGCGACAGGGCGGCGTGCCACGGCACGAAGGCCGTCGGCGTCGATGGTGGCGCCGGGACGGTCGGGCGCGCCGGGGCCGCGGGCGACCACGAACGCGGCCACGCCGAACACCAGCGCGACCGGCTCGACCTGGCCGTGGACGCTGGCGATGAGCACGGCCAGCGGGTTGAGCGCGTACTGCAAGGCGCGCAGGGACGCCTTGGGGCCGCCGGCCAGCTTGGCGACCAGCGGGACCAGCACGATGTCGGCGACGACGGTGACCAGGCGGCCGGCGTACTCCCACGGGATGCCGAGCCACAGCAGGATGCCGTAGACGTAGGGGATGGTCGGCAGGAAGTGCCAGCCGCCCTCGCTGGCCAGCACCGGGTCCTTGCCCTGCAGCACCGCCTCGCCGGCGGGCTTGAAGCTCTCCATGAAGTCGACGGGTTGCCATGAGTCGATCGCGGAGGTGTACATGATCAGCACGCGGACGGCGATGCCGACGAGCACGGCGACGTAGAGCGGCGGCCGCCAGTCGCGCCACTGTGCGACGACGGCGAGCACGACACCGGTGACGAGGACGACCCCCGTGAGAACTGCGTAATCCATGGCGGCCCCTAGCCTGCCGTAACAATCTGAGTGCCGCCACCTGGGCTTCCAATTCTTATCCCCGACATGCGGACACGTAACGCGATAGAACATGACTGTCTGTGTTGAACTTTTTCCATGGGGGGATCGCAGGTCAACCAGGCACTGGTCAGGCTCTATTTCGAGGTGAGGGACGGGGTCCGTGACCCGGTCGCGGCCTGGGCGAAACTCACAGGCAACTCTCAGGTCTACCAGGCGCGGCGCGGTGAGCGGCGGGTCCCGCTGGACGACGCCACGGCGGCCGAGCTGGCGGCGGCGGCGATCGTGCACACGGCGTCGGAGCACGGCGCGGACCGGGTGGCGGCGCTGGCGACGTCGCCGCTGGCGGGCGTGGTCGACGGGCTGGGCGGCGCGCTGCTGACCGAGCATCCGTGCGCGTCGGAGCAGGTGCTCGGGCCGCGGTTCACGGGGCCGGGGGCCGAGGACTGGGCGCGGGCGGCGTACGTGCTGCTGTGGGGGGAGAACAACCGGCTGGCGCGTACGGCGGACACGCCCTGGGTGATCGCCGGGCGGTACAAGGGCCAGAAGGTGGTGGCGATCGGCACCCATCCGACCCGGTTGTCGGACGAGACGCTGGTCGTGCGGCCGGGCACGGACGGCGCGCTGGCGATGGCGATGGGGCACGTGCTGCTGAAGGAGTTCTTCCTGGACCGGCCGCCGTTCGCCGCGCACGCGATGGAGCGGACGGACCTGCCGTTCCTGGTGCGGCTGCGCGAGCGCGAGGACGCGTACGTGCCGGGCGGGCTGCTCGGCCGGGCCTGCGACCGGCTCAGCGTGTACGGCGGCGAGGCGGTGCAGGTGCTGTTGCCGCGCTTCGACTTCGGGCCGGGCGTGCTGCGGCGCGGCGTGCCGGTCGTCAGGGACGGCGGCGAGCTGGTGACCACGGTGTTCGACCTGCTGCTGGCCGCCTACGGCGTGGCACGTGACGGGCTGCCCGGGGTGTGGCCGCAGGGGTACGGGGACCGGGAGCCGTACACGCCGGGCTGGCAGGAGATCTACACCGGGGTGGCCGCCTCGCGGACCGTGAAGACGGCGCGGGAGCTGGGCGTGACGGCGGAGAAGACCGGCGGGCGGTGCATGATCGTGCCGGGCCGGCTGGAGACGCCGCACGCCGACACCGCCTACCGGGCGATGCTGGCGCTGCTGGTGCTGACCGGGTGCGGCAGCGGGTGGGCGCAGCCGGCGGGCGGCGCGGGGATCCCGCTGGTGCCGTACCTGTGCCTGCACGCCTGCGGCGAGGACCGCGCCGACGTGGGCGCGCTGAGCTGGGCCCTGTGCGAGGGCCTGTTCGCGCGCCGCACGTCGCGGTCGGTGCTGCTGGAGGCGGTGCGCGACGGGTGGCCGATGGCTCCCTCGCCGCGCGTGCTGGCCATCCCCCGGCCGATCTACCCGCTGCCGCCGGAGGTCGACCTGCTCATCGGCCCCGACGAGCAGTGCGACCTCGCGCCGCCGGACGCGGGCCTGGTGGCCGAGGCGGTGGCCCGGCTGGCCGGGCGGACGTCCCGGGCGGACCCGGACGGCACGCCGGCGGACGGGCGCATGCGCCTGATGGTCGACCACGCCTGGATGCACGAGTACGGCGAGGCGCTGCCGACCTACCGTCCGCCGGGGTTGGGGGTGCCGCTCAAGCCCACCCAGCTCGTCCGGCCGTTCACAGGCCGTTGAGGTAGGCCCGGTGCCTCCTTGAGAACTCGAAGGCGTTGTACTTGTCCCAGTTGATCGACCAGGTCATCAGGCCGCGCAGGTTCGGGTAGACGCCGCGTGGCTTGTAGCTGCCGCAGT
The DNA here is from genome assembly GCF_040631115.1 of Nonomuraea sp. NPDC005692. Lineage (NCBI taxonomy): Bacteria > Bacillati > Actinomycetota > Actinomycetes > Streptosporangiales > Streptosporangiaceae > Nonomuraea > Nonomuraea sp. NPDC005692. Next base: position 99,631 of record NZ_JBEXYU010000035.1, on the reverse strand, counting down.
TGCTGCCCTTGGCCAGGCAGTCGAACGCCTTCTGGACCTCGGCGACGGTGGTGAACCCGTTGCCCGCGTTGGGTGAGGCGGGCAGGCCGATGGCCACCTGGTCCTGGCGCAGCGGCGGGAACACGTTGTTGGGGTTGCCCATGATCGGGAAGCCGGCCAGCAGCATGTCCGTCATGGCGACGTGGAAGTCGTGGCCGCCCATCGTGTGGTACTGGTTGTCCAGCCCGGTGATCGGGCCGGAGTTGTAGTCCTGCACGTGCAGCAGGGTGAGGTCGTCGCGCAGGGCGTGGATGACCGGCAGGTAGGAGGCGGCCCTGCTGTCGGCCGAGCCGTTCGGGCCGGGGCCGTAGAACTGGTAGCCGAGCTGTACGAAGAACGTCTCGGGCGCCATGGTGAGCACGAACTTGGCGCCGTAGCGGCTCTTGAGCGCGCGCAGCGCGGAGATCAGGTTGACGACGACGGGCGTGGTGGGGTTGGCCAGGTTCGTGTCGCCCTGGTTGAGGTAGAGGGAGTGGCCCTCGAAGTCCACGTCGAGGCCGTCCAGGCCGTACCTGTCGATGATGGCCGCGACCGACTCGACGAACTTGTCCCTGGCAGCCGTGGTGGTGAGCTGCACCTGGCCGTTCTGGCCGCCGATGGAGATGAGCACCTTCTTGCCCTGGTCCTGCTTGGCCCTGATGGCGGCGACGAAGTCCGCCTCGGGCTCGACGTTCGGGCACTCGGCGGCCGGGCACTGGCGGAAGCGGATGTCGCCGGAGGTCACCGAGGTGGGCTCGCCGAAGGCGAGGTTGATGACGTCCCATTCGGCGGGCACGTCGGCCATGCGGATGTAGCCGGAGCCGTTGGCGAAGGAGGCGTGCAGGTAGCCGACCAGGACGCGCTTGGGCAGGCCGCCTCCCCCGCCGCCGCCGGCGGTCGTGGTGCCGGTGGCCTCGGCGGTGTAGGGCGAGCAGTTGCCGGCGGCGTCGCAGGCGCGGACCTTGAAGCGGTAGGAGGTGGAGGCGGCCAGGCCGGTGGCGGTGTGGCTGGTGGCGGTCACGGCGGCCGGGGTGCCGCCGTCGCGGGAGACCTCGTACCGGTCCACGCCGACGTTGTCGGTGGAGGCCGACCAGGTGGCGGTGAGCGTGCTGCTCGTCGCGCCGCCCACGGTCAGGTTGCCGGGGACGGTCGGAGCCTGGTTGTCGCCGCCGCCTCCGCCTCCGGGCGCGCCGTCCAGGACGACGTCGTCGGCGGTGTAGGCGCTCTGGCCGTACCAGGCGTTGAGGTAGATGGTCACGGACGTGGTGGTGGCGCCGGTGGTGAACGTGGTGCGCAGCTGCGTCCAGGCCGAGCCGGGCGAGCCCCACGTCTGGGGGTCGGTGCCGCCGGTGCCGGTGGCGCCGAGGAAGACGTAGCCGCCCTGCACCCAGGCCGACAGCGTGTACGACGACGACGGCTGCACCTTGATCTGCTGCTGGCAGCGGGCGAGGTCGGCGCCCGCCGGGGTGGCCTTGAGTGCCTTCGTCCCGCCGTGGACGGGCGAGGTGACGGCGGCGGCGCCGGAGGAGGCGCTGCAGGTCCAGCCGGTCAGCCCGTCCTCGAAGCCGGGGTTGACGGCGATGTTGGCCGCCAGGGCGGGGGTGGCGGACAGGCCCGCCGTGCCGAGGGCGAGCGCGACCGCCGCGACGGCGGTGCGCCACCTGAAGATGCCGCTCATCCGGTGAACCCCTTGAAGATGTTCGTGAACTCGTAGCTGGACTGGGAGATCCCGCTGCAGGTCGGGGAGACCTGGCCGTTGGGGCAGCCGCCGTTGTCGCGGGCGGCGGACCAGAAGCCGACGAATCCGATGTGGTTGCTGTTGGCCCAGGTCAGGAGCTTGCGCGCGTCGGCCTGGGTGGTGGTCATGCCGGTGTCGTTCTTGCCGATCATGGGGGTGACGCCGAGCGCGCGCCTGAGCTGGGCGTCGCTCCTGGCCGGCCAGACGCCCTTCATCTGGCCGAGCGTGGCCTGGGCGGCGGCGGTCATCGCGTCGCCCCAGTTGCCGGTGTAGCCGAAGTTCATCAGCATCGGGTTGACGATCACGTCGAGGCCCTTGGCGGCGGCGTCCTGGAGGATCTGCAACGAGAACGGGTCCACGCCGTAGTCCTGGCCCTGCACGCGCAGCGTGTAGCTGATCACCGTGCCGCGCTCGGTCTGGAGCTGCTTGAGCGCGGTGTTGACCTTGTTCGCGTCGATGCTCGCCTCGACGTCGATGTCCAGGTGGTTGGTGCCGACGGTGTCGAGCACCTTCTTGTAGGCGGCCAGCAGCGCCGCCGAGGTGCCGCAGGCGTGCTCCAGGTACGGTCCGACCGCGCCGCCGCTGGCCACGACGACCTGGCCGCCCTGGGCCTGGAGGGCCTTGACGTCGTTGACGATCCGGGTGTCGGCGAGCGGGATCGTGCCGCCCCAGGCAGGGTTGCAGCCGCTGCTGTCGCCGAGGACGAACGCCAGCGTGTAGTTCTTCACGCCGGTCGCGTTGGCCGCGCCCACCAGGGACGGGCTGGTCATCGTGATGTCGATGTAGGGGGCGTACCTGATGTCGCCGGCGGGCGGGACGGTGTCCTTGGAGGTGCGGCCGCTGACCGGGGGCGAGTAGGCCGAGCAGTTGCCGGCGGCGTCGCAGGCCCTGACGCGGAAGGCGTAGGAGGTGTCGGGGGTGAGGCCGGTCGCGGTGTGGCTGGTCGTGGTGGCGGCGACGGGGGCGGCCTCGTCCCTGGAGACCTCGTAGCGGGCCACCGAGCCGGAGTTGTCGGTGGAGGGCGACCAGGTCACGGTCAGGCTGGTGCCGGTGGGGCCGCCGACGGCCACGCCGCCGGGGACGGTCGGAGCCTCGGTGTCGGGCGGGCCGCCGGGGCCGTCGAGGACGATGTCGTCGGCGGTGTAGGCGCTCTGGCCGTACCAGCCGTTGACGTACACGGTCACGGAGGTGGTGGTGGCGCCGGTGGTGAAGGAGGTCCTGAGCTGGCCCCACTGGTTGCCGGGGGCGCCCCACGTGCTGGCGTTGACGCCGGCGCCGGTCGCGCCGAGGAAGACGTAGGAGCCCTGGGCCCAGGCGGAGAGCTGGTAGGCGGTGCCGGGCTTGACGGTGACGGTCTGCTGGCAGCGGGCGAGGTCGGAGCCCTGCGGGGTGGCCTGGAGCGCCTGCGCGCCGCCGTGCGCGGGAGTGGTGACGGCCTGCGCGCCGGCCGGGCAGGTCCAGCCGCTCAGGCCGGACTCGAAGCCGGGGTTGGACAGGATGTTCGCGGCGGCGGCCGGGGTGGCGTGCAGGACGGTGAGTCCCAGTGCGGCCAGGGCCGTGGCCGCCAGTCCGCGCAGTCTCGTGCGGGGTCTCATGCGGGTCCTTTCGGGGGGTGCGGACCGCGCGCCGGTGCGGCCCGCCACCGGGGGGGTGGCGGGCCGCCTCAGCGGGTCAGAAACCAGCGGTGATCTTGGTGAACTCCCAGTTGTCCTGGGCGATGCCGCTGCAGTTCTCCGCGACGCCGCCGCCCGGGCAGGGGCGGTCGCGGTTGACCGACCAGAACGCGAGCCTGGTCAGGCCGTGGGAGTTGGCGTAGTCACGGATCTGGGTCCAGGTGCTCTGGTTGGTGAGCTCCTGCTGGTCGGACAGGCCGTTCATGCCGGAGATGCCCATGTGGGCGTACGCCTGCGCGTCGGTCCAGCCCTGGGCGGTCTTCAGGGCGTTCTTGAGCCCTTCGGCCGCGTTGACGGTGTTCTGGTACATGTTGGCGCCGCCGCCGAAGTCGAACGGCATGATCGTGTAGTTGTCGATCGGCACCGCCAGTTCCTTGGCGCGGTTGATCAGGCGGGTGCCGTAGTAGGTCGGGCCGGTGGTCGCGGTGCCGAAGGTGACGGCGATCTTGACGTTCGGGTTGGCCGCCTTGACGATCTTGAGGGCGTTCAGGATGCGGTCCTGGACGGTCAGGTTCTCGAACTCGTCGGTGTTCTCGATGTCGAAGTCGACGACGGCCGGGCCGACGGCGTTGATGACCTTCTGCACCGCGCCGGCGAACAGTTCGGGCGTGGAGCAGTTCGGGCCGAGCTTGTTGCCCTGCCAGCCGCCGAAGGACACCTGCACGCTGCCGCCGGCCGCCTTGATGGCCGAGATGGCCTGCGCGTCCTGGCCGCCGGACAGCGGGCGCTGCCCGTCCCAGGCCGGGTTGCAGCCGTTGCTGGCCAGGATGAAGGCCATCGTGAACGACTTGATGCCGGTCGCGCTCATCACCGTGGTGGGAGAGGGCGGGTCGCCCCAGCCGGTGTAGAGGTAGGGGGCGCCGGGCATCTTGCCGCCGGTCGGGCAGCCGGTCGTGGTCGCCGAGACGTCACGCCCGGCCGACTCGCCCACCGAGTTGTACGCCTTGACGGTGTAGGTGTGGCTCTGGCACGCGCTCAGCCCGGAGATCGTCGTGCTGGTCCCGGTGACCTCGGCCTTCTGGGTCGCGCCCTCGTAGACGCGGTACCCGGTCACCGTGCCGGAGGAGGCGCCCCACGACAGCGCGATGCTGGTGTCGGTCACGGTCGTGGTGACCGTGCCGGGCTGGCCGGGCGCGCCGTTGCCACCGGGGGTGGTGACGCTGAGCGCGTTGCTGACGCCGGACAGGTTCCCCGCGGCGTCGCGGGCCCGGACGGTGTAGCTGTAGGTGGTCGAGGCCGTCAGCCCGTTGTCGGTGTACGTCGTGCCGGTCGCGGTGCCGACCTGGGTGCCGCCGCGGTAGACGTTGTAGCCGGTCACGCCGACGTTGTCGGTGGAGGCGTCCCAGGCCAGGCCGGCGCTGGTGGCGGTGACGGTGGTCGAGCGCAGGTTGCCGGGCACCGACGGCGGGGTGGGGTCGCCTCCGCCGCTGCCCTGCTTCCACAGCGCGGGCACGTTCGGCGGCTCCCAGCCGGGCTGGGAGGTGTGACCCTGCAGGGCCACGTAGTCCACGCCGTTGTAGGTGACGGCGGCGCCGGTGGCGTAGGCGGTCCACGGCGCCCAGGCGGCGGCCAGCTGCTGCTGGGCGGCGGCGCCGTAGGCGGTGGGGACGCCCGTGGCCAGGCCGGCCCCGGTGAGGGCGATGGCCAGGCCGGCCACCGAGCTGATCAGTCTGCTACGTAATCTCATGGCATTCCCTGAAGGTGCGGCTTGACGGTCTTGGAGAAGGACCAGTTGTTGCTGGCGTCCCAGTTGATGGACCAGGTCATCGCGCCCCGGATGTCCGGGTAGGCGCGCGGCGGCACGAAGGATCCGCAACTGGTGCGCTTGGCCAGGCAGTCGAGCGCCTGGTTGACGAGGGAGGGCGAGACGACGCCGCCGCCCGCGGCGCCGGGCCCGGCCGGCAGGCCCAGTGCCACCTGGTCGGGGCGCAGGCCGTTCTCCAGCTGGATGCAGGCCAGGGCGGTCATGAAGTTGACCGTCCCCTGCGAGTACGCCGCGGACTGGTCGCAGCCGAGCATGGAGCCCGAGTTGTAGTACTGCATGTTGACGACCGTGAGGATGTCCTTGATGTTCAGGGCGAGCTTGAAGTACTCCATCCCGGTCGACTGCATGTCGATGGTCTGCGGGGCCATCATGATGATCAGGCCGCTGCCCGCCTTGGCGCGCAGCGCCCGCAGGGCCTGGCCCATGTAGGTGGCGTTGAGGCCGTTCTCCAGGTCGATGTCCACGCCGTCGAAGCCGTAGCTCTGCATCAGCGCGTACACCGTGTCGGCGAACTTCGTGGCGGCCGCGCCGCTGGAGACCTGCACGCGGCCGGCCTCGCCGCCGACCGACAGGATGACCTTCTTGCCGCGCTGGTGCAGGGCCTGCACGTCGGCCTTGAACTGGGCGTCGGTGTAGCCGCCGAGCGCGGTGGAAAGGCCCGGGTCGACCGAGAAGACGACCTCGCCGGCAGTCGAGGTGGCCTCGCCGAAGGCGACGGCGACGACGTCGTACTCGTTGGGCACGGCCGACAGCTTGAGCTCGGTCGCGGCGTTGACGAAGTTGTGCCAGTAGCCGGTGAGGAAGTGCTTGGGCAGCGGGTCGGTGGTGCAGCCCGGGGTGGTGAAGGTCGCGGCGTCGCTGGGCGGGCCGTCGCCGGTCGCGTTCGACGCGGTGACCGTCAGCGAGTACGAGGTGCAGGCGGTCAGGCCGGTGAGGGTGTGGGAGGTGCCGGTGACGGTGGCCACCTGGGAGCCGTTGAGGCGGACCTTGTAGCCGGTGGCTCCGGCGACCGCCGGCCAGCCGGCCGTGGCGCCGGTCTGGGACGTGCCGGTCACGGTGATCGGGCCGGCCTTGCCGGGCACGCCGGTGCCGCAGCCCGTGGTGGTCGCGGTCACGGCGTCGCCGGCGGCCGACTCGCCCGCCGAGTTGTACGCCTTGACGGTGTAGGTGTGGCTCTGGCACGTCCCGAGGCCGGAGATCGTCGCCGTGGTGCCGGTGACGGTGGCCTTGACGGCGCTGCCTTCGTAGACGCGGTAGCCGGTCACCGTGCCGGCGGAGGCGCCCCAGGAGAGGGCGATGCTGGTGTCCGTGCTGGTCGCGGTGGCCGTGCCGGGCTTGCCGGGGACCTCCACGGTCGTGCCGCCGCACGAGGAGCCGTTCAGCGTGCAGCCGGTGATGCCGGGGAAGTTCCCCGGGGCGCCGTTGAAGCCGAAGCTCGTGCTCGCCCCGGCCGCCAGCGGTCCCGCCCAGCTCGGCGCGGTGAAGGTGTAGTGCTGGCCGCTCCTGGTCAGGACGGCGTCCCAGGCGGACGGGATGGAGAACCCGGCCGGCACGTCGAACTGCACGTTCCAGGCCAGGGGGGCGGTGGTGCCGTTGACGACGGTGACCTTGCCCTCGAAGCCGGACCCCCAGTCGGCGACCTTGACGAAGGTCGCGGTGGCGGCGGCGGCATGGGCGGGCAGTGCCAGGAGACTCAGTGCGAGGGTCGCGAGCGCTAAGAGGATCGCGCGAAATCTCACTGTCGATTTCCGTTCTTCTGGCGTGCCGTACGGCTTGCACCGGGGGGTGAGAGCGCAAGCCGTACGGCACGGGCCCGTGGAGGTGAGACACGGGCCTTTTCGGGGGGTGTCAGCGCAGGCCGGTGGAACGACAGGCGCGCGCGGAGCTTGCAACGGCAGTCAGGGCCGGTGCGTCCGGCCGGACCGCGTGACCGCTCCAGCGGCTGGGAAAAGGTGGGGGGTGTGCACGCCCGCAGCGCCGGGGGCGTGGGAGAAGAGGTCGTTCGGGCGGATGTCTCCGCAGCTCAGCGGCGAGTCATGCGGGCGGCGAGCGGGTCATGGGCCATCCGATCCATGATTTCTTTTAGGAAAGTTTCCTAAGAGTTGTCGCGATCGTAGCCTTGACACCCTGTGCTTACAAGACCCAATCACGTGACGGCCCGTGACGTGCCGAAACGCGGGGTGCCGGAGCCAATGGCAGCGCCCCCTCGCCCGGACCGGGGTCCGGAGCGAGAGGGCGCGGTGGTCGGGTCAGGGCTGTTGAGTGATCTTGACGTCGTCCACGCCCGCCTCCACCAGGGAGGCCCCGGAGGCGTCGGCCGCGTCGATGAGGATGCGGACCGTCTGGCCCGCATAGGCGGTCAGGTCGGCCGACGCCACGGCCCAGGCGCCGTTGCGGTTCGTGGCCGCACCGGCCTGCTGGAACACGGTGGTCGTGGTGCCGCCGACCACGCGGACCCGGAAGTAGTCCGCGCTGGAGGCGTTCGAGCCGTGCGCCAGGTACCACGACAGCGACAGGCTCAGCGTGCCCGTCGAGGGCAGCGTGATCGGCGGCGACTGGATCGAGCTGACGCCGCCGTCGAGGTCGTAGTCACCGGCCGCGGTGCCCGCCAGGCGGCCGGTCACCAGGTCGTTCGTGCCGCTGACCGTGGTGCCGAGCTGCTTGGCGCCCGAGGAGGTGGTCGCCTCGGGGTCGCCGCGCTCCCACGCGCCCGTGGTGGCGGTGTCGGTGCCGGACGGGTTCGCCGTCCAGCCGGTCGCCGTCTCGAACGTGTCGGACCAGACCGTCACCGGCGGCGTGCCGGTGCCGCAGTACTGGGACTCCTTGCCGATGATCCGGTAGACGCAGTCGGAGTACTCCAGGAAGCGCAGCACCGCCTCCTTGTTGCGGGTGGTCTGCGGGACGATCTGCTCGTCCGGCGGGTAGAAGCCGGGGCTCGCGCCGACCGGGTACATCTCGAACGTGAAGCTGAAGATCTTGTACTGGCCCCACATCCAGTCGTCGATCGTCCCGTCGGTGATGTAGAGGTCGCTGGACTGCTCGGGCGTGTAGCCGTTGGTGCCGGCCATGTTCTGGCCGAGGGTGGCGTGGGCGTCCCGGTCGTCCTGGGTCAGGCCGGGGGCGGTGTCGTTGTAGGTGAAACCGTAGGGCCACAGGACCAGCTCGCTGTAGGTGTGCCAGTCGAGGTTCGTCCTGATCTGCTGCACGCCGCCGACGACCCGGCTGCGCACCCAGTCGGCCGCCGCCTTGACCTCGGGGGCCGACTCGGCGCTCGCGCCGCGGTAGGTCTCGCTGGAGGTCGAGCCCGAGGAGCCGCCGCAGCAGCCCCACTGGTAGGCCCAGTTGCGGTTGAGGTCGGTGCCGACGGCCGAGGAGCCGGAGTTCGGCTGCCGGTTCTTGCGCCAGGAACGGTAGGTGCCGCTGGCGATGTCGTACTCGCCGCCGTCCGGGTTGAGGTCCGGCATGATCCAGATCTCGCGGGTGTTGACCAGGTTCGTGATCCTGGCGTCGGTGCCGTAGTTGTCGGCCAGCAGGTGCATGATGTACAGCGCCATCTCGACCGTGAGGTGCTCACGGGCGTGCTGGTGGGCGGTGAACAGCACCTCGGGCTCGGCCTCGTCCGTGCCCACGTTGTCGCTGATCTTGACCAGCCGCATCGGCCGTCCCTCGTACGAGGTGCCGAACGTGCTCTGGCTCATGATCCCCGGATGGGCCGCGACCATGGTGTTGATCTCGGCCGTCATCTCCGCGTAGTTGTGGTAGCCGGAGTCCGACGGCGGGAAGTCGAACGTCCCGACGGCGTCCGGCGGCGCCGGGCGCGGCGCCTCCGTCACCCGGTAGCCGAGCCGCCTGATGGCCGCGATCTCGGCCTGCGTGGCGGTGACCAGCACCGAGTTCGGCTGCACGTCCTCGATGGCGGCACCGGTCGCCGCGACGGCGCTGCGCTGCCGCGCGTCGGCCGGGCCGGAGACCCGGTACTGCTTGTTCGCCGGTGGTTCCGCGCCGGCCCCGGCGCCGGTCATGCCGGTGAGGCTGACCATGCTCAGGACCGCCAGCAGGATGAGTAATCGGCGTTTCACCTCGTCCTCCTCGCCCGCGCGGGACTGGGGGGTTTTGACCCGCGCCTGAACTGAGAGTGAAGACGATGGGTGCCCTAGGAAAGGCCCAATTTTCCGTCGAACCGGATCAGGGCCTCTTCCAGCGGTTTCCTGGCAAGATCAGGCACCTCGGCGTCGGGGGCGGCGTACCCGACGGGGAACAGGATGTAGGGCCGCTCGTTGGCCGGGCGTTCGCAGATCTCGCTGAGGAAGGCCATCGGGTTGGGGGTGTGGGTGAGCGTGGACAGGCCCATGGCGTGCAGGGCGGTGATGAACAGGCCGCAGGCGATGCCCACGCTCTCGTTGACGTAGTAGTGCTTGACCTTGCGGCCGCCGGGGCGCACGCCGTACTTCTCGGCGAAGCACACCACCAGCCACGGCACGACCTCCAGGTAGCCCTTGTCGGAGGTCGTCTCCAGCGGGGCCAGCGCCTCGCGCCACTCCTGCGGCAGCCGGCCGCCCTCGTAGTTGCGGCGCTCCTCCTCCTCGGCGGCCTCGCGGATGCGCCGCTTGGTCTCCGGGTCGCCGATCGCCACGAACTTCCACGGCTGCTGGTGCGCGCCCGACGGCGCGGTGTTGGCCGCCCGTACGGCCAGCTCGACGCACCGGTACGGCACCGGCTCGTCGCTGAAGAACCGCACGCTGCGCCGCCGGTCGGCCAGCGCGTGGAACTCCTCCCCGCGCTTGATCATCTCGTCGGCGTCGTAGCGTTCTGGCCGGTAGGGGACGAACGGAAACTGGTGCTCCATAAGATCCGCAGTCTCGGCACGACTGGCGGCTGTGACAACACCGCTCGCCGTATGCTGCCGATCTGACAGCCGAATCGGCTTTTGGGAGGCGAATATGCCGGCACGTCGCCGCGGGCTCGACGATCTGGACCTGCGCGTCCTGCGCCTGGTCGCCGACCGGCCGCGCAGCGGGCTGCTGGAGATCGCCCGGCTGCTCGGGGTGGCGCGGGGGACCGTACAGGCCAGGCTGGACCGGATGGCCGCGGACGGCGTGATCATCGACTACGGCCCGAACCTGTCCCCCGCCGCCCTCGGCTACCCGGTGCAGGCGTTCACCACCCTGGAGGTCGAGCAGGCCGCCCGCGAGCACATCTCCAAAACCCTGGAGTCCATCCCCGAGCTGCTCGAAGCCTGCATCGTGACCGGTCAGGGCGACGTCTGGTGCCGCGTCGCGGGCCGTGACAACGAGCACGTCCAGCGGGTGATCGACCGGATGCTGACGATCCCGGGCGTGCGCCGGAGCACCACCGTCATCGCGCTGTCGACCGTCGTGCCGCACCGGGTCCAGCCACTGGCGGCGGCTGACAGGTAGCTGCCAGAGCGCTGCCAGCGCCCCCCGCGACCGTAGGGGCATGACATACGCGATCGAAGCGGAAGGGCTCGTCAAGCGGTACGGCGACAAGACCGCGCTGGACGGCGTCGGCCTGCGGGTCAGGACCGGCACCGTGCTCGGCGTGCTCGGCCCCAACGGCGCGGGCAAGACCACCGCCGTCCGCATCCTGGCCACCCTCGCCGCCCCCGACGCCGGCCACGCCACGGTCGGCGGGCACGACGTCGTCACCCAGGCCCGCCGGGTCCGCGAGCTGATCGGCCTGACCGGCCAGTACGCCTCGGTCGACGAGAAGCTGACCGGCACCCAGAACCTCGTGCTCGTCGGCCGCCTGCTCGGCCTGTCCAGGCCGGCCGCCAGGGCCAGGGCCGCCGAGCTGCTGGCCAGGTTCGGCCTGGAGGAGGCGGCGGGCCGGGCGGCGGCCGGCTACTCGGGCGGCATGCGCCGACGGCTGGACCTGGCGGTCAGCCTGGTCAGCCGGCCCCGGATCCTGTTCCTCGACGAGCCGACGACCGGCCTCGACCCGCGGGCCCGCGGCGACCTGTGGGACGTGGTCAGGGAGCTGGTCGCGGACGGGGTGACGGTCCTGCTGACCACCCAGTACCTGGAGGAGGCCGACCAGCTCGCCGACGACCTGCTGGTCATCGACCGCGGCCGGGTGGCGGCGAGCGGCACGCCGGCCGAGCTCAAGTCGCTGGCCGGCGGGCACCGGCTGGACGTCCGGCCGCTGCACGCCGCCGACCTGGAGAAGGCCGGCTCGATCCTCGGCGCCACGGCCGTGGACGGGCTGCTCAGCGTGCCCGTGCACGACCTGGCCGCGCCGCCCGACCTGCTCAGGCGGCTGGACGACGCCGGGATCGTGCTGGCCGAGCACGCCCTGCGCCTGCCCTCCCTCGACGACGTCTTCCGCACACTCACCGGAGCAAGCTCATGACCACCGCGCTCTCCCAGGGGCTGACGCTCGCCTGGCGCAGCCTGATCCCGCTGAAGAACAACCCCGGCCAGCTCGCCGGGCTGCTGCTCCAGCCCGTCTTCATGATCGTCATCTTCGTCTACCTGTTCGGCGGGGCGGCCGGGGGCGACCGGGCGGGCGCGGTGTCGTACATGCTGCCCGGCGTGCTCGTCCAGGTCGCGCTGATGGCGACGATCACGACGGGCATGAACCTGGCCACCGACATCGGCAACGGCGTGTTCGACCGGTTCAGGACCATGCCGATCGCCAGGTCGGCGCCGCTGGCCGGGCGCATCTTGGCCGACCTGCTGACCCTGCTGATCACCGTCGCCATGTCGCTGGCCGTGGGGTACGCCGTCGGCTTCCGCGTGCGGACCGATCCGCTGAGCGCGCTGGCCGGGATCGGCCTGGTGCTGCTCATGGTGACGGCACTGAGCTGGGGGTCGGCCTGGATCGGGCTGGTGGCCAAGTCGGTCGCCTCCATGCAGGGCATCGCCACCGCCGTGCTGCTGCCGCTCACGTTCGGCAGCAGCGCCTTCATCCCCGCCACCGACCTGCCGGGCTGGCTGACCTGGTGGATGGGCGTCAACCCCGTCTCGCACCTGGCCGGCGCGCTGCGCGGCCTGCTGGTGGGCGGCCTGGCGGCGTCCGACGTGTGGATCACGCTCGGCTGGGCCGCCGCGCTGCTCGCCCTCTTCGCCCCCTTCGCCCTTCGTGCCTACAACAGGAAAGTGCGGTGACCGCGCCCTCCTACGTGGTGCTGCCGACCATCGAGTAGAGCTCGGCCGGTGGCAGGGCGGCGCCCTCGGCGAAACGGCGTTCGAAGAGCTCGTCGCCGAGTGCCTTCCTGGCCGCCGCGCGTCCCTCGGTGGTGTCGGGCGAGGTGTCCTGGGGGACGACCGCCGACGCCCCGCCGAACAGCACCGCCGCCCGTTCCTGGTCGCCCGCGGCCTGCGCCGCCAGCGCGAACCCGGCCAGCGTCATCGACAGCAGCGGCCGGTCCGGGCTGACGTCGCCGAGGACGTCGAGCGCCTGCCGGTGCCGGGCCAGCGCGGCCTCCAGGTCGCCGGCGCGGGCCAGCGCCCGGCCGTAGGAGGTCAGGTACACCGCCGTGAGCTGCGGCACCCGGGGAGCCGCGGCCACGACGCCGTCCATGTCCCGGTAGATCGCCAGGCTGCCGTCCAGGTCGCCGCGCTGCGCCTGGTACGCGGCCTCGCCCAGGCCGAGCAGCACCAGCGTCCACGGCGACGTCTCCTCGCCCACCCGGGACCTGGCCATGGCGAGGTCGGCGCCCGCGCCGTCCAGGTCGTCGACCCGCAGGCGGAGCTGGGCGACCCGGATCAGGGTGGAGATCGACTCGTCGTCGCTGACCCATTGGCTGGTCAGCGACCTGGTCTCGGCGATCAGGTCGTCGGTGCTCGCGCCGCGCTCGGCCCGCAGGTCGGCCAGACCCAGCAGCGCCTCGCTCAGCCCCCAACGGTCGCCGAGCCGCCTGAACCCCTCGACCGCCCGTTCCAGCTCCCGCTCTCCCCCCGCCTGCATCCGGCCGCCGATCATCAGCGCGGCGGACGACAACCACAGGTCGTCGCTGCCGGCGTAGTCGCCGATCAGCGCGGCCGCCCGCTCGTCCTGCCCGGCCGCCGCCGCCATGACGGCCCTGCTGATCAGCAGCAGCGGGTGCACCGGCCCCTCCCGGACCGCCCGCTCCACCAGCTCCTCCATCCGGCCCGACAGCTCCAGCATGGCCGCGCGGTCGTTGCTGATCGTCCCGAACACGTCGACGCCGTAGGCGAACATGCAGGACGTGTACGCCGCCGCGAGCCCCGGCGGCGGCGTGTCCCCGGCCAGGTCGAGCGCCTGCCTGGCCCACACCGCGCTCTCCCGGCGGTAGCCGCACATCCACCAGTACCAGTTGAGCGCCCCGCACAGCCGCAGCGCGGGCCCGGCGTCGCGCCGGTCGATCAGCCAGCGCAGCGCCGCCGCGAAGTCGTCGCGTTCCGCCGCCAGCCGTTCGATCCACTCCACCTGCGTGGCGGTGCGGAGCTCGGGCACCGCACGTTCGGCCAGGTCGAGCAGGTGGCGGGCGTGCCGGTCGCGGTACTCGGCGGTCTCGTCCGCCTCGGCCAGGCGTTCCAGGGCGTAGGCGCGGATGGTCTCCAGCATCGAGTAGCGGCCTTCGGGCGACAGGCGCACCAGGGACTTGTCGGCCAGCGCGCCGAGGACGTCGGCCGTGCCGCCGCACACCTCCTCGACCGCCTCCAGGGTCGCGCCATCGGCGAACACGCCGAGCCGCCTGGCCAGCACGCGTTCCCGCTCGTCGAGCAGGTCCCAGCTCCACTCCACGACCGCCCGCAGCGTCTGCTGGCGCGGCAGCGCGGTACGGCTGCCGCCGTCGAGCAGCCTGAACCTGTCGTCCAGCCGGTCGGCGAGCCGGCGCGGCGTCATCGTGCGCAGCCGGGCGGCGGCCAGCTCGATGGCCAGCGGCATGCCGTCGAGCCTGCGGCAGAGCGCGACCACGGCCGCCGCGTTGCTCTCGTCCACGGCGAACGACGGCCGGGCCGCCGCCGCCCGGTCGACCAGCAGCCGCACCGCCGGGTACACCGCCGCCTCGGCGGGGCCTGCCCCGACCGGCGGCGGTTCGAGCGGCGGGAGGGGCAGCAGCCGCTCGCCCGGCACGTTGAGCGGCTCCCTGCTGGTGGCCAGTACCCGCAGCTCGGGGCACTCGTCGAGCAGCCGCTCGACCAGCACGGCCGCGGCCGTCACCACGTGCTCGCAGTTGTCCAGCACGACCAGCGCGGGCCGCTCGCCCAGCGCCTCGGCGACCTGCTCGACCACGTCCTTGGCCGCCTCGGGCGGGCGGTAGCCGGGGCGGTCGTCACGCAGGCCGAGCGCGTCCAGCACGGCACCGGGCACGCCGGCCGGGTCGCTGACCGAGGCCAGCTCCACCATCCACGCCGCGGCCGCCCGCCGGCCGCCGGGCTCCCCTGCCGTCCGCGGTGTGGAGGGTTGGAGGGCCGCCTCGGCGCGGGGTTCGGGGCGGGGTTCGGGGCGGGGTTCGGTGGCCAGTCGGAGGGCTGCCTCGGTCGCCAGCCTGGTCTTGCCCGCGCCGCCGGGGCCTACGAGCGTGACGAGCCGGTCGTGGCGGAGCAGGCCGGTGAGCCGTCCGAGCTCGGCCTCGCGGCCGATGAAGCTGGTGCGCGGCTTGCGTACGTTGCCCTTCGGCCGGCTCCTCGGCCACGCGACCGGGCGCGGCTCCGCCGACAACACCGCCAGGTGCGCGGCCCGCAGCTCGGCGCCGGGGTCGACGCCCAGCTCGTCGGCCAGCCGGTGGCGGGTGCGTTCGAACAGCTCCAGCGCCTCGGCCTGCCGTCCGGACGCGGCCAGCCCGCGCATGGCCAGCCCGACCAGCCGCTCGCGCAACGGGTGCGCCGTCACCTCGGCGGCGAGCTCGACCGGCCGCCCGGCGGCCAGCAGGCGCTCGGCCCTGGCCTCGACCGTCGCCAGCCGCTCCTGCTCCAGCGCGGTCGCCGCGTCGGCCAGGTACGGGACCGACGTGAGATCCGCCAGTGCCGCCCCACGCCACAACGCCAGCGCCCGGTCGGCGTCCTCGCCCGCCAGCCGCCGGAACGCCAGCGCGTCCACCTGCTCGGCGGGGAGTGCGAGGGCGTACCCGCCGGGGCGGCTGTCGATCACCTCGTCCGGCCTGAGCGCCGCCCGCAGGCGTCTGACCAGCGTCTGCAGCGCGTTGGCCGCGTTGGCGGGCGGCTCGTGCGGCCAGAGCACGTCGATCAGCCGCTCCGCCGTGACCGTACGGCCCGCTTCGAGCGCCAGCACGGCCAGCAGCGCCCGCAGCCGGAGACCGCCGACCACGACCGGTCCCCCGTCGTCCTCGACCTCCAACGGTCCCAGGATGGATATCCGCACGTACCACATCCTGCCCTGCCTGCGCACATGCTCCGGTAGAGACCTTTCCCCCGCCCGTTTCCTCCCAGGGATGAACTCTTTCCACCGTCACGCGCCTGCAATCCTTTTTTATCGGACACACAGCGTCATCGACCGCTAACGTTCCGCTCGTGATCTCCTCCCAGCACGAGGCGCTGCACCGCGTCTTCCGTGACAATCCAGAGCTCTGCACGAGCGTCTTCAAGGTGCTCGACATCCCCTTCCCGTCACCGACCGAGGTCGCGGTGGTGGACACCGACCTGACCGAGATCAAGCCGATCGAGCGGCGCGCCGACACGATCATGATGTTCACGTCCCTGGAGGGACAGCACGCGGTCATCACCGAGTCACAGTCCAAGCCCGACGACCGCAAGACCGCCGCCTGGGCGCACTACATCAGCCACGTGCACGTCAAGTTCGGCTGCCCGGTGACGTTGCTGGTGATCTGCCAGGACGAGGCGACCGCCGGCTGGGCCGCGCTTCCGAAGACGATCGGCCTGCCGGACTGGCCGACGCTGTCCGTCCAGGCGGTCGTCGTGGGCCCGCACAACATCCCCGTGATCGACGACCTCGCCGAGGCGGTGAACGACGTGGTGCTCACCATGTTCTCGGCGCTGACCCACGCCCGTTCCAAGGAGGTCGCTGCCATACTGGAAGTCCTGGCAGACGCCTTGGACACCACCGACACCACCAGCGCGGGACACATCGCCGAACAAACCGAAGTAGGCCTCGGAAACACCGACGCCCGACGAATCTGGAGAGACCTGATGGCGACCAAGACCTACCGCTACCAGTCCGAGTACGCCCAGATGCTGCGCGCCGAAGGCGAAGCCAAAGGCCGAGCCGAGGGCGAAGCCAAAGCGCTGCTGCGGATGCTCGACCGTCGTGGCGTAGTGGTCCCCGACGTCGTGCGTGAGCGCATCCTCTCCTGCACCGACACCGCCGTCATTGACACTTGGATCGACAGGGCCGTCCACGCCACCAGCCTCTCCGACATCTTCGGGATTGACGACGAGCAACCAGAACAGGGCTGACGGGCGGCCATGACGTACCGCTACCGCTCCGAGTACGCCGAGATGCTGCGCGCCGAAGGCAGGGCGGAGGCCATGGCCAGGGGGCTCTTGCGGCTGCTGGACGGGCGAGGCCTGGAGGTGCCCGATGATGTGCGGGAGGGGGTCACCGCCTGCACGGACATCGCCGTCCTCGAGACCTGGATCGACCGGGCCGTCCACGCCGACCGTCTCGGCGAGGTGTTCGCGTCAGGCTTGGAGGAGGGTGAGGAGACCGGCGGCGATCAGGGCGGTGGCCCACATGCGGTCCACGTTGAACCAGGCGCGGCGCAGGATCGTCAGGCCGAGCACCTCGTAGACCACCAGGGCCACGACGCCGGCCACCACGAACATGGCCAGCGTGTGGAGGGCCGCCACCGCCAGCCCTCCTGAGACGGCGTGCCCCGTGTGGCCCTCCGCGCGCAGCCCGGTGAGTACGGGCAGCAGCATGAGCCCGGCGCCGTGGGCCGACGACATCAGGAACGACCAGCCGGCGAGCTGGGCGAGCGACAGGCGCATGCCCACCCACCGGAAGTGGCGGGTGGACAGCAGCCGCCACAGTCCGAACGCCACCAGCACCAGCCCGCCCGCCACCGGCAGCGCCGCGCCCGTCACGAGGGAGCCGGTGACGGCCACCACCAGGGCGACCAGGGCCACCGACGCCAGGTGGCCCAGGGCGATCACGGGGATCGACTGGAGCAGCAGGTCGCGGCTGCGCTCCTGCAGGCCGCGGGCCACCGCGAAGAGCCAGCCCATGGCCGGGTTCAGGCCATGGAAGGCTCCGAGCAGCAGGACCGTCGCGGTGCTCATGGCGGGCATGGTCACGGGTAGCAGTAGGAGTCGGAGGAGGCGTCGCCGCCCTGGAGGCGTACCTGGTGAGGGCGCAGGCCGCGGAAGGCGTCGCCGTGGGGGAAGAAGGCGGTGTCGAAGGTGAACGAGGCGGCGTCGACCTTGGCGAGCCAGGCTCCGACGCCCTCGGGGTAGAACTGGTCGTCCCAGGAGCCGTACAGGGAGTTGGTGAGGTAGACGCGGCGGCCGTCGCGGCTCACCTCGACCATCTGGGGGCCGCCGCGCAGCGGGAGGCCGGGCTCGGCGGGGTGCGGGGTGCGCCGGGTGATGCCGCCGATCCGCAGGGATCCCAGCTCGACCGGCTTGTACGGGTCCGACACGTCGTACTGCTTGAGCTCGCCGGTGCCCCAGCACGAGACGTACAGGCGCTGGTCGTCCACGGAGAGGGCGATGTCGGTGACCAGCGGCGGCACGGCGGCGAACGGCTGCAGCACCGGCGGCAGCAGGGCGGGGTCGGCCGGTTCGGCGGGGATGGTGATGACCTTCCGCGCCTGCCAGCGGCCGTCCTCGTGGAACCACAGCCAGACGGAGGCCGACAGGTCCTCGACGCTGGTGACCACGCCGACGAAGCCGTACAGGCGGGTGGGGTCGTGGGCGGGGCGCAGCTCCAGCGGCATCTGGTGCTGGTCGCCCAGGTCCACCTCCTGGACGTGCCGGCGCTTGCGCAGATCCCAGAAGTGCAGCTTGTGGCCGTACTTGCGGCCGAGCAGCAGCTCGCCGACCACGCCGTCCTCGATCATGGACGGGGTGCCCCACTCCGAGGTGATCAGCACGTCGTGGTTGATGTGCCACCAGAAGTCGTAGGCGAGGTACTGCGGCCCGCGGTCCAGCTCCCACCGGCCGAGCACCTCGAAGGAGGTGTGGTCGAGCACGGCGATCCCGCCGGGGCCCTCGGCGCCGTCCGCGCCGCCGAGCGCCGAGACGTACAGGCCCTCGGGGCCGCAGTGGACGGTGTGCGGGCGGGAGTAGCCCGCCCGCCTGGCCAGCGACTCGGCGTCGATCACCTTGACCAGCTCGGGGCTGACCCGGCCCTTGGTGTCGTAGATGTGGATGCGCGAGGAGCGCAGGCCGGGGACCACCAGGTAGCGCCGCTCGACGTGCGGGTGCGGCGCGTTGGGGCACAGGGCGCTGCTGCAGGCGTTCCAGCCGAAGTGGTGCAGCTCGTCGCCGGTGCCGGGCAGGTCGGTCCAGCCGATGACGGTGCCGTAGGCCGGCGAGGCGGGGTCGGTGTCGAGCACGGCCAGCGCGTCCGGACGGTTCGCCGACCGGTCGAAGGCGGCGACGTAGGCCAGCTTCTCCACGGGGGCCTCGACGGCGTCGCGTGGGGAGGGGTAGAACGTGGGGTCGGGGGTCCAGAGAGCCATGACTCCAGATATTCACGAGTATCCCTACTGGGTCAATAGGCATCGGCGCCGCAAAGTGCAGGCCCCGGCCGACTAAATCGGCATATATCACGCGATACCGTTAAGCGTGTTCTTCGGTATCACGGACATCTGGACCTACGTCGTCGGCGCCTTCTTCATCGTGCTGCTCCCCGGCCCGAACTCCCTGTACGTCCTCAGCTTCGCCGCCCAGCACGGCGTCCGGCAGGGCTACCGGGCGGCGGCGGGCGTGTTCCTCGGCGACACCGTCCTGATGGTGCTCGCCGCCGCCGGGGCCGCGTCCCTGCTGCGCGCGACGCCCGTGCTGTTCACCGTCGTCAAGTACGCCGGCGCCGCCTACCTGGCCTGGCTCGGCTTCCAGATGATCCGCGGCGCGGTACGGGCCTGGCGGGCCGGTCCGGCGGCGGCGGACGACGCCGGGGCGGCCCCCCTGCGGCAGGCCCGGCCGTTCCGCAAGGCCCTGACGATCAGCCTG
The DNA here is from genome assembly GCF_040631115.1 of Nonomuraea sp. NPDC005692. Taxonomy (NCBI): domain Bacteria; kingdom Bacillati; phylum Actinomycetota; class Actinomycetes; order Streptosporangiales; family Streptosporangiaceae; genus Nonomuraea; species Nonomuraea sp. NPDC005692. Next base: position 80,353 of record NZ_JBEXYU010000035.1, on the reverse strand, counting down.
TTGAACCCGAAGGCGATCCTGTTCTTCCTGTCGTTCTTCATCCCGTTCGTGGACCCCGGGTACAGCGCGCCCTGGTTGTCGTTCCTCATCCTGGGCGCGGTGATCCAGATCTTCAGCGTGCTCTACCTCACCACGCTGATCTTCTCCGGCACGTTCCTGGCCGGCCAGTTCCGCCGGCACAAGAAGCTGAGCGCGGGCCTGACCTCGGGCGTCGGCGCGCTGTTCCTCGGGTTCGGCGCCAAGCTCGCCACGGCGTCACTCGGCTGAAAGCCAGGTTCAAGGGTGAGCTGGTTTCGTATGGAACAGATGGAACGCGGCAAAAGCGGCAGTCCTACTCGCCGGGCTCCGGTACGGTAGGCCACCGGCCTTCGGAGTCGCACCCGGCGGTGACGCCGACCGGTCCATCCGGCAAGCCTGGACCCCCGAAGCCCGGGTAGACGCTGATCGTCGGCCTATCTGCGGAGCAGCCTTGAACCACCATCCGGTCGCACTCCCCCGTCTGACCGCGCTCGCCCGTCAGGCGGCCCCCCGCCTGCTCGAAGGCGTGGTCGCCCCCCTGCTGGTGTTCTACCTCGCCATGGTCGTACTGGGTTTCAAGTGGGCCCTGGTGGCCACGGTCTCCTGGGTGTACCTCGGCGTGGCCTGGCGGCTGGTCAGAGGGGTCAAGGTGCCCGCCACCATGTTCCTGGCCGCGTTCGCGATCACGGTGCGGGCCCTGGTGTCGTTCTGGACGGGCACCTGGATGTGGTTCTTCATCCAGCCGGAGCTGGGCACGATCTGCATCAGCATGGTCTTCCTGGCCTCCGTCCGGCTCAACCGGCCGCTGGTGCAGAAGCTCACCCTCGACTACATCCACCTGCCGTCGGCCGTGCTCAAGCACGAGCGGGTGCGCAGGTTCTTCGCCAGGATCACGCTGCTGTGGGCGTTCGTGCTGCTGGCCAACTCGACGCTGAGCATCTTCCTGGCCGTCTACGAGAAGCTGGAGGGCTCGCTCGGCGCGTTCATGGTGCTGCGCACCTCAGCGGTGGCCGTGATCAGCGGGCTGGCGATCACGTTCTCGATCCTGGCGTTCAAGCGCGTCCTGGCCAGGCTGCACGTGGCCCACGCCTGACCGTTCGGCCAGCAGGAACGCTCCACACATCCCCATCACCAGCCCGGTCAGCATGCCGAACAGCTCGGCGAAGTCCGCGACGCCCGTGCCGCCGTAGGCCAGGGGGCCGCCCGTGGACCTGACGATCATCGAGAACAGCCCCCAGCCGAACAGCGAGCCCGACCCCAGCCAGGCCAGCACCAGCGGCCGCCAGAACGGGCCGTTCCCGCGCCGCCTGACCAGGGCCACCAGCGCGGCCGCCCCGCCCACCGCGAGCAGGCCCTTCAGCCCGTTCTGGACGGCCTGGACGGCCCCGTCGAACGCCATGACGACGCGCAGCACCGCGACGGCGGTCGCCACCAGGAGCGCGCCCCACGCCACCACCTCCTGGAACGATCTGGTCGCGCTCGGGAACGGCAGCGTGACCGGGGTGGCGAAGACGGCCGGCCAGCGGTCGCGGGCGTAGAGGGCGAAGGCCGTCATGAGGGCGACGCCGAGGGTGATGAAACCGCCGTAGACGACCAGATAGACCCAGGTCTGGATCGGGCCGCCGCTGAAGATCGCCAGGCCGCCGATCAGCATGATCAGCGGGGTCGTGACGGCCAGCACCGACAGCAGGCCGGTGCCCACCCACAGCGGCAGCAGCACCAGCCAGGCGGGCAGCCGCATCCCCCAGCGCATGGTGAAGGCCAGCGCCAGCAGCAGCCCGGCGGCCTCCATGGCGAAGGTGAGCGCGTTCATCCCGAGCATCTGCCCGTTGTCCATGAGCGCCGGGTCGGAGACGCCGACGGAGTCGCCGGTCAGCCAGAGCGTCTTGATCGTGAGGTAGGGCAGCGTGGCGGCGACCGCCACGATCGCGGCGGTGAGCCGGCCGATGCCCGCTCGCTGTTCTGTCATGCCCCGATCGTGCGCCTCAGGCGGGCCGGCCCCCTCCCGAGCGGCGGGGATCCGCCTCCCCCTCGTGGGGGAGCTCGACGGCCAGGCGGAAACCGTCGCCGTCGGGGCCCGCGGTCAGCGTGGCGCCGGCCAGCCGTACGCGTTCGCGCAGGCCCGCCAGGCCCAGCCCGCCGCGCCGGGCGCTGGGACGCGAGCTCGGCGGGCCGTTGCGCACGACCACCCGGTGCGGCGCGACCGACACGGCGACCAGCGCCCCCGGCGCGTGCTTGGCCGCGTTCGTCAGCCCTTCCTGGACGACGGCGTGCGCCAGCTCCGACGACGCCCCCGGCGCCAGGTCGAGGGTGATCGACATGCCGGAGTCCCTGGCCCGGCCGACCAGCTCGGCGACGTCCTCGCCCACCGGGGACAGCGGGGCCTCCTCGGCGTCCTCGCGCAGCAGGCCGATGATCTGGCGCAGCCGCTCGGTCGCGTCGGCCGCCGCCACGCGCAGCTCGCCGGCCGCCTTGACCTGGGCCGGGCCGAGCCCCGGGGCGAGTTCGAGCCCGCCGGCGCGGACCGCGATCAGCGCCAGGTCGTGGCCGAGCGAGTCGTGCATCTCGCGGGCGATCCTGGCCCGCTCGCGCAGCCGCGCCTGCGCCTCGACCGACAGCCGCGCCTGCCGCCGCTGCTGCAGCACGCCCCGCCGGAGCAGCCCCAGCAGGTACGGCACCAGGTACGTGCCGACGAGCCCGGTGCCCATCGACACCCACAGCGCCAGGTCACCGCCATGGGCCAGCACGACCCCGCAACCGACGGCCGCGATCAGGCAGAACACGGCCCCCGCGGGCCACAACCGGGTCATGCGCCGGCCGGTGAGGTAGGCGTACCAGATGATGAACGGCGAGGTCGCGAGCAGCGGCAGGATCTTCACGTTGCGCCGGGGCAGCAGCCACGTCAGGTCGACCGTCGCGAAGCCCTCGGTGAAGGTCCACGGGCCGAGCGGCAGCAGCAGCACCAGCGCCGCCAGCGGCCAGGCCCGGCCCACGAGCACGGCCAGCGCCGCCAGCCCCACCCGGGGCAGCGTCACCATGGCGAACCCGGCCGGATCGGCGAACGGGTCGGGGCCCATGGCGGTCACGAAGATGCCCAGCACGACCCACAGCAGCAGGTCGAGGACGACCTGACGGCGGCTCTCACGACGCAGACGGTTCACGCACCGACGGTATCCGCCGCCGGACCGGGCCCGTCCCGCCCGAAGGTCATGCGGCGCCCCTGACGAAAGTCAGGGTGGTGCCTGGTACAGCGATCACGGTGGGGCTAACCCCACCTGAAAGGCGGATACCTCCTCTCCTGTTTCTGGAGCTCGCAACCGGTTTGATCGTTGGTGTCACGCGGAAGTCGCACGTCCGCCCCTGACGAAAGTAGGGGGTGGCGCGTGCCGATGGGCCGATGTGGCATGACCTGCGGAATTTCTACCTTCATGGGGTAGGCGGCCCTGACCCTCCTAGGGGACGGGCCCGCGTTCGACCGGGGGCATCCCCGATGTCCCCGGTCCGCTCACACCGACAGGCTTTGTGAGTGCCCTGACGATCGGAGTCCACGCATATGTCGCACGCCATTCTCGACCTGGTCCAGCAGGTGATGTCATCGCCATGGCTCTACGTGGCGCTGTTCGCCCTGGCGCTGCTCGACGGCTTCTTCCCCATCGTGCCCGCCGAGACGTCGGTCATCACCGCGGCGGTGTTCGCCGCCTCCGGCCAGACCAACCTGGCCCTGGTGATCCTGGTCTCGGCGCTCGGCGCGTTCGCCGGCGACCACGTGTCGTACCTCATCGGCAACAGGTCGGCGGGGCGGCTGCGGGGCAAGAAGGCGTTCGTCTGGGCCCGTGGCGCGCTGGCCGAGCGGGGTGGGCTGGTGCTGGTCGTGGCCAGGTACATCCCCGGCGGGCGGACCGCGACGACGCTGACCATGGGCGCCGTGGGGCATCCGCTGCGCTCGTTCACGTTCTTCGACGCCATCGCGGCCGGCTCGTGGGCGGTGTACTCCGGGCTGATCGGCTTCTTCGGCGGCATGGCCTTCGAGAACGACCCGATCAAGGGCCTGCTGCTGGGCCTCGGGATCGCGCTGTCGATCACCGGGCTCGTCGAGCTGGTGCGGTGGGCCAGGAAGCGGCGCGCCACCCAGCCTTCCCCGGAACGCCTTCCGGTGGACACGTCCGTTTGACCCTGTCCGGCAACCATCCGTCTGAAAGGAGTGCGCATGAGTGTGCTGGCCGCGGCGATCGCGCTGGTCGGTTCGCTGTTCTTCGCGCTCGGGGCCGCGCTGCAGCAGTTCGAGGCGGCGGGCTCGGCGAAGCCCGCGCTGCTGACCCTGCTGCGCAGGCCGCGCTGGCTGCTCGGCGGCGCCTCCATCGTGGCGGGCGGCGGCCTGCACATCGTCGCCCTCGGGCTCGGCCCGCTGACCGTGGTGCAGCCGATGGGGGTGGCCAGCCTGCTGTTCGCGCTGCCCATCGCCGCCACGCTGCACGGCCGCCGGCCCTCGCGCAAGGAGCTGGCCGCGGCGGGCGTCGTCGCTGCCGGGCTGATCGGCCTGGTGCTGCTGGTACCCGAGTCCGACGGGCCGACGTACCTGGCGCCCACGGGCGTGCTCACCCTGCTCGCCGTGGCCGGCGTCGCGTCGGTGCTGCTGTGGGCGGGCTCGAAGGCCGCCTCCCCCGCCGGCCGGGCCGCGCTGCTCGCCACGGGCTCCGGCGTCCTGTACGGCGCGACCGCCACGCTCATGCGGGTGCTCGTGGACGGCGGCTGGAACTGGTGGTACCTGCTGGCCCTGCCGGTCCCGCTGCTGCTGGCGCTGGTGATGCTGCAGCGCGCCTACGCCGTCGGGCACTTCGGCGTCTCCTTCGCCTCGCTGCAGATCGCCGACCCGCTCACGGCGGTGGCCTTCGGGGCACTGCTGCTCGGCGAGCCGCTGCCGTCCGGCCTCGCGCCGATCGCGGCCGCCGCCCTCACCGCGGCGGGCACGGTCGCCCTGGCCCGGACGTCCCCGCTGGAGGCGCGCAACGACATCGCCTGATCCCCTCCCCTGACCGAAACCCCCTGTTCGTCCATCGGCCCTCCCCCAGCCGTCCCCCCTTGTGAAAGCGGAGTCACCGTCATGGCCATGCCCCTGCGCAACGTCACCGACCACGCCCAGCTCGCCCCCGCCCCCGAACGTCCCCGCCGGGTCCTGATCTCGACCGACACCTATCCCCCCGACGTGAACGGCGCCGCCTACTTCACCCACCGCCTGGCCACCGGCCTGGCCGCGCGCGGCAACGAGGTGCACGTGGTGTGCCAGTCGGAGGCCGGCCCGGCCAGCGCCGACGTGGTGGACGGCGTGATCGTCCACCGGCTGCGCTCGGCCCCGCTGCTGGTGCACCCGACCATGCGGGTCACCGTGCCGACCAGGCTCGACCGGCTGGTCGCCGACATCGACCCGGACGTGCTGCACACCCAGGGCCACTTCGTGGTCGGCCGGGCCGCCATCGCCGCCGCCCGGCGCCGCGGCGTGCCGGTCGTGGCCACCAACCACTTCATGCCCGACAACCTCTTCCAGTTCGGGCACGTCCCCGAGGCGCTGCGATCCAGGGCGGGCCGGCTGGCCTGGCGCGACTTCAGCCGGATCTTCAAGCGCGCCGACCACATCACCACGCCGACCCCGCTGGCCGCCAAGCTCCTGTCCGACCAGGGCTTCTCCCGCGACGTCGAGGCCGTCTCGTGCGGCATCGACCTGGGCAGGTTCCACCCGCACGCCGAGCCCAAGTCGTGGGCGCGCCGGCGGTTCGCGCTGCCCGACCGGCCGACCGCCCTGTTCGTGGGCCGCCTGGACGAGGAGAAGCACCTCGACGAGCTGATCCGCGCGCTGCCCCTCGTGCTCAACGAGACCGACGCGCAGGTGGCGTTCGTGGGCCGCGGGAACCAGCGGATGGAGCTGGAGAAGCTGGCCAAGCGCATCGGGGTGGGCGACCGGGTGTTCTTCGTCGGGTTCGTGCCCGACGAGAGCATGCCGCAGGCGTTCGCCGCCGCCGACGTGTTCGCCATGCCGGGCGTCGCCGAGCTGCAGAGCATCGCGACGCTGGAGGCCATGGCGTCCGGCCTGCCCGTCGTGGCCGCCGACGCGATGGCCCTGCCGCACCTGGTGGACGGCAACGGCTACCTCTACCAGCCGGGCGACGTGGTCGCACTGGCCAGGCACCTGACCGCCGTCCTCACCGACGACGACCTGCGCGCCCGCCTGGGCAACGCCAGCCGGGCGCTGGCGCTCACCCACGACGACCAGGTGTCGCTCGCCCGATTCGAGCAGATCTACGACGAGGTGGCCCGATGACCTGGCGTGCCGTGCTGGCTCCCGTGGCCGGCGCCGTGACCGCGGTGGCCGCCCTCGGCTACGCGCAGGTGACCCTGCCCGAGCAGCCGCTGATCAGCGACTACGCGCTCGTCCCCGGCGGCATGCTGCCGGTGCTGGCCGGGACGCTCGCGCTGGCCGCCGCCTGCCTGGCGCTGGCGTACGGGCTGGCCGCCCGGGAGCCGGGACGGACCGCCGCGACCCGGGTGCTGCTGCTGGCGGGGGCGGCCGGGCTGATGCTCAGCGCCATCTTCCCCACCGATCCCGGCATGTCAGACATCAGCACTCTCGGCGGGGAGATCCACCGCTGGTCGGCCGCCGTGGTCTTCACCGCGCTGCCGGTCGCCGGCTGGACCCTGGCCAGAGGGCGGGCGGCGGGCGCGCGCTGGAGCGCGGTCAAGGCCCTGAGCGTGACCTCCGGGCTGACGCTGGTCGCGTACCTGGCGGCCCACCCGGCCGCCGTCACCTCCTCGCTGATCGGCGGTGAGGCCTACTACGGGCTGCTCGAACGAGGGCTGGTGCTGGCCGAGATCGTGCTCGTCGTCGCCATGGCGCTGGCCTGCGCACCGGGCCGCGCCGCCGTACGGGTGCAGGGCACGCGGGCCACCGGGGCGCCCGCGCAGCCCGAGAGCCAGCAGCGGCTGGCGGCGTGACCGGCGGCGCGACCATACTTCGTCCGCCGTCGAACGGTCGGCGGCCTAGCGTGGACCCATGCTCATCACCCACCACGCCGAAGCCCGGGCGGTGCTGTCCGACAGCCGGTACGTGCCGCCGCCCGTCCCGCAGGACGGCGAGCCGGGGACGCTCGCCTGGCTGCGGGCCCACGTGTCGCGCTTCAGCACCGGCGAGACGCACGCCGAACGCCGCCGTCTGGTCGTCGAGCGCCTGTCCGCCCTCGACCCGGCCGCGCTGCGGACGGCCGCCAGGTCCGCGACGCGGGACCGCGGCGGCGACTGGCGGGGCGTGCCGACGGCCGTGCTGGGAGCCGCGCTCGGCGTGCCGGACACCTCTGCCGTGCCCGCGGCCGCGAGCGGCTACCTGTCGGGCGAGGGAGGCCCGCAGGCCGACGCCGCCGTCGCCCAGTTGCTCGGCCTGACCGACCTGCCGGCCGTCACCCTGCTGCTCCAGGGCCACGCCGCCACCGAGGCGCTCATCGAGAACGCGCTCGCCCACGCCGTGCCGGGCGACGACCCCGAGGCGGTGCTGCGCGAGACGCTCAGGCAGGACCCGCCGCTGAAGGCCAGCCGCAGGCTCGACACCCGCACCGGCGAGGAGGTCACGATCGACCTGGTCGCGGCCAACCGCGATCCGGAGGTGTTCGCCGACCCCGACCGCTTCGACGCCTCCCGGGACCCCGCCCCCCACCTGACGTTCGGGGACGGCCTGCGCCCGTGCCCCGCTCCCGCCCACGCCCTCGCGCTGGCCGCCGGCGTGCTCGACGCGCTCCTCGAAGGGACCCGCCGATGAACTTCCACGACCTGCACAAGCCGGGCGACCCGCTGCTGCTGCCCAACGCGTGGGACTACGGCTCGGCCGCGATCCTGGCCGCGCACGGCTTCCCCGCGATCGGCACGACCAGCCTCGGCGTGTCCGCCGTGCACGGCAAGCCGGACGCCGCCGGCGCGACCAGGGCCGAGACGATCGAGCTCGCCGAGACGGTCAAGGACCTGGACGTGCTGGTCACGGTGGACATCGAGGGCGGCTTCAGCGACGACCCGCAGGAGGTGTCGGACCTGGTGGCGAGCCTGGCCGCGCTCGGGGTGGCGGGCGTGAACCTGGAGGACGGCCGTCCCGACGGCACGCTGCGCCCGGTCGAGCTGCACCGGCGGATCATCGAGGCCGCCACGGGCCACGGCGTGTTCGTCAACGCCCGCACCGACACCCACTGGCTGGGCACCGGCGACTGGCGCGAGCGGGTGGACGCCTACGAGCACGCCGACGGCATCTTCGTCCCCGGGCTCTCGGATCCGGCGGAGATCGCCGAGGTCGTCGCGCGTACGCGGCTGCCGCTCAACGTGCTCTACCAGCCGGGCGGGCCCACCCTGGACCAGCTGGCCGAGGTGGGGGTGGCCCGGGTGAGCACCGGCTCGCTGCTCTACCGGGCCGCGCTCCAGGGCGCCCTGGCCGCCGTGCTGGGCGCGCAGGGCAAGGAGGCCCCGGAGCTGCCGACGTACGGAGAAATCGCCGCGCTCCTCCCGCAGACCCGATAATCGGGGCATGCGCTTCGAGATCCTCGGACCCACCAGCGTGCTGGACGAGGACGGCGCGCCGGTGGCGCTCGGCGGGCCGCGGGTGCGCGCCCTGCTGACCCTGCTGGCCCTGAACGCCGGCCGCGTCGTCGACGCCGGCCGGCTCGTGGACGACCTCTACGGCCCCCACCCTCCGGACGGCGTGGCCAACGCGCTGCAGTCCCAGGTGTCCAGGCTGCGCCGGGCGCTCGGCCGGGACCTGGTCGAGTTCCACCCGGCGGGCTACCGGCTGGTCGCCGACCCGCACGACGTGGACGCGCGCCGCTTCGAGCTCCTGGCCCTGGACGGTCGGCGGGCGCTGGTCGCCGGGGACGCCGGGCGGGCGGCGGCGCTGCTGGGCGAGGCGCTGGAGTTGTGGCGGGGCGCGCCGCTCGCCGACGCGCCGCACGCGGTGTCCGCCGCGGCCGGGCTGGAGGAGCTGCGGCTGGCCGCCGTCGAGGACCGCCTCCAGGCCGACCTGGAGCTCGGGCGGCACCGCGACCTGGTCGCCGAGCTGCGCCGGCTCACCGCCGCCCATCCGCTGCGCGAGCGCCTGCGCGCCCAGCTCATGCGCGCCCTGTACGGCAGCGGCCGCCAGGCCGAGGCGCTGGCCGTCTACGACGAGGCGCGGCGGCTGCTCGACCGGGAGCTGGGCATCGAGCCGGGCGCCGAGCTGGCCGCCGTGCACCTCGCCGTCCTGCGCGCCGACCCGTCCCTCACTCCGCCGATCACCGTGCCGACAGCCGTGCCGACAGCCGTGCCGAGTCCCGCGCCGAGTCCCGCGCCGACCTCGACGCCGACCTCCGCACCGGCCTCGGCGCCGGTCCAGCCGCGGGGTACCCAGTCCCTTCCCGAGCCCGTGGGGCCCGCCGTGTCGCCGGGCGGGGGGCTCAAGCAGGGGTTGCGGGCGCAGCTCACCAGTTTCGTGGGCCGGGCGGAGGAGCTGGCGCAGGTGGGCGCGCGGCTGCGGGACAGCAGGCTCGTCACGCTGATCGGCCCCGGCGGCGCGGGCAAGACCAGGCTGGCGCAGGAGGCGGCCGCTCAGGAGCCGGGCGACGTGTGCTTCGTGCCCCTCGCCCACGTCGCCGGCGCCGCCGGGGTGCCCGGCGCGGTGCTGGTCGCGCTCGACATCCGCGACGCCCTGCTGCCCGCGCCCCAGCGCGCCGCGGTCGGCCCCGTCACCCGGCTGCTCACCGCGCTGGCCGAGCGCGACCTGCTGCTCGTCCTGGACAACTGCGAGCATCTGGTCGGCGCCGTGGCCGAGCTCGCCGACGCGCTGCTGGCCTCCTGCCCCGGGCTGCGGGTGCTGACCACCAGCCGCGAGGCGCTGGGCATCACCGGGGAGTCGATCCTGCCGGTGTCCCCGTTGCGCCTGCCGCCGCCGGAGCCGGACGACCCGCTGGAGTACGCCGCCGTCCGGCTGTTCGCCGACCGGGCCGCCGCCGTGCGTCCGGGGTTCGCCGTGGACGCCGACCACGCCGCGGACGTGGTGCGCATCTGCCGGGCGCTCGACGGGCTGCCGCTGGCCATCGAGCTGGCCGCGGCCCGCCTCCGTACGCTGTCGGTCGCCGACGTGGCGGCCCGCCTGGACGACCGGTTCCGGCTGCTGACCCGCGGCAGCCGTACGGCGCTGCCCCGGCACCAGACGCTGCGCGCGGTCGTCGCGTGGAGCTGGGACCTGCTGGACGACGCCGAGCAGCGCCTGGCCGCCCGCCTGAGCGTGTTCGTCGGCGGCGCCACGCCCGAGGCGGCCGAGCGGGTGTGCGGGCTGCCGGAGGAGGTGCTGTTCTCGCTGGCGGAGAAGTCGCTGGTGGAGTACGTCGGCGGTCGGTACCGCATGCTCGACACGATCCGGGCGTTCTGCGCCGAACGCCTGGCCGAGTCCGGCGAGACCGCCGCGATCAGGGACGCGCACACCGCCTACTACCTCGACCTGGTCCTGACCGCCGACCCGCTGCTGCGGACCGCCGACCAGCTCACCTGGCTGGCCCGCCTCGACCAGGAGAGCGACGACCTCGAAGCCGCCGTGCGCTGGACGACCGCGTCCGGGCAGCCGGAGACCGGCCTGCGGCTGCTGGCGCACAGCGCCTGCTACTGGTGGATGCGCGGCCACCGCGGCGTCATCGCCGGCCTGGCCGCCGCGCTGCTGGCCAGGATCGGCGACGCCGGCCCCGCCGGCATGGAGGAGGAGTACGTCATGTGCCTGCTCGTCACCGCGTGGACGGGCGTGGCCGACGACGTCGTGCGCGAGCGGCTGGCCGAGGTGCACGAGCTGCTGCCGATCACCCACCTGCCGGAGCGGGTGGAGTTCCTGATGATGATGCGGTCGATGTTCACCGGGCCGCCGGGCGACGTCGAGGAGATCTACCACGAGCTGCAGGCCCACACCGAGGGGCTGCCGCCCTGGCAGCGGGCGTTGTCGTACAGCGGCGCGGGGTTCGTGCTGCAGATCCTGGGGCGGATCGAGGAGTCGCTGGCCTCCTTCCGGCACGCCCTGGCCGCCTTCCGGGCCATCGGCGAGCGCTGGGGGGCGGTGCTGGTGCTGTCAGGCCTCGGCGAGCTGGCCTCCCGCGAGGGGGACTACGCGGCCTCGTACGCGCTGTCGGACGAGGGGCTGACGCTGGCCCGCGAGCTCGGCGCGCGGGCGGAGATGGCCGAGGCCCTGTGCCGGCGCGGCGACGCGCTGCTCGGCATGGGCGAGCCGCTGGGCGGGCGGGCCGACTTCGAGGAGGCGGCCGAGCTGGCCCGTCGCGTGGGTTCCATGGACATGCTGGCCTGGGCGCACCTCGGGATGGCCGAGGTGGCGCTGGTCGGTGGCGAGCGCGACGCCGCACTGTCCCTGCTGGCCCAGGCCCGCGCGGAGTGCCCCGACGACTGGTTCAGCACCGAGGACATCCGCAACCGCATCGACGAGGCCCTCGGCCGGGCGGTCAGCGAACGGTAGGCGGGCCGTCAGCCGCCCCCGCCACCGTGGACGGCATGACGCGCAAATGGGCCTGTCTGGCCATCGCCTGCCTGGCGACGCTGCTGCTCTCGGTCGATCTCACCGTGCTGCACCTGGCGCTCCCCCGGCTGGTCGCCGACCTCGGTGCGAGCTCGACGCAACTGCTCTGGATCGGCGACATCTACGGCTTCGCCCTGGCCGGCCTCCTCGTCACCATGGGCAACCTCGGCGACCGTGTGGGCCGCAAGCGGCTGCTGCTGATCGGCGTGGCCGGGTTCGGCGCGGCCTCGGTGGTGACCGCCTACGCCCCGAACCCCGAGCTGCTGATCGCCGCCAGGACGCTGCTGGGCGTGGCGGGCGCGATGATCATGCCGTCCACGCTCTCGATCGTCAGGAACGTCTTCGCCGACCCGCGCGAGCGGACCGCGGCCATCGGGCTCTGGAGCGGGATGAGCGCGGCCGGGTTCGCGCTGGGGCCGGTCGTCGGAGGTGTGCTGCTGGACCACTTCTGGTGGGGGTCGGTGTTCCTGCTCAACGTGCCGATCATGGCGCTGGTGCTGGTCTGCGGCTTCCTGCTGCTGCCGGAGTCGCGCAACCCCGCCGCCGGACGGATCGACGGGCTCAGCGTGGCGCTGTCGTTCGCCGGTGTCGTGACGGCCGTCTACGCGGTCAAGGAGGCCGCCCACCAGGGCCTGGCGCACGCCGACGTGCTGGGGGCGGCCGTGGCGGGCGCGGTGTGCCTGGTGCTGTTCGTCCGGCGGCAGAAGACGCTGACCACGCCGCTGATCGATGTACGGCTGTTCCGGCGGCGGGCGTTCAGCGCGTCCGTGGGCACGAACCTGCTGGCGATCTTCGCGTTGTCGGCCATGAGCCTGCTGTTCGCCTGGTACCTGCAGCTCGTCCTGGGCTGGTCACCGCTGCAGGCTGGGCTGGCGCAGATCCCCGGCGGCCTGAGCGGCGCGGTGGGCGGGGTGCTCGCGGCCCGGCTGATCGGCCGGCTCGGCAGGAACGGCGTGGTCGCGCTCGGCCTGGCACTGAACGCCGGCGCGTTCGTCCGGTACGGCCTGCTCGGCACCGAGGTGGACTATCTCACCCTGCTGCCCGTGATGATGATCGGCGGGCTGGGAATCGGGCTCACGTTCACCGTGAACAACGACAACATCCTGGCCACGGCCCCCAAGGAGCGGGCGGGGGCGGCGGCCGCGGTGTCGGAGACGGCGTTCGAGCTGGGCGGGGCGCTGGGCATCGCGGTCCTGGGCACCGTGCTCAACAGCGTCTACCGCGCGAACCTGCTGGTGCCCGCCGGGGTGCCCGGCGAGGCGGCGCGGGAGTCGATCGCCGGGGCCACCGCCACGGCCGCGGCCCTGCCCCCGCAGGCGGCCGGGGAGCTGATGCGCGCGGCGCGCACGGCGTTCGTGGCAGGGATGCAGGTGACGACGCTGGTCACGGCGGTGTTGCTGGCCGTGGTCGCGGTGCTCGCGCTGGCCGGGCTGCGCGGTGTGCCGAAGGTCATCCAGGAAGAGTCGCCGGTCCCTCACTGAGCGCGGGGACGTCCGCCGCAGTGCCGCCGGGAAGCGGGCGCAGGCTGCCCACCCTGGCCAGCACGAGCAGCGCGGCCACCCCGGTGGCCACCGGCGCGACCACGAACGCCAGGGAGGCGCCGAAGTGGTCCACGAGCTGCCCGGCGACCGACGACCCGGCCGCGATGCCGAGGGCGATGCCGCCGTTCAGCCAGGTGAACGCCTCGGTCCGGACCTCCGCCGCGACCAGGCCCTCGACCAGGGTGTAGCCGGTGATCACCACGGGGGCGATCACCAGGCCGGCCAGGGCGGCGGCGACGTACATGTGGGGGACGGCTCCGGCGAGCGTGAACGCGCTGGTCGCGACCGCGAGCAGGGCCAGCCCGGCGACCAGCCGGACGCGGGCGGACGACCGCCAGCGGACCGCGCCGTACAGCAGGCCGCCGAGCATGCTGGCGCCGGAGAAGACGCCGTAGACGGGCCCGGCGGCGGCGGGCGCGTGCAGGGCGGTGGTGAGCGAGGTGACGCCGACCTGGAGGCTGCCGAAGACCGACCCCATGGCCAGGAACGCGGCGGCCAGCAGCGCCACGCCACGCCGCCGCAGCACGCCCTTGGAGGCGGCGATCCTGACCGGCACCGGCTCGGGCGCGGCCGTCCGGACGGCGGCGAAGACCACCGTGCCCACCAGGATCAGCACGAGCCCGCCGAGCAGCGCGACCACCGGCGAGTACGCCGTGGACAGCCCCACCAGCAGCACCGGGGCGAGCGTGAACGTCAGCTCGTCGGTGATCGACTCGACCGCGAACGCCGTGTTCAGCCTGCCGGTGCCGCCGAGCCGGTGCGCCCAGCGGGCCCGGACCATCGAGCCGACCTGCGGTCCGGACCCGCCGACGAGGGCGGCCACGGCGACCAGCAGCGCGAGGTGGGCGTGCGCGGCGGCCAGGGCCAGCAGGCCGCCCATGGCCACGGCGTGCAGGGCCACCTGCGGAAGCAGTACGCGGGCCTGACCGTACCGGTCGGCCAGGCGGCCCGTCTGGGGACCGATGAGGGCCTGGAATACGGCGGAGGCGGCGGCGGTGATCCCGGCCGCGCCGTAGGAGCCGGTGGACCACTGGACCAGCAGCAGGATGCCCATCTGGGTCATCGCGAACGGCACGCGGGCCAGCAGCGCGGGCACGAGGAACCGCCAGGCGCCGGGGGTGGCCAGCACGTCGAGATAGGACTTCAAGGGTCTCCGTCCAGATCATGACGGAGTCCTCCCCCGGGGGAGCACACCGTCGGAGGTGGGCTTCGACCGGGGTAGATACCGGCGGGTGCCGGCCGCCGAGCGGTCAATCAGTTCATTTCAGTCAAACGCGACGAGAGCCGATCTTATTGCAGGAAACGGGTGACTTAATTCATTTATCGTTGACTTCAACGATGTTGAGATTTACCGTCGGAGGTCTGGAGGCAGTGACATGGATGCGATCCTGAAATTTCCTGACATCGACGGCTCGATGCTCGCGCTGGTGGGCGGCAAGGCGGCCAACCTCGGCGTCCTCACCAGGGCGGGGCTGCCCGTCCCGCGGGGTTTCTGCGTCACGACGGAGGCGTACCGCGCGATCACCGCCGGCCTCGGCGACGTGACGGACGCGGCCGTCGCCCGCAAGCACATCCTCGACGCGACGATCCCCGCCGGCCTCGCGCGGGCCGTGACGGAAGCCCTGGCCGAGACCCTGCCCGGCGACCCGGTGGCGGTGCGCTCGTCGGCCACCGCCGAGGACCTCCCGTACGCGAGCTTCGCCGGCCAGCAGGACACCTACCTCAACGTGACCGGGCCGGAGGCGGTGCTCGACGCGGTACGCCGCTGCTGGGCCTCGCTCTGGACCGACCGCGCGGTCGCCTACCGCGAGTCCAACGGCATCGACCACCGGGCGGTCAGCCTGGCCGTGGTCGTCCAGCGCATGGTGGATGCCCGTACGGCCGGCGTGCTGTTCACCGCCGACCCCGTCACCGGACGCCGCCGGCGGGCGGTCGTCGACGCCGCCCCCGGCCTCGGCGAGTCGGTGGTGTCGGGCGCGGTCAATCCCGACCATTTCCTCGTCGACCCGGACACCGGGCGCGTCCTGGAGCGGCGGATCGGCGACAAACGCCTGGCCGTGCGCCCCCTGCCGGACGGCGGCGTCGTCCACGAGGCGGCCGGCGCCTCCGCCGAGCCGTGCCTGACCGACGGCGAGCTGCGCGAGCTGGCCGCGCTCGGCACGCGGGTCGAGGAGCTCTACGGCGTGCCGCAGGACCTCGAATGGGCCTTTGACCAGGCGGGCACGCTCTGGCTGACCCAGGCCAGGCCCATCACCACGCTGTTCCCGCTGCCCGCCGGGCACCGGGGCGAGGGGTTGCGCGCCTACTTCTGCTTCAGCGTCGCCCAGGGCGTCCTGCGGCCGTTCACGCCGATGGGGATGGCGGCGGCGCGGGCCGTGTCCGCCGGGGTGTCCGGCCTGTTCGGCTTCCCGGTGGCCGCGCCGCTGGCCGGCGCGCCGGCCTTCGCCGAGGCGGGCGGGCGGCTGTTCATCGACGTCACGGGCGTGCTGCGGAGCAGGGTGGGCCGGGCGATCGTGCCGCGCGTGTTCGACGTCATGGAGGCCAGGTCGGCGCGGTTGCTGCGCGGCCTGTTCGACGACCCGCGCCTCGGCGTCACCCGGCACTCGGTCTGGCCGTTCGTCCGCCGGCTGGCCGCGATCATGGTGCGCCATCGCCTGCCGGTCACGTTCGTCCGGGCGCTGGCCGATCCGGCGGGCGCGGAGCGGCGGGCGCGCCGGCAGGCCGACGCCCACCTCGCCAGGCTCGCCCCGCCGCCCGGCGCGAGCCTGACGGAACGCGTGGACCACGTGGCCAGGACGCTGATCGGCCAGGTCGTGCCGATCGCGCCGCGGGTCTTCCCGGTGGCCGCCGCCGCGCTGCCCATGCTGCTGCTGGCCGCGCGGCTGCTGAAGGGCAGGGTCGCCCCGGGCGAGCTGCAGACCGTCCTGCGCGGCGCGCCCAGGAACGTGACCACCGAGATGGACCTGGCGTTGTGGGCGCTGGCCCGGCGGCTGCGCGAGGACCCGGACGTGGCCGCCCGTTTCCTGACCGAGCCGCCCGAGCTCCTGGCCCGCGAGCCCCTGCCCGCCCCCGTACGCGCCTTCCTCGACGAGTACGGCCACCGCGCGGTCGCCGAGATCGACCTCGGCCTGCCCCGCTGGTCGGAGGATCCCACGCACGTCATCGGCATGCTCGCCAACTACCTGCGCCTGGAGGATCCGGCCCTGGCCCCCGACGTGCTGTTCGCGAAGGGCGCGGCCGAGGCCGAGGCGATGGTCGAGGAGCTGGCCGGGCGGGTGGGCGGCCTGCGCGGCCGGGTGGTGCGCTTCGCGCTCGGCCGGGCCAGGGAGCTGGTCGGGGTGCGCGAGCTGCCGAAGTTCCTCATCGTGCGGATCTTCGCGGCGCTGCGCGCCCAGCTGCTCGACGTGGGCCGCGAGCTGGCCGGCCGGGGGCTGCTCGACGCGCCCGGCGACGTGTTCTTCCTGACCCTGGCGGAGGCCAAGTCCGGCCGGGACCTGCGCGCGCGGGTCGCCGTCCGGCGCGAGCGCCACGAGCGGGAGCTGCGCCGCCGGCACGTGCCGCGGCTGTTGTTGTCGGACGGCACCGAGCCCGAGGCCGTCGCCTCCGGGCAGCCCGAGGGCGCGCTGACCGGCTCGCCCGCCTCGCCCGGCCAGGTGACCGGCGTGGCCAGGGTGGTGCTCGATCCCGTGGGCGCGCGACTGGAGCCCGGCGAGATCCTGGTCTGCCCGTCCACCGACCCCGGCTGGACGCCGCTGTTCCTGACCGCGGGCGGGCTGGTCATGGAGATGGGCGGGTCCAACTCGCACGGCGCGGTGGTGGCCCGCGAGTACGGCATCCCGGCCGTCGTCGGCGTCCCGCACGCCGTCGAACGCCTCCGTACGGGCCAGACCGTCACCGTGGACGGCACCGCGGGCACGGTCGTCTGAGACCGGACCCTCTGGTGCGGCCGGGACGGTCACCGTCAGGCGCCCGGGTTCCGCGGGCAGGCCCGGATCATCGTCGGTGACAGCTCGTCGAGGCGGGTGCCGATCATCCTGGCCACCCCCTCGATCGTCTCGATGCCCGCCCCCTCCCCCGGCTGCTCGTCGGTCTGCACCGCCAGCAGCAGGTCGCGCCCCGGCCCGACGACGCGGCCGTAGCTGGTCACCGCCCAGGTGTTGTGGATGAACGGGCGCGGCGTCCAGCCGTTCTTCAACGCCACCCGGTCCACCGGGCGGGCGGCCGCGCTGACACCCCACGACTGGTCCTTGACCACGCGTCCCATCAGGCCGAGCACGAGGTCGCGGTCGCGGTCGGACAGGCCCTCGCCGCCCTTCACCAGCACCTGGAGCAGGCGGATGCGGTCGGCGGGGCTGGTGTTGGTGCCGCCCCAGAAGACGCCGGGCCCGGGGACGGTCTCGGTCAGGCCCATCCGCCGGTAGAACTCGCCCATCGCGCCGCCGACCCGGCCCCACAACGCGTCGGCGGCGCCGTTGTCGCTCTCGGTGATCATGCGCTCGGCCAGGTCGCGTTCCTCCTCGCCCAGGGCGCCGCGGCCGAGCACGAGCGCCGTCAGGATGTCCACCTTGACGCCGCTGGCGGTGATCATGTCGTGCTGGTGCTCGCCGCGGCCCAGGGTGATGCCGCTGTCGAGCTCCAGCATGCTGTAGGCGACCCGTCCCGGGCGTCTGGACAGGTACTGCTCGATGTCGTGCGCGAGCCGGTCGCGGGCCGCCCTTCCAGCCCTCTTATCCTGAAATTTCAGGACGCATCGGCCGACCTTCACCGGCGCCTTCCGCACGCCCGGCACCTCGGGCAGCCGTCCGGCCGCACACCCGGTCGCGAGCCCCCAGACCACTGCGACGGCCAGCCATCTCCACCACACTCGCAAAACCCCCGTGATCGTCACGTCTCGGGGGTTTTGATCACCTTCTGCCCAGTGGCGGCAATGGTCACACCCTGCCTGTCAAGGCAGGAGCACCACCTTTCCGACAGTTCGCCGTCCGGCCAGGTCGGCCACGGCCCGGCCCGCCTCCGCCAGCGGGTACTCGCCGCCCACCAGCGGCCTCAGCCGGCCGGCCGCGGTCAGCGCGAGCAGCTCGCCCAGCGGGGGCCCGACCATCTCCCGCCGCCCCCGCAACGGACGCAGCCAGAACCCGAGGACGGCGAGGTTGCCCGCGGTGAGCCGCCCGACCTCGACCGGCCTGGCCTGCTCGCCCGACGACGATCCGTAGCTCACCAGCCGCCCGAAGGGGGCGAGCACGGTCAGCGCCGCGTCGAAGACCCCGCCGCCCACGGCGTCGAGCACGACGTCCACCGGCCGGTCGCCGTTGGCCTCGATGACGCGCTCGGCGTACCCGTCGGCCGCGCCGTCCACGGCGGCGTCCGCGCCGAGGTCGAGGGCGAGCGAGCGTTTGTCCTCGCTGGAGGCGGTGGCGATCACGCGTCCGGCGCCGAACACCTTGGCGAGCTGCACGGCCAGGCTGCCGACGCCGCCCGCGCCGGAGTGGACGACCACGCTCTCGCCCTCCCTGAGCCGCGCCGACGAGCGCAGCAGGTGCCAGGCGGTGAGCCCCTGGACGAGCAGCGCCAGCGCCTCGCCGGCCCGCAGCGAGCCGGGCACGACCACGACGTCGCCCTCGTCCAGGACGGCCCTGGAGGCGTAGCCGTTGGCGGTGAAGCCCATCACCCGCCGCCCCCGAGGGTCGAGCCCGACGACCTCGCTGCCGGGGATGTGCGGCAGGCGGTCGGGAGCGGAGTAGTGGCCGGAGATCTGCCGCACGTCGGCGAAGTTCAGCCCCGCGGCCTCGACGTCGACCAGCACCTGGCCCGGCCCCACCACCGGGTCGGGCACCTCGGCCTCTTCGAGCACCTCCGGGCCGCCGAAGCGGGTGAACTGGATGGCACGCATGAATCCCCCCCATTCCGTGCGATACCACCCAGCGTAAACGTCAGGCTCCGGAGCCGCCCGGCCGGAGGTGCTCGGCGAGGAAGTCCGCCGTGGCCTCCACGGCCTGCGACACGTACGGCTCGCGGTCGTAGAGGTCGATGTGCTGCTTGGCGTCCACCCAGACGAGCCTCTTGGGCTGGTCGAGCCGCTTGAACGCCTCCTCGGCACCCTCCGGCGGGCAGAACCTGTCGATCACGCCGTGCACGATCAGGGCGGGCTTCGGCGACAGGAAGTCGGCGCCCATCATGTTGTCCATGGTGATCAGCTCGCGCAGCCCGGCCCGGGTCACCGCGTTCCGCCAGGAAGCGGAGGCGCCGCGCTCGGTGCCGTAGTAGGCGAACGGCTCGTCGCCCGGCATCGCGGCCTCGCCCTCCTCGGCCACGGCGGGCACGTACTCGACCGGGCTGCCCCGGTCCTGCCGCTCCAGGACGCCGGCGAACCCGGCCAGCGCGGCCTGGTAGTCCATGCCCGACCGCATCGTGTACGGGTTGTTGTAGGCCCCGGCGATGCCCGCGAACGCCCGTACGCGCGGGTCGAAGGCGGCGAACCTCAGCGCGTACCCCGCGCCCAGGCAGATGCCGACCGCGCCGATCAGGTCGCCGTCCACCTCGGGGCGCGACCGCAGCAGCGACACCGCCGCCCGCAGGTCGGCCAGCTTGCCCTGCGGATCCTCCTGCCCGCGCGGCTCGCCGCCCGACTCGCCCCAGTTGCGGTGGTCGAAGGACAGCGTCACGTAGCCGCGCCGGGCCAGCCGTTCGGCGTAAAGGCCCGTGACCTGGTCGCGCACCCCGGTGAACGGCCCGGTGAGCACCAGCCCCGGCCAGGGACCGGTGCCCTCGGGCGTCCGCAGGTCACCGGTCAGGGGCACGCCGTCGGCGGCGAACTCGACTTTCATGGTGACAAGTGTGCGCCAGGCCCGCGACCGGCGGGCCCGGCGCCCCCACGGAACACCGGATCAGGAGTCGAACCCGAGGCCCATCTTGTCGAGCGTGCGCAGCCACAGGTTGCGCTTGCCCTGATGCTGGTCGGCCTGGGCGATCGACCACCGGGTGAACTGGATCACCCCCGACCGGACCGGCTCGGGCGGGAACGGGACCGGCTTCTCCTTGACCATCCGCAGCTCGGTCCGCTCGGTGGCCTCCCCCGACAGCAGGTCGAGCATCACGTTCGCGCCGAACCTGGTGGCCCCGACGCCCATGCCGGTGTAGCCCACGGCGTAGGCCAGCCGGCCGCCGTGCGCCGTGCCGTAGAAGGCGCTGAAGCGGCTGCAGGTGTCGATCACGCCGCCCCAGCGGTGCGTGAAGCGCACCTGGGACAGCTGCGGGAACGTGGTGGCGAAGTGCTCGGCGAGCTTGACGAACGTCTCGTCGCGCTGCTCGTACTCCGGCTTGACCAGGCCGCCGTTGTAGTAGACCGCGTCGTAGCCGCCCCACAGGATGCGGTTGTCGTCGGTGAGCCGGTAGTAGTGGAACTGGTTGCCCGAGTCGCCGACGCCCTGCCGGTTGTGCCAGCCCACCTCGGCGAGCTGGGCCGCGGTCAGCGGCTCGGTCATCAGGGCGTAGTCGTACACCGGGACGACGAAGTGCTTGAGCCTGCGCAGCAGGGGCGGGAAGACCCCCGTGCCCAGCGCCACCCGGCGGCCCGTCACCGACCCGTACGGGGTCCGCAGGGTGATCGTCGTGCCGTCGTCGCGCAGCGAACGCACCGGGCTGCGCTCGAAGACCCGTACGCCGAGCCGCAGGCACGCCTCGCGCAATCCCCAGGCCAGCCGCGCCGGGTCCAGCATGGCGCAGCCGCTGCGTTCCCACAGGCCGCCCAGGTAGGTCGGCGAGTTGACCTCGGCCCGCACCTGCCGCTCGTCCATCGGCACGTAGTCGAGGCCGAGCTCGGAGATCAGGTCCAGGTGTTCGCCCAGCGAGTCGAGCTGCCACGGCTCGGTGGCCACGTGCAGCTCGCCGGTGCGCTCGAAGGAGCAGTCGATGCCGTGCCGCTCCAGCGTGCGCTCGATCTCGTCGAGGTTGTCGACACCCATGCGTTCGAGCCGGCCGATGTCCTCCGGCCACCGTTCCAGGCCGTTGGCCAGGCCATGGGTGAGGGTCGCCATGCAGAACCCGCCGTTGCGGCCGGTCGCCGCCCAGCCGATCCTGCGCCCTTCGAGCAGGACCACGTCCAGTGAAGGGTCACGTTCCTTGGCCATCAGGGCCGTCCAGAGCCCCGAGAAGCCTCCGCCGACGACGACCAGGTCGGCGTCGGTGTTTCCGATGAGCCGCGCGCGCGGCTCGGGTCTGGCCGGGCTGTCCAGCCAGTACGGCTTGCGCTCCGCGTCAGCCAGCGCCTTCAGCGGATCCACAAATCCCACTTCCCTACGAAAGTCTTAGATGTTCTTTGATGATTGCGGGATCCAAAAGCATGATGTGATCACGCGCGGGTTCCCCCCGCCGAAATCCGATCTCGCCTCCCTGTTCTTGGTCGGAATACACCAATCCCCCCGCCGGATCGCGGGGGGAAAGCCTGTTGGAGCAGATCCTAGGCGCGGCGTCTGGCGGCCACCGCGTTCGCCACGGCGATCAGCACACCGATCCCGAAGATGAGCGTACCCATCACGTTGACCTGCGGTGGAATGCCGGTCTTCACCGCGCCCACGATCCACAGCGGGAAGGTGACGGTCGAGCCGTTGACGAAGCTCGTCACCACGTAGTCGTCGATCGACAGCGCGAAGGAGAGCATCGCGCCCGCGAGCACGCCCGGCATGATCGAGGGCAGCGTCACCTGCCGGAACGTGCCCCAGGCGGTCGCGCCGAGGTCCTTGGCCGCCTCCTCCAGCGACGGGTCGAGCGTGATGACCCGCGCCCTGACCGTCACCACGACGAAGGAGAGCGAGAACAGCACGTGCGCGACGATGATCGTGTTGCCGTCGCGCGGCACGTTGCCCGAGACGAACAGCGACAGCAGCGAGGCCCCCATCACCAGCTCCGGCGTGGAGATGGCGGCGAAGACCAGGAAGTTCGTGGCGCCGAGGCCCCGGAAGCGGTGGCGGCCGACGGCCAGGCCCAGCATCGTCCCGATGACGACCGTGATCACGGTGCTGGCCAGGGCGATCACGATGGAGTTGCGCAGCGCCGTGGTCAGGTCGGAGATCTCGAAGAGCTCGCCGTACCACTTGAGGGTGAAGCCCTGCCAGCTCGTGTTCGACTTGCTCTTCTTGTCGTTGAAGCCGAACAGGATCATGACGGCGATCGGCGACGACAGCCACAGGATGATCAGCCAGGTGTAGACGTGCAGCAGGCGGTCGCCGAACCTGCCCCGCGTGCCCCTGCTCATTGCCCGCTCGCCGCTCATCGCGCCGCCGCCTCAAGGACGTTCTCGGTGCCGAGCGCGCGGGCGTAGACGAAGATGCCCACCAGCAGGATCGCCATCAGCGTGAACGACAGCGCCGAGGCGGTCGGGTAGTCGAGGTTGGTCAGGTACTCGGTCTGGATGATGTTGCCGATCATGGTGTTGGCCGTGCCGCCGAGGATCTGCGCGTTGACCGGGTCGGCCGTCGCGGGCACGAACGTCATCAGCACCCCGGCGAAGACGCCGGGCAGCGACAGCGGCAGCACCACCCGGCGGAAGGCCCCGGCGCGGGTGGCGTACAAATCCTGGGCCGCCTCCACCACCCGCGGGTCCACCCGCTCCAGGGCCACGTAGATCGGCAGGATCATGAACGGCAGGAAGTTGTACGTGAGCCCGCCCACCACGGCCACGGTCGTGGCCAGCACGTGGAAGCTCTCCGGCAGCACCCCCCAGCCCTTCAGCGTCCCGAACAGGATGCCGTTGTCGGCCAGCAGGAAGTTCCACGAGATCGTCCGCAGCACGAACGACACGAAGAACGGCAGCAGCAGCAGGAACAGGTACACCGACTTGCGGCTGCCGCCCTTGAAGGCGATCCAGTACGCCACCGGGTACCCGATCACCAGCATGGCCACCGTGGCCAGGCCGCCGTACAGGAGCGAGCGCAGCAGCTGGTCGCTGTACCTGCCGAGCGCGTCGGCGTAGTTGGAGAAGCTGAACGTCATCGCGTAGCCGTCGATGGCGTTGCCCGTCTGGAGCGAGACCGACGCCATCGCCACCATGGGCACGACCAGGAAGATCGCCAGCCACAGCCAGCTCGGCAGGGCGAGCAGGTAGGGGGTGAGCCGTTTCATGGCTATGCCTGGGTGATCGACTGGAAGATGGAGTTGAACACCTGCTCCTGCTGGGTGGTCAGCTTGGTGTAGGTGCGCAGCTTGGCGTAGTCGGCCTCCGAGGGGAACATGAGCGGGCTGTCCACCATGTCCTCCAGGGCCTTCTTGTCCTCGCCCTTGGCCGTCTTGGCCTTCTCCCGCAGGAGGTCCTGGACGGCCGGGACCGGGGTGACGAACTGGATGAACTCGTCGAGCTCGGCGGCCACCGCGGGCTGGTACAGGTAGTCCATGAGGGTGAGCGCGTCCACGGGGTTGGCCGCGCCCTTGGGGATGAGCATGTTGTCGGTCCAGATCGTGCCACCCTCCGCCGGCACCACGAACTTGACCGGCTCGCCGGCGAGCTGCCGCTGGAAGATGTCGCCCGACCAGGCCATGGTCAGCCAGACGTCGCCCTTGGAGACGGCGTCGATGTAGCTCTGGTCGTAATATTTCCGGACGATTCCCGCGTCGCGCTGCTGCTTGAGCTTCTCCCCGGCCTTCTTCCAGTCGGCCTCGGTCGACTTCTCCGGATCGACGCCCAGCGCGAACATCCCAAAGTTGCCGATCTCCTGCGCGTCGGCCATCATCCCGACCCGCCCCTTGTACTTGGGGTCGAACAGGGCCTCGATGCTGGTGATGTCGTCCTTGACGTACTTGGTGTTGTACGCGATGCCGGTCACGCCCGAGGAGTAGGGCATCGTGTACTGGTTGCCCGGGTCGTAGGCGCGTTCCTTGTACTTGTCGCCGGCGTTGGCCAGGAAGTTCGGCATCCGGCTGTGGTCGAGCGGCACGATGTAGCCGAGCTCGACCATGTGCTGGAGCTGCACGCCGTTGGTCATCACGATGATGTCGTAGCCGAGCGACTGGCCGGCGCGGAGCACGGGGTCGGCCTTGCCGAAGAACTCCGCGTTCTCCTGGATGACCTCCTTGTACTCCACGGAGATCCCGGTGGTCTGGGTGAACTTCTTCAGCGGGGCCTGGTCCTCGGGCATGTACTCGGGCCAGTTGGCGAAGACGAGCTTGCCGTGCTTGCTCTGCTTGGACCAGTAGTCCTGGACGGCGTCGGCCTTCGGAGGGGCGGCCTTCTGGCCCTGGACGCCACAGGCGGCGAGCGCGAGGCCGGCGGCGGACAGGCCGGTGACACGGAAGAAGTCGCGGCGGGTGCGGGGCTGGGTCATGCCCCTCAGGAGGGCGGGGGTGATCTGGCGGGGGTTCATGGGGTGCTATCAACTTCCAATCACGTAAGAGTGCTGCGCCTCCCACGACAGCCACACGGAGTCGCCCCGCTCCGCGGTCGCCGTCGCGTCATGCGCGTTCTGCTCGAACACGGTCATCTCGGCCCCGTCGGCGAGCTGCACCGCGTAGCTGTTGGAGGTGCCCAGGTAGACCATCTCCGTGACGGTCCCGGGGACGGCGCTCAGCCCGGCTCCCGGCTCGTCCGCGCAGATCGTGATCTTCTCGGGGCGGACGGTCACCGTCACGTCGCCCTCGTGGCCCGGCACCAGCACCCGGCCGCCGCCGATCCCCAGCACCCCGCCGGTCACCGTCCCGGTGATCAGGTTGGAGGTGCCGATGAACCCCGCCACGAACGCGGTGGCCGGCCGTTCGTAGATCTCCCGCGGGCTCGCGAGCTGCTCGACCAGCCCGTCGTTCATCACGGCGATCCTGTCGCTCATGGTCAGCGCCTCGTTCTGGTCGTGCGTCACGTACACGAACGTGATGCCGACCTCGCGCTGGATGCGCTTGAGCTCGATCTGCATGGCCTGGCGCAGCTTGAGGTCGAGCGCGCCCAGGGGCTCGTCGAGCAGGAGCGCCCGCGGCCGGTTGACCAGCGCGCGGGCCAGCGCCACGCGCTGCTGCTGACCGCCGGACATCTCGCGCGGTCGGCGCTTCTCCCGGCCGGTCAGGTCGACGATCTCCAGCATCTCGCCGACCCGCCGCCGGATCTCCTCCTGCGGCGTCTTGCGCTGCTTCAGGCCGAACGCCACGTTGTCCCACACGCTCATGTGCGGGAACAGGGCGTAGGACTGGAAGACCATGTTGACGTCGCGCTTGTTCGGCGGGACGTCGGTGACGTCCTTGCCGTGCAGCCTCACGAGCCCTTTGGTGGGCTCCTCGAAGCCGGCGATCATCCTCATGGTCGTGGTCTTGCCGCATCCGGACGGGCCGAGGAGGGAGAAGAACTCCCCCTCGGCGATGTCCAGCGACACACCCTTGACCGCCTGGACGACCTCGCCGTGCGAGAGGTACTCCTTGACGACGTCCTCAAGCTGAATCGCGGATAGCTCGGTCATGTCCAGGGCTCGTCCTTATTCGCCGATGTAGTGCATGACGTGCTTGACCCTGGTGTAGTCGTGCAGACCGAACACCGACAGGTCCTTGCCGTACCCGGAGTGCTTGAAGCCGCCGTGCGGCATCTCCGAGACGAACGGGATGTGCGTGTTGACCCAGACCACGCCGAAGTCGAGGCGGTTCGACATGCGCATGGCGCGGCCGTGGTCGGAGGTCCACACCGAGCTGGACAGGCCGTACCTGACGTCGTTGGCCTTGGCCAGCGCGTCGGCCTCGTCGGTGAACGTCTGGACGGTGATGACGGGGCCGAAGACCTCGTTCTGCACCATCTCGTCGTCCTGCCGCAGGCCGTCGACGACGGTCGGGGCGAAGAACCAGCCCTTGTCACCGACGCGGTTGCCGCCGGTGAGCACCTTGGCGTGGCCGGGGACCCGGTCCATGAAGCCCTGGACCCTGGTGAGCTGGTTCTCGTTGTTGAGCGGACCGTAGAGCGCTTCCTCGTTGTCCAGGCCGCCGGTCACGGTCGCGGCGGCGGCCTCGGTCAGCGCGGCCACGAACTCGTCGTGCACGCTCTCCTGGACGAGCACGCGGCAGGCCGCGGTGCAGTCCTGGCCGGCGTTGTAGAGACCGGCGGTGGCGATGTCGGCGGCGGCCTTGGCGAGGTCCTTGACGTCCTCGAAGACCACGACCGGCGCCTTGCCGCCGAGCTCCAGGTGCACCCGCTTGAGGTCGTCGGCGGCGCTCTTGGCGACCGCCATGCCCGCGCCGACGGACCCGGTGATCGCCACCATGGCGGCGGTCGGGTGGCCCACGACCAGCGCGCCGGTCTCGCGGTCGCCGGTGACGACGTTGAAGACGCCGGGCGGCAGCACCGAGCCGACGATCTCGGCCAGCTTGAGCGTGGAGGCCGGGGTGGTGTCCGACGGCTTGAGGACGATCGTGTTCCCGGCGGCCAGCGCCGGGGCGATCTTCCACACGGCCATCATCATCGGGTAGTTCCAGGGGGTGACCTGGCCGACGACGCCGATGGGCTCGTGCCTGATGACGCTGGTGTGCTCGGCGAGGAACTCCCCGGCCGTGGGGCCCTCCAGGGTGCGCGCGGCGCCGGCGAAGAAGCGGAAGTGGTCGGCCGCGACCGGCGTCTCGTCCTCGGCCATGCGGGCGCGCGGCTTGCCGGTGTTGAGGCACTCGGCCTCGTTGATCTCGTCGGCCCGGGCGTCGATCGCGTCGGCGACCTTGAGCAGCAGGTTCGCCCGCTCACCGGGGGTGGTCCGACCCCACGACTCGAACGCGGCGGCCGCCGCGGCGTAGGCCGCGTCGACGTCCTCGACACCGGAGACCGGGGCCTGAAGGTAGGCCTCTCCCGTGCAAGGGTCGATGATGTCGGAGAACCGGCCGCTCTGGGCGTCCACGAACTCACCGTTGATGAAGTTCTGCAGACGGGTGGTCAATGCACGACCTCCTCGTTGAGGTGGCTGAGATGCCGCGACTCTTACAGAGCAGATGCATCTGGACAAGGGATTTCGTGGTGAAGATATCAAATTGCTACGAATTCGCTTGACACACCGCCAAGAACTGACAACATGTCGCACCAGGACGGCAATCGAGCGGGAACGCCCCCGTAACGCCGGACCGCTAGGAGGATTCCTCTGACATGACGACGCCGCCCCGCGTACGACGAAACAACGCCAGTTCCGGGCCCGTCGTGCTCGACGATCTCTCCAAGCAGATCATCGAGCAGCTCCAGTCAGACGGGCGCATGCCCTACGCGGCGATCGGCAAGGCCGTCGGGCTCTCCGAGGCCGCGGTCCGTCAGCGCGTCCAGCGTTTGCAGGACGCCGGGGTGATGCAGATCGTCGCGGTCACCGACCCCCTCACGCTCGGCTTCCCCCGCCAGGCGATGATCGGGGTCAACTGCGAGGGCGACCTGGAGTCGGTGGCCGACGAGCTGTCGGCCATCGAGGAGATCGACTACGTGGTGCTCACGGCGGGCTCCTTCGATGTGATCGTCGAGGTGGTCTGCGAGGGCGACGGGCACCTGCTGGAGATCCTCAGCAAGATCCGCGCCATCCCCGCCGTACGGGCCACCGAGTCGTTCGTGTACCTGAAGCTGCGCAAGCAGTCGTACTCCTGGGGCACGCGCTAACCGATCCGCGCCACGGCCCGCACGGGCGCGCCGTCGGCGCCGTCGAGCCGCAGCGGCATCATCCAGACCTCGATCGGCCGCCTCCGGGCCTGGGCGTCGAGCAGCCGGTCGAGGCCGGTCAGGTTCTCGGCGATCACGGCGTGCGCCCCGCACAGGACGCGGTGGGCCGGGAAGTCGTCGGCCGGCGTGGGGTCGACGCTCAGCGCGTCGATGCCGACCGTGCGCACGCCCCGCTCGACCAGCAGCGTGGCGGCGTCCTCGGTGAGGAAGGGGTGGCCCCGGTAGGACTCGCCGCCCCAGTGGGCCGACCAGCCGGTCGCGACCAGCACGATGGGCGCGTCCCCGCCGGATGGCCAGGCCAGGCCGTCGAGGAGCCCGGCCCCGATCGGGGACCGGGGCGCGAGCCCCCGGGCGTCGGCCACCACGGCGGGCCCGGCGAAGCGGGACAGCGGCAGCTCGCCGAGCGCCGGCAGCGCGTCGTCGATGTGGAAGGGGGCGTCGACGTGGGTGCCCGACTGCGAGCCGAGGTGCAGGCCCAGCACGTTGACGCCGTCGCGGGCGACGGTGAGCGCGGGGGCGACCGAGACCTCGGGATCGCCCGGGTAGACGGGCATCCCCGTCTCGACGGGCACCGACAGGTCGACGAGTTCCATCACGCCATCGATTCTGCCGCGTCCACGATGGGCAGGACCGGCGTGTCGGCCGAGCGCACCAGGCGCGGGCCCCGCGGGCCGTACACCTCGCGCGGTTCGGGGAAGAGCGCGAGCAGCGTCAGGTAGAGCACGGCCGCGACCGCGAGGCCCAGCGGCAGCGAGACGTCCACGCCGCCGGCCAGGTCGCCCAGCGGCCCGACGAACTGGCCGGGCAGGTTGACGAACATCAGCGCCACGGCGGCCGCGAGCAGCCACGCCGTGAGGCCGCGCCAGTTCCAGCCGTGGGTGAACCAGTACCGCCCGCCGCGCTGCCGCCGGTTGAAGACCTGCAAAGCGTCGGGGTCGTACCAGCCCCTGCGGGTCACGTAGCCGAGCATCATGATCACCATCCAGGGCGCGGTGCAGGTGATGATCAGCGTGGCGAACGTGGAGATGCTGGCCGTCAGGTTCGCCGCGAAGCGCCCGACGAAGATGAACACGATCGACAGAGTGCCGATGAACACGGTCGCCTGCACCCGGGAGAAGCGCGGGAACACGCTGGAGAAGTCAAGCCCGGTCCCGTACAGGGAGGTGGTGCCGGTGGACATGCCGCCGATCAGCGCGATCAGGCAGACCGGGACGAAGTACCAGGCCGGCGAGATCGCCAGCAGCCCGCCCACGTAGTTGGGCGCGGCCGGGTCGACGTACTCGGCGGCCTTGGCGGCGATGATCGAGGCGGTGGCCAGCCCGAAGAAGAACGGCAGGACGGTGGCGAGCTGCGACAGGAAGGCCGCCGCCATCACGCGGGAGCGCGGGGTCGAGGCCGGGATGTAGCGGGACCAGTCGCCCAGGAAGGCGCCGAAGGACACCGGGTTCGACAACACGATCAGCGCCGCGCCGATGAACGACGGCCAGAACAGCGGGTCGCCGGCCGCCAGCGTCCCGGGATAGGACGGGTCGAAGTCCCCGGCGAAGGCGAACAGCCCGAGCACGAACAGCAGCGACGCCGCCGCGACCGCGATCTTGTTGACGAACAGCATGAAGCGGAAGCCGTACACGCAGACCACGAGGACGAGCAGGGCGAAGACGGCGTAGGCCACCCCGTAGGACAGGTCGGTGTCGGGCAGGCCGACGAGCCGGTGCGCACCGCCCACCAGCGCGTCGCCCGACGACCACACCGAGATCGAGAAGAACGCGATGGCGGTCAGCAGCGACAGGAACGAGCCGACGACCCGGCCGTGCACGCCCAGGTGGGCCGAGGAGGAGACGGCGTTGTTGGTGCCGTTGAGCGGCCCGAACAGCGACAGCGGCGCCAGGATCAGCGCCCCGACCACCAGGCCGAGCACGGTGGCCGCGAGCCCCTGCCAGAACGACAGGCCGAACAGGATGGGGAAGGCGCCGAGCACGCAGGTGGCGAACGTGTTCGCGCCCCCGAAGGCGACCCGGAACAGGTCGAACGGCCCGGCGGTGCGGTCGGCGTCGGGGATGCGTTCGACGCCGTAGGTCTCGATCTCGGTGATGCTCATGTCTTCTCCTGCATCGCCAGCAGGCTGACGAGGTCGTAGGCCACGTGGGAGGCGGCGACCGAGGTGATCTCGGCGTGGTCGTAGGCGGGGGCCACCTCGACCACGTCGGCCCCGATCAGGCGGCAGCCGGCCAGACCGCGGAGGATCTCCAGCAGCTCCCGGCTGGTGAGCCCGCCGGCCTCCGGCGTGCCGGTGCCGGGGGCGTGGGCGGGGTCGAGCACGTCGATGTCGACGGAGACGTAGAGCGGGCGGTCGCCGACGCGCTGCCGCAGCACGTCGATGACCTCGTCCAGGCCGCGGCGGAGCACGTCGGCGGCGGTCAGGATGCCGAACCCGAGCCGCCGGTCGTCCTCCAGGTCCTTCTTGCCGTACAGCGGGCCGCGGATGCCGACGTGGCTCAGCGCCTCGGTGTCGAGAAGGCCCTCCTCGACCGCCCGGCGGAAGGGGGTGCCGTGGGTGTACTCGGCGCCGAAGTAGGTGTCCCAGGTGTCGAGGTGCGCGTCGAAGTGCAGCAGCGCCACGGGGCCGTGCTTCCTGGCCGCCGAGCGCAGCAGCGGCAGCGCGATCGTGTGGTCGCCGCCGATGGTGACCAGCCGGGCGTCCAGCTCGTCGGCCGCGGCCTCGATGGTCTCGACGGCCTCGCCGATGTCGAACGGGTTCGCCGCGATGTCACCGGCGTCGGCGACCTGGACGCGCTCGAACGGCGAGACGTCCAGCCCCGGGTGGTAGGGCCGCAGCAACCGGCTGGCCTCCCGTACGGCGGCGGGGCCGAACCGGGCGCCCGGACGGTAGGACACGCCCGCGTCGAAGGGCACGCCAACGACGGCCACGTCCGCCCGCTCGACCTGGTCGAGCCGGGGCAGCCGGGCGAAGGTGGCGGGCCCGGCGAAACGCGGGACCCGAGAGGAGTCGACGGGACCGATGTGCATGCTCGTCAGTGTTCGTCACGCTTCTGACCTGCGGCAATTGTTACTCCCACAAAGTAATACGGTGTGTGTTGTGGCTGACCACAAGCTGACGGTCGAAGACCTTCTCCGCTCCCCCGCTCTCCAGCTCCGCGTGCTCGCCGGCGAGGCCGGGCTGTCCCGCTCGGTCTCGTGGGCGCACGTCAGCGAGCTGGCCGACCCGACGCCCTGGCTGCTCGGCGCCGAGGTCATCATGACGACCGGTCTCGGCCTGCCGCGCTCGGCCGCCCGGCAGCGCGCCTACCTCGAACGCCTCGACGACGCGGGGGTCTCGGCGCTCGCCCTGTCGGCCCAGCTGCACGTGCCGCCGCTGCACCAGGCGTTCTTCGAGGCCGCCGAGGAGCGCGGCATGCCGGTGCTGGAGGTGCCGCTCGCGGTGCCGTTCATCGCCGTCTCGCAGGAGGTGGCGGCGGCGCTGCAGGAGGACGCCAGCCACCGGCTGGGCGCCCAGCTCCAGGTGTTCGGCGCGCTGCGCTGGCTGGCCGCCGAAGACCTCGACACCGTCACCCTGTTCAAGCGCCTGGAACGCCTGTCCGGCTACGACGTCTACCTGTGCACCCCGCAGGGCCGGCCGTTGTTGCCCGGCGTGCCGGTGCCCGCGCTCGACGTCCTGCCCGCCGAGCCCGACGCGCCGCCCACGATCCCGGGCGGCTTCGCACTGCCGGTGCCGGCGCCCGGCGGCCCAGCCGGGTTCCTGGTGGCCTTCGAGCGGGAGGGCGCGCGGCCCGCCGGGCTGGCCGTGGTCCAGCACATCGCCACCGTGGCCGCCCTCCAGGTCGCCATGGTCAGGCACGAGCGCGAGACCCTGCGCAGAGAGGGCGCCGAGACGCTGGCCGAGCTGCTCCAGGACGTGCTCGACCCGCCCGCGGCCCGGCGCCGGCTGGCCAGGATGGGCCTGCCCCTGGAGACCGGGTCGGTGCTGCTCGTCGTGCGGCACGCGCCCGACGACGCGCTGCGCAGGGCGGTGGGCGAGCTGCCGCACCTGCTGCTGCGGCGCGGCGACGACCACTACCTGCTGGGGCCGCCCGAGCTGGGGCCCGCGGTGGCCGCCGTGCCCGGGGTGAGCGCGGGCGTGAGCCGGCCGTTCCCGCCGGGCGAGTCGTTGCGGGTGGCCCAGCGCGAGGCCGTGTGGGCGGCCGCGCACGCCGCCGAGTCGGGCAAGGCGCTGGTCCACTACGGCGACGACACGACCGGCCGCTGGCTGCCCGACGACCCCTCGACGCTGTCGGCCCTGGTCGACCACGTGCTGGGCGAGGTGCTGGCCTACGACGAGGCCCACGACTCGCGGCTGCTGCTGTCGGTGCGCACGTGGATGGAGCGCAACCGCCACGTCGAGGACGCGGCGGCGGCGCTGCACGTCCACCCCAACACGCTGGCCTACCGGCTGCGCCGGTTCGCCGCGCTGAGCGGGCGCGACCTGTCGTCCAGCGCGGCGTTCGCGGAGGTCTGGCTGGCCGTGCGCGCGGCCCGCCAGCTCGGCCTGTGCTGAGACTCCGGGTCAGCGCAGCTGGACGGTGGCGATCTCCCACGGTCTCAGCGGCAGCCTGAGCGTGCCGTCCTCGGTCTCCAGCGGCTCGCCGGGGCTGCCGGTCAGGCCGGCCCGCCTGGCCCGGGTGAAGGCCCCCCGCACCACGGCCTCGGTGCCGGACGAGGTGAGCGCCACCAGGCGCAGCTCGTGCCAGTCGTCGCGGCGGCGCAGCGAGCTCATCGTCACGCCCTGGCCGGACACCGACAACCCCTGCGCCGCCGGCGGCGGGCTCAGCTCGCGATCGCCGCTGCCCGGCACGACCAGCAGGTCGTGCCGGAACGTCTCCGCCTGCGGCGGCACGTCCCGCCAGTCCATGTACGGCATCAGCGCCAGCGACACGGTGTGCGGCCCGCGTGACTGCGCGGCGGGGGTCGGCAGCTGCGGACCGGCGGGCTCGGGGCGCAGCGCGTTGTGGTTGCGCGACAGGTAGCCGACCGAGCGCAGCAGCGTGAGCGCCAGCTCGTACCCGTCGTCCAGCAGCTCGTACTCGGTGACGTGCTCCAGCAGCGCGGCGACGCCGCCGGCGGCCACCCAGCCGGAGGCGGGGAAGGTGGGCAGCGGGGTCTCGCCGCAGCCGCCCTCGGCCTCCAGCTCCCGCCGCACGATCGCGAACTGCCCCTCGGCCAGCGAATGGTCGGCCCGCCTCGGCAGCGGCACGTGCAGCCGCACCCGGTGGTCGGCGCACCGGTTGTCGAACGACACCCGCAGCCGGACGAACGGCTCGCCCGCCCGCAGCTCGACCCGCATGGTGACCACGACGTCCTCGGTCGCGCCGGTACGCGCGGGCGGCGGCCGCTCCGGCGTGTTGGGGACGGGCTCGCCCGCCGCCGGCCACAGGTAGACCCGGGTGATCTCCACGGCGGCGACGAGCGGGCCGCCTTCGACGATCTCCGTGTCGATCGAGATCGGCTCGGACACGACCAGGTCGTCGGCGGGGGGCGCGTGGTTGTAGGTGTCGCCGGAGTCGCCGCCGTCCTCGATGCGGCCCACGCCGGTGATCGTCCGGCCGTCCTCGCCGAACAGGCCGAGGGTGCCGTCGGGCTCGATCTCGACCCGCAACAGCCCGTTGTCCATCACCGTGGAGCTGACCTTGATGGGCAGGACGCCGGTGTCGGAGGAGAGCCAGCAGTCCTGGTGGTGGCCGTTGTTGCGGACCTCCGCCAGCGGAGCGGGGTGCGTGGGCTCGGGCGGGCCGGGGCGCAGGCTCGTGTGGCCGAGCGCGGGCACCTCGACGAAGGCGGCGACCGTGGACCGGGGCTCGGCCTCGACCCGGACCCAGGTCACGCCGTCGAGCGCGCGGCGCAGCTCGGCCTGGTCGAACGGCCCGCGCGGTTCCCTGCCCACGGTGATGAGGAGGATGTCGTCGAACACCTTCCAGCCGATGACGTGCTGGCCGTACAGCTCGGTGCCGTGCACGAAGCCCAGCACGGTGAGGGGGTCGATCCGCTCGTCCAGCAGCAGCACCGGCCCGCACTCCAGGGGCTGGGTGGGCACCGGCGCGCCGGAGGGGCCCACCAGCGGCCCGCTGCCGCCGGCCACGTCGGCGATCACCACGCCGCTGCGCACGGCGGGCGTCGGGTTGACGACGAGCACGCCGTCGGCCGGCACCGCCGCCGCCAGCCGCGCGGTCACCATGTCGCGGACGGCCTGCCCGAGCTGCTCGGCCTCGGCGATGCGGGCGGCGACCTGCTGGGCGGTCTCGTCCACGCCGCAGCCGGTGACCGAGTCGTGGCCACTGGCCTCCACCAGCCGCCGCCAGGCCATGTCGAGGAAGCGGCCGGGCCACGGGCCGCCCCAGAGCGTGGCCAGGGGCTCGGCGTAGCGCTCGACCATGCGCTCGGCCCGGCCCATGGCCTGCTTGACGGCGGCGCGGACGGAGATGACGCCGGGCAGGATGTTGGCGCGGGCGTGCGAGCGCAGCTCGCCGACGACCTGGGGCAGCCCCGCGGTGTCACCCGAGAATTTCTCGATATATCCAGACAAGGTGTCCATGCGGGCGCCGACGGCCGCCACCATTTCCGGCAACCCGCGCACGGGGGCCGAGTGGTCGGTGCCGTACATGGCCAGCAGCTCGCCCTCGGGGCCGTGCCAGGCGCGCATGGTGGCGACGAACTCCGCCGCCCGCTCCTCCAGCCCCTTGGCGTCGGAGAACAGGTGGGCGCCGTTGCCGTAGCCGCCCTCGGGCAGGTACTGGGTGCGGATCGCCGTGCCGTCGGGGGCCACCCAGGCGAAGGCGTCGGTCGTCACCGACGACGGCACCCCGCGGTAGACGCAGGCGTGCTCGAGACCGGCCAGCCGTAGGATCTGCGGCATCTGGGCGGTGTGACCGAACATGTCCGGCAGGTAGCCCACCCGCATCGCGCCGCCGAGCCCGTCCGCACCGGCCAGCCCGAGTTCGAGGTTGCGCACGATGTTCTCGCCCGAGCAGAGGAACTCGTCGAGCAGGATCTGCCACGGCCCCACCGCCAGCCGCCCGGACTCGACGAGCGCCGCGACGCGGTGCCGGTTCTCCGGGCGTACCTCCAGGTAGTCGTCCACGCAGGCGAGCTGGCCGTCGAGGGTGAAGTGGTAGGCGGGCTCGCGTTCCATGGTGTCGAGCACCTCGTCGAGGAGGTCCACCAGCCGCAGCCTGAAGCGCTGGAAGGGCTCGTACCACTCCCTGTCCCAATGCGTGTGCGGTACGACCACTATGTCCATGCCGCCGCCTCCCCTCCGATGGGCAGCCGATGCTGGACGGCGTAGCGGGCGGCGATCCGCTGAGCCGTCACGATGTCCTCCAGTGCGCCGGCCGCGTCGGTGAGCGGCGGGCTGCCATCGTTCACATAAGCATGGAAGGCCGTCAGTTGTACCTCGAACGCCTCGGTCACCTGGCGGTGTTCGGCGCGGGTCTCGGCCCCGGAGACCACGGTGAGGGTGGTGGGCGCGTTCATCAGGTAGGGCGTGGGGAAGACCAGCTCCAGCGTGCCTTCGTCGTGGTGGATCGCGACGGTCTCGCGGTAGGCGGGGTAGCCGTCCAGGTAGTGCCAGCGGATGTGGAACCGGCCCGCCACGGGCAGCGGCCCGGAGATCTCCACGGACCCGGGCGCCGGCCCCCAGCTGTCCACGTGCGCGATCTCCCGCGGCGATCCGGTGAAGCGCCTGAGCAGCGACAGATCGTGGCAGATCGAGCCCAGGGAGACCGCGTAGACGTTGCGCAGCGACTCCGGGGCGGCCTGGCCCAGTGCTCGGGAGACGAGCGTGTCCTCGGCCTCGCGCAACGAGCCGAGCACGCCGGGATCGACGTCGCCGGCCCGCGCCAGGTTCGCGAACGCGAGCTGCGACTCCCCGCTGGGATGCAGCACGGTCACCTCGACCGACCGGACGGCCGCCGGGCCGCCCAGCTCCTCCAGCAGCGCGACGGCCCGGCGCACGGCCGGGTCGTACTGCTTCATGTAGCCGACCATCAGCCGCCCCTCGGGCAGCGCCGCAACCTCCGCCCTGGTCAGCGCGAGCGGCTTCTCGCACAGCACGGCGTACCCGGCGGCCAGCGCCCGGCGCACGGTCTCGCCGTGGGAGCCGGAGGCCAGCACCACCACGGCCTCGAAACCGCCGTCGGCCAGCATCTTGGCCAGGGAGGTGTAGCGCCGGGACGTGCCCAGCCGGTCGCCGACGACGTCGGCCAGCGTGCGCGACAGGTCGCAGACGGCGCTCACCTCGAACAGGTCCCGCCGTCTGGACAGCAGCGGCACGTAGACCGCCTGGGTGACGGCCCCGCACCCGACCAGCGCGATCCTCACAGGCCCAGCTCCCTCAGCCGCTCGCGGTTGGCGGCCTGGTCGGCGATGTTCCGCGCGACCGGGCGACGGCCCGGCATCGTGTCCTGCTCGACCACGATCCAGCCCTCGTAGCCGATGGCGTCGAGCGCCGCCACGACCGCGGGCAGGTCGAGCTCGCCGTCGCCCAGGCGGGTGAAGCCGCCCCTGGCCATCAGCTCGCGCAGGTCGGCGCCGTCGTCCAGGGCGGCGGCCAGGATCTTGGTGTCGCCGTCCTTGACGTGCACGTGCCCGACGCGGCCGGCCCACGCGCGCAGCGCCGCGACCGGGTCCCCGCCGGCCAGCAGCAGGTGGCCGGTGTCCAGGCAGAGCTGGACGTCGGTCAGCTCCAGGAGGCGCTCGACGTCGTCGGGGGTCTCGACGTAGGTGCCGAGGTGGTGGTGGAAGGCGGGTTCCAGGCCGCGTTCGCGGCAGCGGTCGGCGGCGTCCTGGACGCGGGCGGCGTATCCGGGCCAGTCGGCGGCGGGCAGCCCCGGGGCGCTCCCGCCGGGCCTGGCGAACCTCTCGGGCGAGCCCGAGCAGGCCAGCGTGGGCCGGGGCGCGAAGAGGGCGGGCGCCTCGGGCGCGGCGGCGAACACGTCGAGCGCGGCCTCCAGCGCGGGCAGCCCCCGCCGGTAGGCCTCGGCGTCGCCGTATCGCAGGTCGACCCAGCCGCCGGCGAGCAGCAGGCCGTGCGCCGACAGCCGGGCGGCCAGGCCGGGGCCGGTGCCGAGATAGCCGATGGGCCCGGAGTCGATGCCCGCGTAACCGGCCTCGGCCAGCGCGCGGACCATCTCGTCCGGGCCCAGGGGCGGCGGCGCGTCGCTGAGCTCGAACACGCCGAAGCTCACCGGCGCGTTCGCGACTCTCCTCACTCGCATAGGGCGATCACCTCGTTCTCGTAGGTCTCCAGGCGGTGGCGTCCCTCGACGGCGGGGAGCAGCGCCCGCTCGCCGCGTACGACCTGGCGGGCGCCGCCGGGGCGGACCAGCACCAGGCCGTCGGCGTCGAGCGCGAGCAGCTCGTCGCCCAGCCGGAGCAGCAGCGGCGCGTCCGGTCCCGCCGAGACCGCGGTGCGCCCGGCGCGTACGCCGTCGAGCACCGCGCCCGGCTCCTCGGCCAGCACCCACGTGGTCGGCGCGCCCGGGAGCCCGTCGCTGCCGTGCCGGTGGAAGTCGCTGCCGCCGATCGCCACCACGTCGTCGCGCCAGGCGTCGGCCCAGGCCAGCGGCGCGCCCCAGCGGCGGTCCCACCACCCGGAGCTCCACACCTCGGCCACCCTCGGGCGTTCGTCGACCGGCAGCAGCCAGGCGCAGTCGCCGCCCAGCGGGTGGTTGATCGAGATCAGGCCGCCCGCACGCCCCGCGTGCTCGGTCCAGGAGCCCGCGGGCCGCCGGAAGTCCACCCAGCCGACCTCGCCGAACACGTTGGCGTGGCCGCGGTCGGTGGTGACCTCCTGGCCGGGGATGAGCGTGACGCCGCGGTCGGTCGCGCGCAGCCAGGGGTGGTGGCTGACGGTGTTGTGGTCGGTGACCGCCAGGAAGTCCAGGCCCCGGCCGCGGGCCAGCTCGGCCAGCTCGGCGACGGTGAGCGCGCCGTCGCTGTGGACGGTGTGCGCGTGGAAGTCCCCGGCGAACCAGCGCAGCCCGCCGACGTCGGGCACGTCCCTGCGCGGCGGCCGTTCGCCGGGCGGCGGGTCGGCGGCGACCGGCTCCGGCGGGGCCGTGCGCCCGGCCGTGATCTCCAGGGTGAAGTCGAGGCCCTGCGGCGGCACGCGGTGCAGCCCGAGCCACACGTGCCAGGTGCCGGGCTCGGGGACGCCGGGCAGGTAGCCGGGGGTGGCCCAGTCTCGGGCGATCGTGAACTCCGTGCGCGCCCCTCCCGACCAGCCGCGGAAGCCGCCTGGCGAGCCGCAGCCGAGATCGAGCACGCCCTGCGACCGGTCATGGTCGAGCCGCACGGTGACGGACTCCGACCCGGCGGGCACCTCGAAGGGGACCTCGCGCAACGACCGCTCCAGCCGGTCGTCGAGGCTCCAGTGGCCCTTCACGCCGGTCCGCCCTTGCCTGAGGCGGGGCGGAAGGAGAGCTTGGTGGTGTGCTGTTCGTGATGGACGCCGTTGGGGACGAACATGAGCGAACCTCCTCACCGCCCGACACTACAGAAGTGAGGTGACGGGGGCCCGTCCTGAAGGATCATCAACAACATAGCGGACATCCTTATGTCATGACAATATGCCATAGTGTCGAGGTAAGGTGCGTCCTCTGGAGGTGCGTTGTACGACCTGATCACGATCGGCCGCTGCGGCGTCGACGTCTATCCGCTGCAGACCGGCGTCGGGCTGGCCGACGTCGAGACCTTCGGCAAGTTCCTCGGCGGCAGCCCGACCAACGTCGCCGTCGCGGCGGCGCGTCACGGCCTGCGCTCGGCGGTGATCACCGCGGTGGGCGCCGACCCCTTCGGCGCGTACGTACGACGGGCCATCCGCGACTTCGGCGTGGACGACGCCTACGTGAGCGTCATCGAGGGCCCGGCCACCCCGGTCACGTTCTGCGAGATCTTCCCGCCCGACCACTTCCCCATCTGGTTCTACCGCGGCGAGCACCCGCCCGACCTGCGCCTCACCCCCGGCGACCTCGACCTCGACGCCATCCGCGCGACCGGCCTGTTCTGGTTCTCCCTCACCGGCCTGAGCAAGGAGCCGAGCCGCGCGGCGCACGCCGCCGCCCTGTCGGCCCGCACCGCCGGCTGGACCGTGTTCGACCTCGACCACCGTCCGGCGCTGTGGGAGTCGCGCGCGGCCGCCCGCGCGGCGGCGCGCGAGGCGCTGCCGCACGCGAACGTGGCCGTCGGCAACCTGGACGAGGTGGAGAACGCCGTGGGCGTGCGCGAGCCGGAGGCGGCGGCGCAGGCCCTGCTCGACGCCGGGGTCGAGGTGGCGATCGTCAAGATGGGCCCGGACGGGGTCCTCGCCCGCACCGCCACCGAGACCGTCGTGGCCGAGCCGGTCGAGGTGAAGGTGGTCAACGGCATCGGGGCCGGGGACGCGTTCGGCGGCGCGGTCTGCCTCGGGCTGCTGCGCGGCTGGCCGCTGGAGCGCACCATCCGCTTCGCGGGCGCCGCCGGCGCGTTCGTGGCCGCCCGCCTGGCCTGCGCCGACGCCATGCCCACCACCGACGAGGTGCACGAGCTGCTGAACGAGGTGCCCACGTGAGCGACCTCACGCTGCCCAGGACCGCCCGCTACGAGTGGCTCACGCGGATCCGCGCGACCCGCCCCGAGGAGATCGCCGAGGCTGCCGCGCGCCGGCAGCGCCGCCGGATGCCGGGGCCGGACGAGCGGCTGCTGATCATCGCGGCCGACCATCCGGCCAGGGGCGCCCTGTCCGTACGCGACCGCCCGCTGGCCATGGGCAGCCGCCACGACCTGCTCGACCGCCTCCAGGCGGCGCTGGCCCGGCCCGGCGTGGACGGCATCCTCGCCTCCCCCGACGTCCTGGAGGACCTGCTGCTGCTGGGCGCGCTGGAGGGCAAGCTGGCCTTCGGCTCGATGAACCGGGGCGGGCTGCAGGGCTCGGTGTTCGAGCTGGACGACCGTTTCACCGGCTTCGACCCCGAAGCCATCGACACGATGCGCCTCGACGGCGGCAAGATGTTGTGCCGCATCGACCCCGGCGACCACGCGACGGCCGCCACCCTGGAGTCGTGCGCCCACGCGGTGACCGGGCTGGCCCGCAGGCGGCTGGTGGCCATGGTGGAGCCGTTCTGGGCGGCGCGCTCGGAGTCCGGCGTGCTGCGCAACGACCTGTCCCCCGACGCCGTGATCCGCTCGATCAGCGTCGCCCAGGCGCTCGGCGCCACCTCGGCCCACACCTGGCTGAAGATCCCCGTGGTGGCCGAGATGGAGCGGGTGATGGCCGCGACCACGCTGCCCACCCTGCTCCTCGGCGGCGACCCGCCCGACATCGGCACGGCCTACGCCGACTGGCACCGCGCGCTGGCCCTGCCCGGCGTGCTCGGCCTGGTCGTCGGCCGCGCCCTGCTCTACCCATCCGACGACGACGTGGCGACGGCGGTGGACGGCGCCGCCGCCCTGGTACGAGAGGCACACGCATGACCTACCTGCCCTACGGCAAGGCCGCCAGCGGCCCCTGGTCGGTGGAGATCACCCCCTCGCTGGCCGGCTGGACCTACTCCGGGCTGCGCGTGGCGGACCTGACCGGCACGCCGCTGTCGTTCGGCACCGGCGCGGAGGAGATGATCGTCCTTCCGCTGTCGGGGTCGTGCACGGTCGAGGTCGGCGGTGAGACGTTCGTGCTGGCCGGGCGCGGGTCGGTGTTCGAGGGGCCGAGCGACTTCGCGTATCTGCCGATCGGCGTCCAGGTCACGTTGAGCGGCGGCGGACGCATCGCGCTGCCGTCGGCCCGCGCGACCCGGTCGCTGCCGCCGCGCCACGTGCCCGCCGCCCGGGTGCCGGTGGAGATCAGGGGCGCGGGGCAGGCCAGCCGACAGGTGAACAACTTCTGCGCCCCCGGCGTGTTCGACTGCGACAAGCTCATGGCCGTCGAGGTGCTGACCCCGGGCGGCAACTGGTCGTCCTACCCGCCGCACAAGCACGACACCCCCAACCCGGGCGAGGCCGTGCTGGAGGAGGTCTACTACTTCGAGGTCGCCGGCGACGGCCCCGGCTACCAGCGCGTCTACTCCTCCGAGCGGGGGCAGATCGACACGCTGGCCGAGGTCTCCTCCGGCGACGTCGTCCTGGTGCCCTACGGCTACCACGGGCCGTCCATGGCCGCCCCGGGCTACGACCTGTACTACCTCAACGTGCTGGCGGGGCCGGCGGAGGAGCGTTCGATGGCGTTCTGCGACGATCCCCGTCACGCCTGGATCCGCTCGTCCTGGTCGGGCCAGGACATCGACCCGAGACTGCCGTTCGGAGGGCACGCATGACCCGGTTGACCGTCGCGCAGGCCGTCGTGCGCTTCCTGGCCGCCCAGTGGAGCGAGCGGGACGGCGAGGAGCGCCGCTTCTTCGGCGGCTGCTTCGGCATCTTCGGCCACGGCAACGTCGCCGGGCTCGGCCAGGCGCTGGCCACCGCGGGCGACGACCTGCCCTACTACCTGGCCCGCAACGAGCAGGCCATGGTGCACACCGCCGCCGCCTACGCCCGGACCGCCGACCGGCTGGCCACGCTGGCCTGCACGACGTCGATCGGCCCCGGCGCGACCAACATGATCACCGGCGCGGCCGGCGCGACGATCAACCGGCTGCCCGTGCTCCTGCTGCCCGGCGACGTCTTCTCCACCCGTGCCGCCAACCCGGTGCTCCAGGAGCTGGAGGACCCGCGTTCGTACGACATCTCGGTCAACGACTGCTTCAAGCCGGTCTCGCGGTACTGGGACCGGATCAACCGGCCGGAACAGCTCCCGTCCGCGCTGACGGCGGCCATGCGGGTGCTCACGGACCCGGTCGAGACCGGCGCGGTGACGCTGGCGCTGCCGCAGGACGTGCAGGCCGAGGCGTACGACTGGCCCGAGGAGCTGTTCGCCCGCCGGGTGTGGCACGTGCCGCGCCCGCGACCCGAACGCGCCGCGCTGGCCAGGGCGGCCGAGGTGATCAGGTCGGCGGCCCGCCCGCTGATCGTCTCGGGCGGCGGGACGATCTACAGCCGGGCCACCGCCGAGCTGGCCGCCTTCGCCGAGGCGCACGGCATCCCGGTCGCCGAGACCCAGGCCGGCAAGGGATCGTTGCCGCACGGCCATCCGCTGGCGGTGGGCGCGGTGGGCGCGACCGGCACCACCGCCGCCAACACGCTGGCCCGCGAGGCCGACGTGGTCATCGGGATCGGCACCCGCTACAGCGACTTCACCACGGCGTCGAGGTCGCTCTTCGCGGCGGAGGCCAGGTTCGTCAACGTCAACGTCGCCGCCCTCGACGCCGCCAAGCTGTCGGGGCTGCAACTGGTCGCCGACGCCCGCGAGTGCCTGGCCGACCTGGTCGCGGCCGTCGCCGGCCGGCGCTCCGACGACGCCTGGACGGCCAGGGCCGCCGCGCTCTCCCGGGAGTGGGACGCGCAGGTGGACCGGGCGTACGCGCTCGACGGCTCCCCGCTGTCGCAGGCGGCGATCATCGGCGCCGTGAATGCGGCGGCGGGCCCGGACGGCGTCGTGGTGTGCGCGGCCGGTTCCATGCCGGGCGACCTGCACAAGCTGTGGCGGCCGAGCGGCCCCGGCGGCTACCACGTCGAGTACGGCAACTCCTGCATGGGCTACGAGATCGCGGGCGGCGTCGGCGTCAAGCTGGCCGTGCCGGAGCGCGAGGTGTTCGTCCTGGTGGGCGACGGGTCGTACCTGATGATGGCGCAGGAGCTGGTCACCGCGGTCGCCGAGGGCGTCAAGCTGGTCGTCGTCCTGGTGGACAACTCGGGCTTCGCCTCCATCGGGCGGCTGTCGGAGAGCGTGGGCGCGCGCCGCCTGGGCACGTCCTACCGCTCCCGTACGGGCGGGCCGCTGCCGGTCGACCTGGCCGCCAACGCCGCCAGCCTGGGCGCGGCCGTGCTGCGTCCGGAGTCATTGGCCGACCTGCGCAAGGCACTGGAGGAGGCCCGCTCGTCCAGCGAGACGACGGTCGTGCACGTGCGCACCGACCCCATGGCCGACGACGTCCCCTCCTCGCAGGCGTGGTGGGACGTGCCCGTGGCCGGGGTGGGCGCGCCGGCCGAGCGGGCGGCGTACGAGGAGGCCAAGCGGTCGCAGCGCGCGCACCTGACTCCGCCGTCCTGACCAGGGTTGCCCTCGATCACCGCCGGGAAGGCCACTGACCAGGCACGATAGGGGGTTGGGCATGAGGCCGTGGCGGGCGCTCGGGTGGATCGCGATCATCGCGGTCGCCTTCTTCTGCCTCTATCACCTGCGCACGGTCGTCATGTCCGTGATCATCGGCGTCTTCCTCACGGCGCTGCTGCACCCGCCGGCCCGCTGGCTCACCTCCCGCGGGCTCGGGCCGGCGCTGGCCACCACGATCGTCTTCGTCGGCGGCCTGCTGCTGGCCGGCGCGCTGATCGCGCTGCTGGTGCCGCCCACGGTCGACAGCCTGAGCGAGATGCGCACCAGCCTGGGCAAGGCGCTCGGCGACCTGCACGGCCTGGCCGCCCGGTTCGGACTCGACGACCAGCGGCTCCTCGCCCAGGCCAGGGAGTACCTGTCCAAGCAGGGCAGGCAGATCACCAGCGGCGCCATCGCCGGGGTCAGGACGGCCGGCGAGATCGTCGTCGGCGCGGTGCTCGCGGTCATCCTGTCGGTGTACTTCGTGCACGGCGGCGAGCGGCTGTTCGCCTGGATCGTCGATCTGCTGCCCGAGG
Source organism: Nonomuraea sp. NPDC005692 (assembly GCF_040631115.1). Lineage (NCBI taxonomy): Bacteria > Bacillati > Actinomycetota > Actinomycetes > Streptosporangiales > Streptosporangiaceae > Nonomuraea > Nonomuraea sp. NPDC005692. Next base: position 36,855 of record NZ_JBEXYU010000035.1, on the reverse strand, counting down.
GGGCCAAGACGCGCTGCCGCGACACCGGCGTGCTGATCTTCGGGGTGATCGGGCGCTACATCCGCGGGGTGGCGATCGTCGGCGTGGTCGACGGCTTCTTCATCGGGCTCGCGCTGTGGATCCTCGGCGTGCCGATCGCGCTGCCGCTGGCCGTGCTGACGTTCGTGGGGGCGTTCCTGCCGGTGGTGGGGGCGTTCATGGCCGGGCTGCTGGCGGCCGTGGTGGCACTCGTGGCCAAGGGGTGGCTGGTGGCGCTGATCGTGGTCGCGGTGACGGTGGCGGTGCAGCAGCTCGAAGGGCACGTGCTGGCGCCACAGGTCTACGGCAAGGCGCTCGACCTGCCGGGGGCGGTCATCCTGGTCGCGATCACGGTGGGCAGCGTGATCGCGGGCATCACCGGCGCGTTCCTGGCCGCGCCGGTGACCTCGGTGCTCGTAGCGCTGCTGCGGCGGCCGCGCCCGCACCTGATCACTCCCGGGCCGAGCTGACCTGTTCGAGCTGCTCGCGTGACCACTCCAACCGCCCCTCGCGCAGGTCGGCGATGACGGCGCGGAGCCAGCGGGCCTCGGCCGCCGTCACCTCGCGCAGGTATTCGCACTCCAGCATCGTGACCCGCGGCAGGTCCTCCTCGGCCAGGCTCGACTCCAGCTGGGCGAGCGTGCGCTCCACGGCCGCCGCCCGCCGCTCCAGCGCGTCGGACAGCCCGCCGGGGCCGAGCAGCATCGCGTTCGCCAGCGCCGCAGGGAACTGCGGGAACTCCTGTTTGGGACGGCTGAGCATGTCGTCCAGCCAGGTCAGCAGCCGCTCGCGGCCCTCGTCGGTGATCTCGTAGACCGTGCGCTCCGGGTACTGCTGGTCGCGCCCGGTCTCCCTGACCCTGATCAGCCCGGCCTCGTCCAGCCGGTCGATCGTGCGGTAGAGCCCTGCCCGCTGGCCCACGTTGACCACCAGGTCCTTGCCCCACTGCTTGAGCAACCGCTGGATGCCGTACGGGTGCAGGGGTTGGTGGTTCAGCAGGGTCAGCACGGTCAAAGCGAGCGGCGAGCCGCGGTCGAGCGCCATGGGCTCACCCTATCGTTCAGCGAAACTAGTTGACTTGATACTAGTTGCAATGCAACTATCAAGCCCATGACCACAGCAGACCGCCCAGAGGGCGTCATGACCGAGATCCCCGTGCTGATCGTCGGCGGCGGCTACGCCGGGCTCACCTCCGCCCTGTTCCTGTCCCACCACGGGGTGCCCTGCGTGCTCGTCGACCGCCACCCCGGCGTGTCGCTCCTGGGCCGTGCGCGCGGCATCACCCCGCGCACGATGGAGATCTACCGGCCGCTCGGCCTGGAGCAGGCCGTCAAGGAGGCCGGGCGGCCCTTCGACGAGGAAGCGGGCGTGGCCCGCTGCACGACGCTGGCCGGCGAGTGGCAGTGGCTCTTCGAGGGCGGCTCCTCCCGGGCGCTGCCCGAGCTGACCGCGGGCGAGTACGGCCTGGCCGACCAGAGCACGGTCGAGCCGATCCTCGCCGAGGCCGCCCGCGCCCGGGGCGCCGACCTGCGCTTCGACACCACGTGCAGGTCGATCGAGCCCGACGCGGACGGCGTCACGGTGGTGACCGAGGACACCCGCACCGGCGAGCGCCGGACCCTGCGCGCCCGCTACCTGATCGCCGCCGACGGCTACCGCGGCACGATCAGGGAGCGGCTGGGCATCGCCCGCGAAGGGCTCGGCGTCCTGCGCGCCTACCAGTCCTTCGTCTTCAGGGCCGACCTGTCCGAGCTGGTCACCAAGCGGGCGCTGTTCTGGATCCTCGGCGCGCCCGGCGGGACGGCCTCGGGCGCGATGGTCTCCCACGCGCTGCCGGACCATTGGGGCATGGCCCTGGCGTACGACCCCGCCGCCGAGTCGCCGGACGACTTCACCGACGAGCGGCTGGTCGCCTCGGCCAAGGAGCTGATCGGCCGCGACCTGCCCGTGGAGATCGTCAGCAGGGCGGCGTGGGAGGAGGCGGTGGGCGTCGCCACGCGCTACCGCGAGGGACGGGTCTTCCTGGTCGGCGACGCGGCGCACGTCTGGCCGCCGGCCGGCGGGCTGGGCGCCAACTCGGCCGTCCAGGACACGCACAACCTGGCCTGGAAGCTGGCCGCCGTGCTCGCCGGCCGGGCCTGCGACGCGCTGCTCGACACCTACGAGGCCGAGCGCCGCCCGGTCGCCCTGGAGCTGGCCGACCTGACCGTACGCAGCCAGGCGGCCAGGTTCGGCCCCAACCCCGAGGACGACCCGCTGGACCACGTCGTGGCGATCCTGGGGCAGCGCTACCGCTCGTCGGCCATGGTCGGCGCGACCCACGAGACGGTGTTCGGCGACTCGGTGGCCCAGGGCGCCCGTCCCGGCACCCGCGCCCCGCACCTCTGGCTCGACCGGGACGGCGTGCACATCGGCGTCCACGACCTGTTCCACGACACGTTCGTCCTGCTGTGCGGCCCCGGCGGCGCGGACTGGGCGCGGGCCGCCGGGCCCGGCGTGCGGGTGCACCAGGTGGGCGGTGACGTGCTCGACGTCGAGGATGCCTGGGCCGAACGCTACGGCGACGCCACCGCCGTCCTGGTCCGCCCGGACGGCTACGTGGCCTGGCGGTCCGAAGGACCGGCCGTCGAGGGCGAGATCGGCCGGGCGCTCGACCAGGTGCTCGGAAGGGTCATCATGTGACCTATGCGATGGATCACGTTCGACTGTTTCGGCACCCTCGTCGACTGGCGGCACGGCATCGGCACCAGCCTTGAGCTGATCGCCCCCGGCAGGGGGGACGAGCTGCTGGCAGCGTACCTGCGGCACGAGAGCGCGGTCGAGGCCGAGACGCCACGGGCCCGCTACCGGGACGTCATGGCCGAGGCGCTGCGCCGCGCCTGCGCCGACGCCGGAGTCCCGCTGAACGACGACGACGCCTCGCTGCTGGCCGCCACGCTGTCCTACTGGCCGGTGTACGGCGAGGTCGGGACGGAGCTGTCGGCCCTGCGCGCGGCGGGCCGGCGGCTGGCGCTGCTGACCAACTGCGACCGCGACCTGATCGCCCAGACGCTGCGGCGGCTGCCCGTGCCGTTCGACGCGGTGGTGACCGCCGAGGACGCCGGGGCCTACAAGCCGGACGAGGCGCACTTCGAGCACTTCAGAAGGGCGTACGAGCCGGCCGAGTGGGTGCACGTGGCGCAGAGCCACTTCCACGACATGATCCCGGCCGAGCGGCTGGGCGTGCGCCGGGTGTGGATCAACCGGCACGGCGAGCGGCCCGCCGGGCCCGAGGTCGTCCGGGTGGTCCTGCCCGACCTCCGCGGCCTGCTCGCGGCCGTCGAACGGGCGTAGCGGAGCTCGGGCCGGCTGGTGGGCCTAGCGGGGTTTCTCCAGGATCTCGGCGACGCCTTCGAGGAAGGAGTCGACGTCGGCGATCAGGTAGCCGGCGCGCAGGAGCACGGTCGAGAACCGGGCCTGGCGCACCTCCTCCGCGGTCACCGCGAACTCGGTCGTGCCGCGCAGGGTGGCCACGATGCGGTCGAGGAAGGCGTCGACCTCGTCCTCGTTGTAGCCGGTGCCCATGCGGCCAGGGCGGAAGGCCACGCGTTCGACCCGGGCCGCCTGGGTCTCGAACCACTCCTCGCGCAGCAGCTCCCCGGTGGGCTCGGCCATGGCGAGCCGTACCGGGCGCCTGGCCTGGGTCTCCAGGGCCACGACGAACGCCTCCAGCGCGAAGTCCACCGCGGTCTCGTGGTAGCCGCCGCGCTTGGCGCGGAAGGTCGCGGTGCGGACCTCGTCGGCGGTGACGGGCTCGACCGTGTGCGGGCCCCTGCCCAAAGTCGACTCGATGCGCGCGATCAGGGCGTCGACTTCCACGGGGTCATAGCCTGAACGCATACCCATGACGCGTGGAAAGCGGTTCAAGCCCACTCCTCCTGAGATGTGCCGGGGGTTTCTCCATTGTGAGGCCCTTTATCACGGCCCTGCGCCCTGACATATACCGTTACAGCACCATGCGACTGTTACAGGTCTCTTTTCGCTACCGAAGACGTCAGCCCTTCATCCTCGAAGAGGCCGACGCGCAGCTCGCGCCGGGCGACGCGATCGAGCTGACCGGGGTCAACGGGGCGGGGAAGTCCACGCTGCTGCGGCTCCTCGCGGGGCTCGCGCGGCCGACGCGGGGCCACGTCACCGACCGTCCCGGCGTCGTGGGCTTCGCCCCCGACCGCTTCCCGACGGCCCAGCCGTTCACGGTGACCTCCTACCTGACGCACATGGCGTCCGTACGCGGCGGCGCCCGGTGGCGGCCCTGGGCCGAACGCCTGAACATGGGCCACCTCCTCGGCCTGCCGCTCGGCGAGCTGTCCAAGGGCAGCGCGCACAAGGTCGGCCTGGTCCAGGCCCTGATGGCCGACCCCGGCCTGCTGATCCTGGACGAGCCCTTCGCCGGCCTGGACGCCGACGCCCGCGAGACGCTGCCCGCCATCGTCACCGAGGTCACCGGGCGCGGGGGCATCGTCGTCGCCAGCGACCACCAGGGCGGCCTGCGCGGCCTTCCCGGGCTGCGCTCGTGGTCGATCGTGGACGGCCGCCTCAAGGAGGCCGCCCCCGCGGCCCCTGTGCCCCCTGCTCCGCAACGCCCGCTGACCACCGTGTCGGTCACCCTGCCCGCCGACGAGCTCCCGCTCTTCCTGGCCAGGATGCGCGACCAGGGCTACCGGATCTCCGACCTCGACCACACCCATCCCGACCCGCCCGAGGAGTCCGGTTGATCACCCTGGCCGTCGTCCGCCCGACCGAGGAGTGCCGGTGATCGCTCTGGCCGTCTTCCGGCTGGCCGCCTACGTGCGATCGCACCGCGTCCATCAGGCGCTCCTGCTCACCCTCGCCATGCTCGCGATCGTCTACGGCAGCCGCGCGCCCAGGGGCACGGAGGCCGCCGTGCTGGCCGACGGCGCCGTGCTGATCATCCCCATCCTGGCCTGGGCCACGCGGAGCCTGCTGGACACCGAGCCCGACCGGCAACGCGAGCTGTCGGCGGTCACCGCGGGCGGGCGCGGCAAGGAGGTGGCCGCGGGGCTGGTGGCGAGCCTGGTCGCCGGCGCCGTGCTGGCCGGCGTCGGCCTCGCGTGGGCCGTCCTGCTCGGCCTGAGCGAGCGCCCCGGCCGGGACGTGCTCGGCGCGGCCCTCGTCCTGCACGCCCTGGCGGTGCTCGCCGGGACGGCGCTCGGCGCGCTCACCAGCCGGGCCGTGCTGCGCTCCCCCGCGGTCTCGATCATGTCGCTGGTGCTCGGCTACCTGGTGATGCTGCTGCTCAGCGCGTCCCCCGCGTACTGGCTGACGGTTCCGCTGGTGGTCTGGATGCGTACGGCGGGCGCCGGCGAGCTGCTGGACCAGCTGCCCCAACTGTCCGCGATCTCCCTGGCGTGGTGCCTGGCGGGACTCGCCCTGTATGCCTGGAGGCGCCGTAGGGTAGGTTAGTAAGCGTTCACTCACCCCTGAGGAGGCAACGGTGAAGGTGATCTGCCTGGGTGACAGCATCACCCGCGGACAAGTGAGCGTCGACTATGTGGCCATGCTGCGCGACCGGCTGCCCGGCGAGACTGTGATCAACGCGGGTGTCAACTACGAGCCGTCGTCCGAGCTGCTCAAGCGTCTCGACGACGTCGCGCGGCAGGATCCGGACGTGGTCACCGTGCTCATCGGCACCAATGACGCCAACGCCACTTTGAGCGAGAAGCGGGCCAGAGCCCTGCGCAAGCGCTGGAAGCTCACGCAGACCCCCACAGCCGCCGCGTACGCCGCCAACCTGACGGCCATCGCCGCCCGCCTGCAGAACGAGACCATGGCCCGCGTGGCGCTGCTGTCCCCGCCGGTCATCGGCGAGGACCTGGACTCGGTCCCGGTGCGCCGCACCCAGGAGTTCGCCGAGATCGTCAGGACGGTCGCCGCCGAGCAGGGCGTGACCTATCTGCCGCTCAACGAGCGCATGACCGCCGACCTGGAAGGCACCTCGCCCCGCACCCACTACCGTCCCGAGAGCAACCAGGCGCAGACCGCCGCCATGCAGCACTTCCTGCTCGGCCGCAGCCTGGACGCCATCTCCAGCAGCCGCGGCCTGCGGCTCACCACCGACACGGTGCACCTCAACAGCCGGGGCGCCGCCATGATCGCCGACCTGGTCGAGACCTTCGCCGCCCGCTCGACCGCCACGAGGTAGGCGAGCGGCGACCGCCGCCTTGCTAGGGGCGATCGCCGCCTTGCTAGGGGCGGTCGCCGGTTACTCGGCCGCGGCGAGCTGGCCGCAGGCGCCGTCGATCTCGCGGCCCCGGGTGTCGCGCACGGTCACCGGCACCCCGTGGAACTCCAGCCGGCGCACGAACGCCCGCTCGTCCTCCGGCCGGGAGGCCGTCCACTTGGAGCCGGGCGTGGGGTTGAGCGGGATCAGGTTGACGTGCACGAGCTTGTTCCTGACCAGCTTGCCGAGCAGGTCGGCCCGCCACTCCTGGTCGTTGACGTCCTTGATCAGGGCGTACTCGATGGAGATGCGGCGCTTGGTCTTCGCCGCGTACGACCAGGCCGCGTCGAGGACCTCGGCCACCTTCCAGCGCGTGTTGATCGGGACGAGCGTGTCGCGCAGCTCGTCGTCGGGCGCGTGCAGGGACAGCGCGAGCGTGACCGGCAGCCCCTCCTCGGCGAGCTTGCCGATGGCGGGCACCAGCCCCACGGTCGAGACCGTGACCCCGCGCGCGGAGATGCCGAGACCGTGCGGCGCGGGGTCGACGATGCGGCGCACGGCGCCGATCACCTGCTTGTAGTTGGCCAGCGGCTCGCCCATGCCCATGAAGACGATGTTGCTCACCCGGCCCGGACCGCCCGGCACCTCGCCCGCCGCCAGCGCGCGGGCGCCGGAGACCACCTGCTCGACGATCTCGGCGGTGGACATGTTCCGGGTCAGGCCCGCCTGGCCGGTGGCGCAGAACGGGCAGTTCATGCCACAACCGGCCTGCGACGACACGCACATCGTGACCCGCTCGGGATAGCGCATGAGCACCGACTCGACCAGCGCGCCGTCGAACAGCCGCCACAGGGTCTTGCGGGTCGTGCCGCCGTCGGTGGTCAGCTCCTTGACCGGCGTGAGCAGCGTCGGCAGCAGCGCCGACAGCTTGTCGCGGGCCGCAGCGGACAGATCGGTCATCTCGGCCACGTCGGCGGTGTGGCGCTCGAAGTAGTGGCGCGAGAGCTGGTCGGCGCGGAACGCCTTCTCCCCCAGCTCGGTGACCGCGGCCCGGCGCTCGGCCATGGACAGGTCCGCCAGGTGCCGCGCGGGCTTGGCCCGTCGCGGTGCGACGAAGGTGAGCTGGCCTGGCTGCTGGGACACGTTCCTGCCTTTGCTTGGGGGGACTTCCGGGATTCTGCTTGGGCTTTCGGGATTCTGGTCGGGCGTCCGGGATTTCTCACCGGCCAGGTTAGTGAACGCCGGCCGCGGAGGAGGCATTCCTGATCACGGTACGGCTCGCGTCAGGGTCACCGCCCGATCTACAGTCATCTCGTATGGCGATTTTCCGGTCGGCATCTGGCGAGGGTGGGACCGAGGTCGTCCTCGCCGCCGGTAACCCCTACGGCAGCCGCACGCTCGTGGTCGAGCGGGACGAGGACTCCTCGGTAGCTTACCTGTGCTCGCCCGAGGGCGCCGTCCACGGAGCGGTCTGGCTGGCCAACCACCGGCCGGCCCCGTCCGTGGTCGACCTGGCCCGGATCAACTCCGGTCTGCCCCCGCTGATGCCCAGGGGCAACACAACGCACCCCGAGGGGCGCAGGCCGCTCGGCCAGCTGTCCGCCCTGTGGTTCGAGGAGGGCGACGGCGTCGCGCTCTACGAGGACGACGACCTGCTCGCGGTCATCCCCGGCTGGGCCGACATGAGCAGGGGCATGCCCGGCTACGCCCGTGACGCCGTGGGCGAGTCGCCGTTCGCGTGGGCGCTGTCAGAGGCGCTGGAGGGGCTGCGGCCGCGCATCTCCAACGCCACGTCCTACTGGCGCTGGCGGCACGGCGAGGGGTCGTGGCCGTCGTTCCAGCAGTTCGTCATGGGCCATCTCGACCGGGTGCTCGGCCCGGCCGGCCGCTACTGGGACGCCAGCGGCGAGCGCCTGCCGACCGTCGGCATCACCGAACGCCCCCCGTACGAGGGCCGCGAGCCGACCGTGCTGTCCACGGTGGGGATGAGCTGCCAGCGCATGCCGACCGTCGAGCAGTGGATCGACCGCCCCGACGCCTACGCCCGGATCGAGCTGGCCGTGGCCACCCACGACGACCCCCGGGACGCGGCGCTGCTGCTGGTGTGGCTGGCCCAGTATCCGTGGCACTCGGTGACCTGGCTCGGCCACGGGCACACGGCCAAGTGGTACCACGAGCCCTCGACGTTCCCGCTGGGGTCGCAGTACTCGGGGGTCCTCATGCGGGCCGACCCGCCCGACATGCCGGACATGTCGGGGTTCGCGTTCGGCGGGGAGGCCGTTCGATGGTTGTGGCTCACGCCCGTCACGACGGAGGCGTTAGAGGAACAGCGTCAGTAGCAGCCAGACCGGCACCAGCGTGGTCACCAGCGAGTCGAGGCGGTCCATCAGGCCGCCGTGCCCCGGCAGGATCGTGCCGAGGTCCTTGATGCCGAGGTCCCGCTTGATCATCGACTCGATGAGGTCGCCCACGGTCGCCAGCAGCGCCGCCAGCGCCCCGATCAGCGCGCCCAGCCAGAGCGGGCCGTCCAGCAGCCAGGTCACCAGCCAGCCGCCGACCAGCGTGCAGGCGATCACCGACCCGGCGAAACCCTCCCAGGTCTTCTTCGGGCTGATGACCGTCATCTTGTGCCTGCCGAACAGCACACCCGCGACGTATCCGCCGATGTCGCTGGCCACGGTCACCGCGATGAAGATCAGCACCCGGTCGCGGCCGTCGGGCGGCGCCAGCAGCAACGCCGCGAACGCCGCCAGCATCGCCGGGTAGAACAACGTGAACACCGACGCCGTGCCGTCGCGCACGTAGCCGTCGGTGCCGTCGCTGAACATCCGCCAGACCAGCAGCACGAACGCGAACACCGCGAACGCCCCAAGCAGCCAGAACGGCCCGCCCCAGTACGCCCCGGCCTGCATCGCCACCAGCCCCGCGAGCACGGGGACGGCCGGCACCTTGATCCCGCGCGTGGCGAACGCCTTGGTCAGCTCCAGCACGCCCACGCCGACGCACACCACGATCACCAGGAGGAAGAGCTCCTTGATCGTGTAGAGGGTACCGAGGACCAGCGCACCCAGCCCCACACCCACCGCGATCGCGGCCGGCAGGTTCCTTCCGGTACGGCTGCCGCCGTCCGGGCCGGTGCCGGCCGTACGTTCTTCCACAGACACTCTCCATAGCCACGGCCCCCGCCTTCCGGCGAGGGCCGCGAGGCGTGCCGCTCAGACTTCGAGCAGCTCGGCTTCCTTGTGCTTGAGCAGCTCGTCGATCTTGGCGACGTGCTTCTGGGTGAGGTCGTCGAGTTCCTTCTCCGCGCGACGGACCTCGTCCTCGCCCGCCTCGCCGTCCTTGATCATCTTGTCGAGGGCCTCCTTGGCCGTACGACGGATGTTCCGGATCGACACCTTGGCGTGCTCGCCCTTGTTCTTGGCGACCTTGATGTACTCCTTGCGGCGCTCCTCGGACAGCTCCGGGAACGTCACGCGGATCACGTCGCCGGTGTTGGTCGGGTTGACGCCGAGGTCGGAGTCGCGGATGGCCTTCTCGATCGCGCCCATCGCGCTCTTGTCGAAGGGCTGGATGATGACCATGCGCGCCTCGGGCAGGTGGAACGAGGCCAACTGCTGCACCGGTGTCGGAGTGCCGTAGTACTCCGCATTGATCTTGTTGAACATCGCGGGGGTGACCCGGCCGGTCCGGATGGTCGCGAAGTCTTCCTTCGCGACCGAGACGGCCTTGTCCATCTTTTCCTCGGCTTCGAGGAGGGTTTCGTCGATCACAGCGGCTCCCTGTCTACTAGCTGGCGGTGTCGGGCTAGCTCCCTCATTTGCCTGCGGGACTCACCAGCGTGCCGATTTTCTCACCGCGTACCGCTCGCAGGATGTTGCCCTCGCCCATCAGGTCGAAGACCACGATCGGCAGATCGTTGTCCTTGCACAGGCTGATCGCGGTCGCGTCCATGACCGCGAGGTCGCGCAGCAGCACCTCGCCGTAGTCAAGATGGTCGAACCGGACCGCGTCGGGGTTCTTGCGCGGGTCGGAGTCGTAGATCCCGTCGACCTGCGTGCCCTTGAGCAGCGCCTCGGCGCCGATCTCCAGGGCCCGCTGCGACGCCGCGGTGTCGGTGGAGAAGTACGGCGAGCCGAGACCCGCCCCGAAGATGACCACGCGGCCCTTCTCCAGGTGCCTGATCGCGCGGCGCGGCAGGAAGGGCTCGGCGACCTGCTGCATGGTGATGGCGGTCTGGACGCGGGTCTCGACGCCCCGCCTCTCCAGGAAGTCCTGGAGCGCCAGACAGTTGATCACCGTGCCGAGCATGCCCATGTAGTCGGCCCTGGCACGGTCGATGCCGCCCTGGGACAGAGTGGCGCCGCGGAACATGTTCCCCCCGCCGACCACGACCGCGACCTGCACGCCCTCGCGCACGGCCTCGGTGATCGAGTCGGCCAGGTGGTCGACGACGCCCGGGTCGATGCCCAGTGGGTCGTCTCCGGCGAACGCCTCGCCTGACAGCTTCAACATCACCCGCTTCCACCTCAGTGGACCCTGCGGGCTGGGTGATGAGGAAGCCGCCGTCCGTGTGGATTCGTGGGCTGACTCCCGGTGGTCCTGCACGGCGGCGGCCTCCTTCATTGGGTGGAACTCTGGGCAGGCAGTTCGCTCAAGCCTAAGCCTGGCCGACCTTGAATCGGACGAAGGCGAGCACCTCGACGCCGTTCTCCTCGGCGTACTTGCCCACGCTCTTCTTGTTGTCCTTCACGAAGGCCTGCTGGACCAGGGTGAAGTCCTTGTACCAGCCGTTGACGCGACCCTCGACGATCTTGCCGATGGCGGCCTCGGGCTTACCCTCCTCGCGGGTCATCTCCTCGAAGAGCTTGCGCTCCTTCTCGACGACCTCGGCGGGGACGGACTCGGCCTTGAGGTACTGCGGGGCCATCGCCGCGGCGTGCTGGGCGATGTCCTTGGCGACCTCGGCGTTCGGCTTGTCGAGCTGCACGAGCACACCGACCGCCGGCGGCAGCGCCGGGTCCGTCTTGTGCATGTACGCACCGATGTAGCCGCCCTCGAGCACGGCGAAGCGGCGGATCTCGATCTTCTCACCGAGCGCGGCGTTGGCCTCGTCCAGGTGCTCCTTGACGGTCTTGCCGCCGAAGGAGGAGTCGAGCAGCGTCGCCACGTCGGCGGGCTTGCTCGCCAGGATGTGCGCGACCACACCGGCGGCCAGCTCCTGGAAGCGCTCGCCCTTGGCCACGAAGTCGGTCTCGCAGTTGAGCTCGAGAAGAGCGGCGGAGGAGTCGCTGTCCTGCTGGAGCGCGACGAGGCCGTTGGAGGCCGTACGAGCCTCGCGCTTGCCCACGTCCTTGGCGCCCTTGAGGCGCAGGAGCTCGATGGCGCGGTCGAAGTCGCCGTCGGACTCCTCGAGCGCCTTCTTGCAGTCCATCATGCCGGCAGCGGTGATCTCGCGAAGCCGCTTGACGTCGGCCATGTTCACGGAAGCCATTGCTCTTATTCCTTGTGGGATTTCGTCGTCGTCGTGGATCGGAGAGGACGCCCTGGGCGCCCGCCCCTGGTCGGTACGGCAAGCGCGTGCCGTACCGGGGCCTTGTCGTGCGCGGGTCGTGCGCGGGTCGTGCGTTCTGCCTCGGTCTTGCGCGGTCTCAAGCGGTGGTGCCGGGTCGTGTCGGGCTGTGCTCGGACGGTGGTGCCAGGTCGTGCTCGGACAGTCGTGCCCGGGACCGGTTCGAAGGACGCCCTTGCGCCGGGCTCCCTCCCGACCAGCCGGACTCCCGTCCGACCGACCCGGCCCTCACCCAACCGACTGAACTCCGACCCGCCGAACCTCCGCCCGACCGGCCCGGACTTCCATCCGACCGGGTTGAACTTCCGTCCCACCCGCCAGACTTCCATCCGACCCGTCGAACTCCCGTCCGACCGGCTGGGCTTCTGCCCGGCCCTTGGCTTTCGCCTGACTGGCCCGGCTTTCACCTGGCCCGTCCGGCTTCCACCGTGACCTTCGCTCGTACCTGGGCTTGGTCTGGGCTCGGGCTTCGTCCGGCCTGGGCGCGGACTCCGCTCGGGCCCGAGCTTGCGCCCAGGTCTCCGCTCAGCAGGACGGGCTCCGCCGGTGGAGCTCCGCTCCTCCTCGCTCGGCATACTGCCCAGCCAGGCTCGGCTTATCGCTCCGGCCCGATGGTCATCCACCTCGGCTCACCGCCTCGGTTTCCGATGCCCCGGCCTCGGCTTACCGCCTTGGCCCGACTGCCGACCTGCCTTGGCTTACCACCTTGGCCCGATGGTCACCCTGCCTTGGCTTATCGCCTCCGCGGGGTGCCGTCCTGCCCGGCTTGCCGTCCCGGCTCGGCCGTTTGCCCAGTCGAGACGCGTACCTTGCCCTATCAAGCCTCAGCCCGCGCAGGACCTCGGCCTTTCACAACCTCGGCCCGCGCAGGACCTGGTTTCCGCTCACCCTCGATCGGCCAGATGCCCGCCCCGCACCGCGGTCGATGACGACCTGCGGCGCGGAGCCGGCGCCTGCACCGTGCCCGGCCTCACGCCCGGGCCCGGCGGCCGTGTCTCAGGCCTGCGGCTCGGACTCGGGGGTCGCGTCGGCAGCCGGAGCGGCCTCGGCGGCGGGCGCCTCCTCGGCCGGAGCCTCGGCAGCGGGGGCCTCCTCAGCCGGAGCCTCGGCAGCGGGGGCCTCCTCGGCGGCGGCCTCGGGAGCGGCCTCGGCGGCCTGGCCCTGGCCCTGCTCGATGAGCTCGCGCTCCCACTCGGCCAGCGGCTCGGCGGCGGCCGGCTTCTCGTCACCGCGGGCGGCGCCGGAGCGAGCCATCAGACCGGCGGCGACACCGTCGGCGACGACCCTGGTGAGCAGGCCGACGGCGCGGATGGCGTCGTCGTTGCCCGGGATCGGGTAGTCGACCTCGTCGGGGTCGCAGTTGGTGTCGAGGATCGCGACGACCGGGATGCCAAGCTTCTTGGCCTCGCTGATCGCGATGTGCTCCTTCTTCGTGTCCACGACCCACACCGCGCTGGGCACGCGGCCCATGTCACGGATGCCGCCGAGCGTGCGCTCGAGCTTGTCCTTCTCGCGACGGCGCATGAGGAGCTCCTTCTTGGTGAGCCCCGAGCCGGCGACGTTGTCGAAGTCGAGCTCCTCGAGCTCCTTCAGACGCTGAAGCCTCTTGTGCACGGTGGAGAAGTTGGTGAGCATGCCGCCCAGCCAGCGCTGGTTCACGTACGGCATGCCGACCCGCGCGGCCTGCTCGGAGATGGCCTCCTGAGCCTGCTTCTTGGTGCCGATGAACAGGATCGTGCCGCCGTGGGCGACGGTCTCCTTGACGAAGTCGTAGGCACGGTCGATGTACGACAGCGACTTCTGCAGGTCGATGATGTAGATGCCGTTGCGCTCGGTGAAGATGAAGCGCTTCATCTTCGGGTTCCACCGACGGGTCTGGTGGCCGAAGTGAACGCCGCTCTCGAGCAGCTGTCGCATGGTGACGACGGGGGCCATGTGATGGTCCTCCAGGTCTGGGCGCCCTGCGGATGGGCGCAGTTCTCGGTTGTGCCGCGGCAGCGCGTTGTCTACCGCCCTGATGCCCCAAAACCGCTCCAGCCGGGCCGAAGCCCGGACCGAGGGTGCGGTCCGCAACGGGGCATGCGAAGTCGGCCTGTTGCCACAGGCCATCGAAAAGTCTACCTCCCACACCGCCCCAGGCTGACCGTCGGAGGTCAAACCGACATACCGGGTACGGCTCACCCCACATCGTGGTCCTCCGTGGGCAACCCGGGCGACGTCCTGGGTGCGATCGGGAAGAGGTTGATCTGCGCCTCCGCGATCCTGGCCCCGCTCGGCGCGTCCTCCTGGCTGCGCTGGTGAGCGATGTACGGCTCCAGCAGCTTCTCGATCTCCGCGCTCAGCCGTCCCAGTTCGCTCGCGTCGACCCTGATCCGGGTACGGCTGAAGCGCGTCGCGTCGCGCCATTCGTCCGTGTCGTGCTCGATCCCGGCCAGGGCCCGGTCGGCCTCGTCGCCGGCCTCCTTGCGGAACGCCTTGATCAACAGGGTCTTGGCGTCACGGACCTCCGGCTGGTCGTCCGGAAGCACTCCCACGCTGAACGGCTTGTGCGTCGATCTCCACAGCCGTTCGCGTCCGTCCCCTCTGGGCGGGGCGTCCTCGACGAACCCGTACTTGGCCAGCATGCGCAGGTGATAGCTGGCTGCGCTGGGCGTGATCCCCGCGATCTCCGCCACCTCGGTCGCGGTCGCACTGTCCTCCACGCCGAGCCGGTTGAGGATCAACAGCCTCGCCGGGTGAGCCAGCGCCCGCATCATCTTGGGATCGCTGAGCCCCTCCATGTCCTGCGTCATGTGCCAAAGGTACCCGGCGGGAGATATGAAGCATTCCCTTTACAACTCTGAAGGGATCCCTTCATACTTATGAAGTCTTCCTTTCACATCTCCCGCCTTCACCCACGCTCCTCGCAACCGGCACCTCTTCAAGCCCCACCCGGCCCGAACTCGCCACCGGAGACCCCCAGCATGGACACGACGCCCCCACTCCCCCTTCGCAAACAGCGCGACTACCGCCTGTTGTGGAGCGCCCGCACGATCTCGATCACCGGCTCGGAGGTCTCCAAGCTGGCCGTCCCCCTGACCGCCATCACACTGCTGACCGCCTCACCCACCGAGATGGGGCTGCTGACCGCCGCCGCCCCGCTGCCCGCCCTGCTGTTCGGCCTCCAGTCGGGCGCCATCGCCGACCGCCTCGCCCGGCACCGCCCGCTGATGATCGCCTGCGAACTCGTCTCCTGCGCCGCCGCCGCGACCGTCCCGCTGGCCTGGCTGCTCGGTGTCCTCACCGTGCCCTGGCTGGTCATCGTGGCCCTGGTCATCGGTACGGCCGGCGTCATCTTCAAATCCGCCAACTTCCCCTACATAGCCGCGGTCGTGGACCCGTCGCAGCGCACCGAGGCCATGGCCGGCTTCCAGGCCTCGTACTCGGTGGCCTCCGTGAGCGGCCCCGGCCTGGCCGGCATCCTGGTCCAGACGCTCACCGCGCCGTTCGCCGTACTGGCTGAGGCGCTGTCCTTCCTCGCCTCCGCCCTCCTGCTCCGCTCGATCCGCACCCCGGAGAACAACGAGCCCACCCGCTCGTCCAGCATGTGGCGCGACATCGTCGAGGGCCTGCGAACCAGCCTCACCCACCCCACACTCAGAGCCGTCCTGGGCGCCGGCGTGACGATCAACTTCTTCGCCATGGCGTACATCGCCGTCTACATGCTCTACATGGTCAACACGCTCGACATCCCCAAGGGAATGATCGGCTTCCTCACGGCACTGAGCGGCGTGGGCGGCCTTCTGGGCGCCTGGCTCACCTCCCGCCTGTCCAAGCGCTACGGCGAGAACCGCATCCTGCTCGTCGCGGTCCTGTTCTTCCCGCTGGACATCCTCGCCGTCGGCCTCCTGACCGGCCCCCTCTGGGTGAAGCTCACGGTCCTCGGCCTGACGGGCGTCCTGACCGGCGTCATCGTGGTCGCCTTCTCCACCTGCATGGGCGTGATCACCCTCCGCGACACCCCCACCGCCCTCCGCGGCCGCGTGAACGCCACCATGACCTTCGCCGTACAGGGCGTCCTGGCCGTCGGCGGCCTGACCGGCGGCGTACTGGCCGAGTTCATGGGCCTTCGCCCGGTCATCCTCATCAGCGCGGCGGGCATCGCCCTGAGCAGCCTCTGGATCTGGCTCTCTCCCCTACGCCCCAACCGCCCTCAGGCCACCCACATCCCGCCTCCGCCCCCGCAGAACCCCCTCCCCCAGGCACTGACCCACCTGATCGAATCCAAGCGCCACTCAGTCATCTAGCCACCTCCCCCATACGGACCACAGACGTCCCGCTTCCGCCGCCCCCACGCCGCCCACCAGCACGTACGCCCACAGCGTCTGCACCGGCTACGGCATGCAGCTAGACCCCCTCACGGCCTACGACTCCCCCGGCCTCTCGTGGACGCCTCCACCTCGGCGTCGGCGGGTCACCGTCACCGGGGCGGCCCGTCCCCCGGCCAGACAAAGATCGACCTACCCTGCTTCGTCAACGTTCTGAAGCCACCCGTGAGCACCCATCGCTGGAAGCGGCCGTTGACGGTCGACCAGGAGCCGCAGCACTCGGCCATATCGCGCCAGATCACGCCGTTCAGCCGCCTGCACGGTCAGACGGCCGAGCTCCGTGACCTGAAGCTGGAACAGGCCTAATACGGCAGGTAGTAGCTGAGCAGATCCGCGGTGAGCGGCGGGAAGAGCGCCTGGAACAGCTCTTCCTCCCCGGTGTAGACGTCGGGCCGGATCCGGGTCAGCCCCTCTATCCCGTGCGGGCCGAACAACAAGGCTGGCAGGTGGTCGGGTGCCACTCCGATGCCCTTCACGGATCCGGGTCTCTGCATCGGGCCGCCGGTGACGACCTCGCCGAGGCCATCGGCGCCGACGGGGATCCGGTAATGGGCGCCGAAGGTGGAGATGACGATGTCATCGCCGGTGTGGTCCGTCCCCTCTGCGGTGAGGCGCTGCCAGAGCAGCGGCCGCAGGCGGTCGAACAGCACCGCGACGTCCGGAATGCGCACGTAGTACTGCTCCGCCCGCTTCCGCGGTTCGTGTTCGAGGTACTCCTGCCAGGCGGTGGCAGTCACGGATCCGGCCCGATGGACGACCTTCAGCTCGCTCCCGGGGAACTGAGCGACGACGGCACGCAGCAGGTCGCGGGCCGCGGTCTCGTTGGCGGCGGCGGCCTCGGCCAGCAGAACTTCGTCGTCGTCGGGGGGCGTGGTGCGTCCGGTGGCGACGACGGTGCCGGCGTGCTCCAGGACCCAGGAGGTGCTCGCCTGGTGGTCCAGCAGCCATCGCCAGCATGCGGCCGAGTGCGGCATGGCCACGTCGAACCTGTCCTGAGCCATGTCCTGCAGAGCTGCCATGGCGGGGATGTCGGCGGGCCGGGCGGCGCGGAGTGCGGGTGTGCCCTCACCGGCCGGTGGCGTGTGCACGGTCAGCGCCGACGGTATGTCGATGGCGTACTCGTAGCCGAACAGCCGGTAGAAGTACGGGATCCCGATCATCACCTGAACGACGTGACCGCGGGCGGCGGAGCGCTCGTGCGCCCATCGCATGAGCGCTCGTACGAGTCCGCGTCCTTCGTATTCGCGGTCGGTGGCGACCAGTTCGACCTGGCCGGCGGGTAGGCGGATGCCGCCGATGCGCACTTCCTCGTCAAGGAGCGTCGCGGTGGACACGACCCGGTCTCCGTCCACGACCACGGCACAGGCGGGCCAGCCGGCGTCGGCGTCTGAGACGACCAGCCGGTGGTCGAGGGCGTCGGCCGAGTCGCCACGTTCGGTGAGAAGCTCGCTG
This sequence comes from Nonomuraea sp. NPDC005692, assembly GCF_040631115.1. Classification (NCBI taxonomy): domain Bacteria; kingdom Bacillati; phylum Actinomycetota; class Actinomycetes; order Streptosporangiales; family Streptosporangiaceae; genus Nonomuraea; species Nonomuraea sp. NPDC005692. Next base: position 19,226 of record NZ_JBEXYU010000035.1, on the reverse strand, counting down.
ATCTGATCGAGGTCCGCAGGCCGTGCCCGCCGCAGGACGAGGCCGTCGGCCAGCGGGACGGGTGCAAGGGAAGCTGCGGTCGGGCTCACGGTGGGACTCTTGCATCGCCCGGATGACCTCGTCCATCGGATTTCCACCGGGCGGCGCAGCCCGGCACAAGGCTGGTTGTCCACAGGAGACTCCCCGCCGCTTCCTCTGTCCACAGAATCCCGCTCACCTCGGCCTCCGCAGGCCGCTCCCGGCAAGACTCCCCGCCATGCCCCCTCGCCCACGCCTCCCCGCCATGCCTCCTCGCCCACGCCTCCCGGTCATGCCTCCTCGCCCACGCCTCCCGGTCATGCCTCCTTGTCCACGCCTCCCCGCCATGTCCCCTCGCTCAGCACCACCACCGCCGAGACCCCGCATGCGGAACGTGGCTTGCCGTGCCGTGATCTACCTGGTCGTGCTCGCGACGGCGATCCTGCTCACGGCCATCGCCACCCCGGCTCCGCCGGCGAAGGCCGCCCCACCTGCCTGGCGATGGCCACTCGACGGCAGCCCCCGCATCCTGCGCCGCTTCACCCCGCCCTCCGCTCCATGGCTGGCCGGACACCGAGGCGTAGACCTGGCCGCCCCGGCCGACACCCCTGTCCTGGCCGCAGGCTCTGGCACCGTCCGCTACGCAGGCCCAGTAGGCGGACGAGGAGTCGTCACCATCGACCACCCAGGCGGCCTCCGAACGACGTACCTGCCGATCAGCGCATCAGTGAAGCGGGGTGAGCCGATCACGATGGGCAGCCGTCTGGGTGTCGTACAAGCCGCACAGAGCCACTGCCAGGAGTCATGCCTGCACTGGGGCCTGATCCAAAGCGTCCGCTACCTGGACCCTCTCCTCCTCCTCGGCCACGCCCCCATCCGCCTCCTCCCCATCTGGCCTAAATCCGCCACGCCCCCGATCACCCCACCCCTGCTGCCTCCGGCCCCCAACACACTCTCCGAAGCCCCCCTTGCCTACCCCTTCGAGCCTTCCGCAGCGCCTCTCGCTGTCCGCATCGTCCCCTCCGAAGCACCCCTTGACGTCTCCTTCGCCCCCACGCAGGCCCTTGCACGCAGCACATCAACCCCACCCACCCTTCCCCTGCTCACCAGCCTGTCCGCCGCCTTCTACCGCCCGAACCCATCCCTACTTCCGCTTCCGGACCGGGCTGTTCCGCTGGCGCGGAACCTGCTCTCCAGCGCCCCCGTGCCTCCTCCGCCCCCGCTTCTCGTCCCCCTACCCCCGCCCCTGCTCACAGTTCTCGCGCACCATGACTCATCCTCGGCCCCTCGGAACGCGCTCCCATCCCCCTACTCCACCGTCCTGCAGGCACTTGCCCTCACTTCAGAGCCACCCACCGAGCCCCCGTTCGTCCCCCCTGAAGTCACCCCCTCGCGCCCGGAGATGCGTTCCAGCGACCTTCCCCTCCGCAACGAATCAGCCAGAACTCCCGAGCAGCGACATGACCCGACTCGCGGCCCCGCCAGGCGCCTCCCAGCCGTCCTCCGACTCCTGACACGTGGGGCTTCGCTGCCAGCAGCCCCAGCAATCGGACTGGGCACCCTCCTCGGCGCCGCCGTCCTGATCACGGCCCTACGCCGCCGGCGACGCCCCCACAAGAAGCACTACGGCTCAAGAAGCGGCCAACACCGCAAACCCCCAAGATCGGAAGGGGTCCACAGACGCCCCACCCCACCCTCACGACGCTCCTCCTGACCTCCCCGAAGCCACCCTCAAAAACCCCCTCTGCAAACCTTCAACCGCGGACACCCAACCAAAGACCTCCAAGCTCACGACAAAAGCCCCACAACGGCAATCCACCCGCATCCAGAAGATCCTCTAAGCAACCAAGCTGCCCATCCACCGCGACTGGATGAACACGACCCGCAGGCCTCATCGAGACACGCGTGCCCCTGTGAACCAGACCAGGCCGTGATCCACCCCCGGCGCCTTGTTTCGTCCTGCAGCCCCTCCACCCCCATGGCCACCACCGATCGCCCGTTACCGTCACCCGTCACCCGTCACCCGTCACCCATCGCCCATCGCCCACGCCCGACGATCCAACGATCCGAGACCCGACGACCCGACGCCCATCGCCGACGCCCGACGCACCGCACGCCCACACCGCCTGCACCGCCTGCACCGCCGGCACCCGCCGCACCGCCGGCACCCGTACCGCCGGCATCCGCCGCACCGCCGACACCCCGCACGCCCGCACGCCCGCACGCCCGCACGCCCGCACGCCCGCACGCCCGCCGACCAACCGTCTCTGAACCCTCCGCCCTTCGCGCCCCTTGCCTTCGAGCCCTCTGCTCCTTTGCACCCCTCACCCCCGAGCCAGGAACCGAAATACGCTGCACCAGGGCCGCTCCACCAAGTTGCGGCCTACATACAGCGCATAGGGCGCCAGCGCCATGAGTGTCGTGGTTGCCTGTAGCGGCATACTGAAACTGCGCCATGTGAATGGCGACTACGCATCTCTCGGCCACCGTAAGTCAACACAGCCGCCGCATGACCACCGCTCCCCTGTATGCGAAACGCTTCTCTCCGCCGCAAGAGGAAGCTCGTCCAGCAGGGGGGCCGCACCCCGACGGGACTGGACCCGCGCCGGAGCCCACGCCCGCTGGCGAGGCGGGAGACTCACCCCTGCGGGGACTGACCCTGGCGGGAGGGCTGAACCTGCGCCGGAGCCCACGCCTGCTGGAGGGGCGGGGGACTCACCCAGGCGAGGGCTGGCCCTGGCGGGAGACCATGCCCTCGAATACGCCCTCCAACGCCGGAGTGGCTTCGTTCCTCTACCGTCCGCGACGCTGTCGTGCGCGACCCTTCGTTCTCCACTTCTTCGCGGAGGGGGCCGGATACGGACGCATCGTGCCTTGGGATGAACGGCGGATGATCTGGAATGTCCGGCGAAGCGGCGCCAGCCAGGAGCAGCAGGTCCTCAACCAAGGCGCTGCACGTCACCCACGCCTCCCCCCTGCCGCGCACTCCCGTCCGGCAGAACAACCGTCGGTTAGGTGGTCGCCGCCAATCTCTCGTTCCACACCGTGGATCCATCACGACCTGCGCGGCAGGAGCATGCTCTTCACGTCATTGCCTCTCGCGCCTTCACACGCCTCACGCATCAACGCCACTGCCGTGTCGACACACCGTCGGGTTCTCAGGCCGGCGTGGCTTCAGGTCATGGGTCGTTGGCATCGGTGGGAGGCGGGCTCGGCCGGGCCCTCTGCCTTCGTAGGCGCTTGCTGCGACGTCTTGTGGCCCTTGCCGCTCAGCCGGGCAGCGAGGGGTTGTCATGGGAGACAACGACGTTCTGGTGTCTGTGGTCAGGCGCGGGGGTGGGCTTGGCGGTATGCGGTGCGGAGGCGGTCGATCGAGACGTGGGTGTAGATCTGGGTTGTGTTGAGGGAGGCGTGACCGAGTAGTTCCTGGACGCTTCGCAGGTCTGCTCCCCCTTCGAGCAGGTGAGTTGCCGCGGTGTGCCGCAGTCCGTGCGGACCCATGTCCGGGGCGCCCTCGGTCTGGGCCAGTCGCGCGTGCACCACCCGTCGTACGGTGCCGGCGTCGATCCGGCCGCCACGGACTCCGAGGAAGAGAGCCGGTCCGGAGCGTTCCCGAACCCAGATGGGACGCCCGTTGATGCACCATCGGTCCAGAGCTCGAAGCGCTGGGAGCCCGAACGGCACGGAACGCTCCTTTCGTCCCTTGCCCAGGACCCTGATGACATGCCGGTCCCGGTCCACGTCATCGACGTCGAGCGCGCAGAGCTCACCCACGCGCACACCCGTGGCGTACAGGAGCTCCAGGAGAGCCTGGTCTCGCAAGTCCTTGGGGTCGCCGGTGGAGGGGGGCGCGTTCAGGACGGTCTGCGCCTGCTCCTGGTCGAGCACGGCAGGCAAGGGACGGGGTGCTTTTGCGCTGCCCAGCAACAGGCCGGGGTCGGCGGCCAGCCAACCCCGGCGGTGGCAGTACGCGGTGAAGGTACGGACACAGGCCGTCCTGCGGGCCAGCGTGGCTCTTGCCTTGCCTGCACTGTGCTGGTCGGCCAGCCAACCTCGCAACTCGCTGATGTCCAGGCCGTCAAGCCGTCCACGGAGGTGGTCGAGGAGGGCGGTGATGTCGGAGAGATAGGCACGCACTGTATGTGGGGAAAGGTCTCGCTCGAACCGCAGATACCTCTCGAACTCGGCAAGCACTTCGTCGGCATTCAAGTCACGGTTCAGATCGGGGATCAGGTCGGGGGTCAGGTCACGACTCAGGTCGGCGTTCATGTCGGGGTTCAGGTCGTGATTCGGGTCGTGATTCGGGTCGCGGTTCAGGCTGTCGTTCAGGTCGTTGTTCAAGGCTTCACCCACTGTCCGCGCGAACATCTGCCATTTGTGTCACTGCTGTGTCGCCCCATGCCTCGGAGTCGCCATGGGAGCGGTGTGCGCTCAACCGTCCGAGCGTCCGCCCGAGCGGCCGGGCAAGGCACGGCGGGGACGCCGGCTGCGGCTTGGTTGCGCGTCGTGCTGGCCATATGTCAGTCATTTCGATCGACCTCATGCCCCCTTCCCCCACCATCTCACCCCATGAACTCGCCACCTGGGTCATGGTGGCTGTCACATCGGCGGGGTGCATGCCGCTACGTCGGAAGAGTCGGTCAGGTAGGGGTGGCGAGTTCTTCGGGGTGGGGTGGAGGCGGGGTGTCGTCTTCGGCAGGTGGCGGAGGGTCTGTGACTGGGGCTTCGTTCGGCGAGGGTGGGGTCAGGGCCATGGCTTCGGGGGCTTTCGGGTAGCTGGATGTGGTTTTGCGGAGGCGCCAACCGCCGCCCGCTCGTTCTATGTATCCGGCTGCGGCCAAACCGCCCAGGGCGCTCAGTGTGATGTCCATGCTGACGCCTGCGGAGACCGCTATCGATGCCGGACCGGCGCCGCCGCGGGTGGGGATGGCGTCCAGGACTCTCTTGGTGGATTCGCTGAGACCGTCGCGGGGGACGATGGGCGGTCGGGTCTGTGGGGCCAGGTCGTCGCCCATGACGCCGACGAGTTCGATCATCTCCTCCGGAGTGGTAACACAGACCGCCTTGCGTTCGCGCAGGAGTTTGTGGCAGCCGGCCGACAACGCGGACGTCGTAGGCCCGGGCACGGCGCCCAGGTGCCGGTTGAGAGTGAGCGCGTGGCCGGCGGTGTTCAGGGCACCGCTGCGGAGGGCTGCCTCCACGACGGCCGTGCCTCTGGTCAGGGCGGCGATGAGGCGGTTCCTGATCAGGAAGCGGGCGCGGGTGGGATGGACGCCGGGCGGGCATTCGCTCATCACGACGCCCTGCTCGCGGGCCTGGACGAAGAGGGTCTGGTGGCCGCTCGGGTAGCAGATGTCCACTCCGCAAGCGAGCACGACCACCGTGGGCGAGTCGGCCAGCAGGGCGCCCTTGTGGGCCACACCGTCCACGCCGTAGGCGCCGCCGGAGACGACGGACCAGCCCGCTTCGCTGAGGCCGATGCCGAAGTTGGCCGCGATGTGCAGGCCGTACTGGGTGGCGGCTCGGGCGCCTACGACTGCCACGGACTGCAGACAGGCGAAACGGAGATCGGCCGTGCCGTGCAACCAGAGGCCGAGGGGGCGGCTCGGGCCAAGATCGTCCAGTTGCGTGGGCCATTCGGGGTCACCGGGGACGATCAGCCTGGCTCCGTGCTTCTCGCCGGCCTCCAGATCGGCGGCGGGTTTCGACGCCGCCAGCCGGAGGAACCAGGCGTTCAGCCGCCCCGACAGGTCACATGGACGTTCCTGCCGGGACTCCTGGGCGGTGAAGGCCGGTGGCAGTGTGCGCTCGCGGATCGCCTCCACCGCTCCGGACGCACCGAGGTGCGCCACCAGACGGCCCATGGCCGTGTCGCCCACGTCGGCGGCTCGCATGAGAGCCGCACGTGCCTCATGCTCTGGACTAATCACAGGGGCCTCCTGGTGATCTTCATGGGCGGGTTCGTGTGCAAGCAGATGGCCGGGGTCACGGTCGTACTCCGAGCCAGAAGCCGAGGGCTGCGGTGGTCTCGTCTTCTTCCGGACGGTCTTTGCCGGCGAGGTCGGCGAGGGTCCAGGCGACGCGCAGCGTGCGATCGAGGCCGCGGGCGGTGAGGGAGCCCGAGTCGAGGCAGGAGGTCATGGGCTTCATCGCCGCATCGGACGGACGGAATTCAGCGTGGAGGACGGAGGAAGGAATCTCGGCGTTCGTCCGCCAAGGGGTGTGGGCCAGGCGTTTCACCGCACGCTCGCGGGCCAGCAGAACACGTTCGGCCACTGTTTCGCTGGATTCCACGAAGTGGCGGTCGGCCAGGAGCTCACGCCTGGACGAACGGGCGACCGTGACCTTCATGTCGATGCGGTCGAGGAGGGGGCCGGACAGCCGGCCCAGGTATCGGCGCCTTGTGGTGGGCGAGCAGCGGCAGGTCGCGCCGACCTGGTCGTCGGCCTGGGCGCAGGGGCACGGGTTGGCGGCAAGCACCAGCATGAACCGGGCGGGGAACGTGACCGACGCCGCGGATCTGGACACCGTGACGCGCCCCGACTCCAGCGGTTGCCGCAACGAGTCGAGGACGTGACGAGGGAACTCGGGGGCCTCGTCCATGAACAGCAGGCCCCTGTGCGCGAGGGAGACCGCTCCCGGACGGACGACCGTGCTGCCACCACCGATGATGGCGGCCGCCGTCGCCGTGTGGTGGGGGCTGACGAACGGAGGACGGTTGATCATGGGACTGTCGGGCGGCAGCAACCCCGCGACGGAGTGGATGGCCGTGACCTCCAGGGCGTGGTCGAGCTCCAGGTCCGGCAGGAGGGTGGGAAGGCGTTCGGCCAGCAGGGTCTTGCCGGTGCCGGGCGGGCCCACCATCCACAGGTTGTGGCCGCCCGCGGCGCAGACTTCCAACGCTCGGCGGGCCACGGGCTGGCCGACGACGTCCGCCAGGTCGACGGCAGGCTGGGACACGGGTGTAGGCGTGTCGACGCGGGCATCGACCTCGGGTTCGGGTGGATTGTCGCCTTTGCGGAGCCACTCGACCAGCTGGCGCAGGTGAGCCACCGGGACCACGTTCACGTCGGGGACCAGGCCGGCTTCCCCCGCATTCTCCGACGGGACGATGATCGTGGCGTCTTCGTGCGCGGCCGCGGCACCGAGGATGGACGGGAGCACTCCGCGTACGGGCCTGATGCGGCCGTCGAGGCCGAGCTCGCCCAGGAAGAAGGGCTCCGCGATGCGTTCCGCCGGGACGACTCCGGCGGCTCCCAGGATTGCCATGGCGATGGCCAGGTCGAACTGGGATCCGCGCTTGGGGAGGCTGGCGGGGAAGAGGCTGACGGTGATGCGGGCGTCCGGCCATGGGTAGCTGCTGTTGACCACGGCGGATCGCACCCGATCGCGGGCCTCGCTGAGCGCCGTGTCGGGCAGGCCGATGAGGTGGATGCCGGCCAGGCCGTTGCCCACATCGGCCTCAACCTCGACGCTGCGGCCGCTCACGCCGACCAGCGCGACGCTGCGGGTACGGGCCACGGCCATCTAGATCGCCCCCCGTATGTGGCGCAGGGCGAAGTTGCCCGCGAAGCGCTCAAGGGCGATCACGTCTATGCGCACGGCTTCGAAGGACCGGGACTGCGCCGACAGCCATTTGGCGGCCAGCATGCGGAGCCGCGCCAGTTTGGTGTGGTTCACCGATTCCAGGGCTGTGCCGTGGGATCTGCTCGATCTGGTCTTGACCTCGACGACCACCAGGACCTGACCGTCCATGGCGATGATGTCGATTTCGCCGCGACGGCAGCGCCAGTTGCGTTCGAGGATCGTCATCCCCTTGGCTTCGAGGTAGATCGCGGCCAGGTGCTCGCCTTCTTTGCCGAGCTCGTCTTTCGGGGCCATGGGTGGCGTCCCTTCGTCCGTCGTCGGTGCGGTGTTCGGTCACCGACCTTGGCGGATGGCGGGGAGATCAGAAGGAGGCGAACGGGATTCTGGGGATAGCCGGGAGAGGTGGCTGGCGGCTTGTGGATAACTCCTCGCGACGGGGGCCCGTTGCCGGTCATCGAGGGCCACACCCGCGACACCCGTGCTCCCATGCCGGGGAAATGGGACGAGATGTTGTGTGGTCAGGCGCAATGTGCGGCGTGACTGTCCTGCGGGGACGGCTCGCCGCGGCGCGAGAGCCGCCAGCTCGCACAGCGCAGGAGGCGGTGACGCCCATGGGCCTCACGGGGCCCTGCGACCCGCTGTGCCCTCCGTCCCCTACAGACCTCCTCGGCCCCTGAAGCGATGCGGACGGCTGACGGCGACGGCATTGGCAGGCCGCGTAACGCATCGCACGAGGCGGCACGTGGCAGGGAGGCGGCACGTGACAGGCAGCACGTCGCAGGGAGGCAGCACGTGGCGGGCAGCACGTGGAAGGGAGGCGGCACATGGCATGGCGCACCGGGCGGGTCGCACGTACCGGGGCGCACCCGGCGGGTCGCCCGTGGCGGGTCGCACGTGGCGGTCGCACGTGGCGGTCGCACGTGGCGGGAGGCGGGCAGACGCCTGCGCTGTGGGCCAATTGACGCCCATCTTGAGCTGGCCGCCAACGATCATCGCGGGCCAAGGGCCGCTACCCTGAGCTGGCTACCGCGTCCCGCATGTCAGGCAACCCTCACCTTGCGTTCGACGACGACTCACCGCAGGCCGGATGGCGCCCCAGCGTGCGCAGATGAAGCCCAGCGTGTGCCGGCAGTGCCCAGCAGACAGCAGCGGTGCTCAGCATGCAGCAGGCGGTGCTCAGCATGTGCAGGTGGGCAGTGCGTACGTGCCCAAGTGCGCACAGTGTGCGCAATTGTGCAGGGCATGGGGCCGATGAGGTCAGGCGTTGGTCAACCGGCAACAGGCTTCCTGGGACCTGTAGCCCACTCGAAACAGCGAGTACCCGGTGTCGGCGTCACGCGCGACACCAGAACCCTGGAACTCCAGGTGCGAGCACAAGCGCAGCCGCCCCCGGCACGCCGCCGCCGGACGCACCAACGACACCCGCCGTCTCGGCCCCCCGCCTCGACGGCGCCCCCGGCGGCCCTACCCCGAGAACCCTTCCTTGGGCATCTCCAGGTCGGCCTTGGCCAGCTCTTCCACGTTCACATCCTTGAACGTGACCACCCGCACGTTCTTCACGAACCGCGCCGGCCGGTACATGTCCCACACCCAGGCGTCCTGCATCTTCACATCGAAGAAGACGTCGCCGTTCTCCGCCGTACGGACGTCGAGGTCGACCGAGTTGGTCAGGTAGAAACGACGCTCAGTCTCGACGACGTATGTGAACAAACCGACGACATCACGGTATTCGCGGTAAAGCTGCAGCTCCATCTCGGTCTCATACTTTTCGAGATCCTCTGCGCTCATCGCGGTCCTCCTGTCGTACCGGTCCCCCGGTTCGCCTGCTCAGGCAACCCCGGCCCCCATCTCATTTTCACCCATGCCCCTGGCCACCGTGACGAAGGAGTAACGGTGTTCGGGGCACGGGCCATGTCTCTCCAGTGCCAAACGGTGTCCTGGCGTGACATACCCCTTGTGCTCGGCAAAACCGTACTGAGGGAACCTTCGATCCAGCTCGACCATCAGGCGGTCCCTCGTCACCTTGGCCACGATCGACGCGGCCGCCACACAGGCGGCCACCTGATCCCCCTTCCACACCGCCAGGGACGGCGCGGGCATGCCGGGCACCGGGAAGCCGTCCGTGAGGATGTACTCCGGATCACATGGCAACTGCGCCACAGCCCGCCGCATTCCGGAGATGTTGCTCCTGTGCAGCCCCCGGGCGTCGATCTCGGCGGCCGGGATCACCACGACGCCCACATGGGCGGTGGCGATGACGCGGTCGTACAGGCGCTCGCGCACCAGCGGGGACAGCAACTTGGAGTCACCGAGACCGTCGATCTCCCTGCGCAGGACGACGGCCGCGACGACCAGCGGCCCGGCGCAGGCGCCGCGGCCCGCCTCGTCGACCCCGGCGATCGGGGTCAGCCCACGGCGGGCCAGCGCCCGCTCATAGGCGTAGAGTCCGGAATCGCGCCGGACGACGCTCGGTCGAGGGCGGAACGCAACTGTCATGACACTCGAAGCGTACGCCCCATTCGCCGCAAACCGCGACCGAAAGCCCCTTACTTGACCTTGTCGAAAGTCTCGGGCGTGGAGAACAGGTAGCCGCGCGACAGCGGCCAGTAACGGACGACCGCCTTGCCGATCACGTCGTCGACGGAGATGAAGCCGCCGCCGGGCTCGTCCATGTGGGCGCGCGAGTCCGCCGAGGCGGTGCGGTGGTCGCCCATCAGCCACAGTTTGCCGGCCGGGACGGTGACGCTGAACTTGTCGCCGCCGCCGAAGTCGCCGGGGTAGAGGTAGGACTCCTCCTCGAGCGGCGTACCGTTGACGCTGATGCGGTGCTTGGAGTCGCAGCAGACCACCTTGTCGCCGCCGACGCCGATGACCCGCTTGATGGTGTCCTCGCCGGTGCGCCAGCCCTTGAAGACCACGATGTCGCCGCGCTCGGGATCGCCCGCCAGCTTGTTGACGAAGACCCGGTCGTTGATGAGCAGGGTGTTCTCCATCGACTCCGACGGGATGTAGAACGACCCGATCACGAACGCCTGGAGCAACAGCGCGATGCCCACGCCGAGCACCAGCAGCAGGACGGTCTCCCGGAAACCGCCCTTTTTCTTCTCTTTGGCCACGCCCTCCGCCTTCTTGGTGACGGCCATCAGCGCTTCCTCCCCAACCGGCGCCGACGAACCAGGACCAAGGGTACGGCCAGCCCGAACCCGGCCACCAGCGGTACGGCGCCTCCGAGTGCCTGGAGCGCGGGCTGCGCGAAGGTGTCGGGTATGGACAGCACGCCCGCCCGGTTGAACGGCCAGACGATCACGAAGGCCCGGCCGATGACCTGACCTTCGGGGATCGAGCCGCCGCCCTGGTCACCGGTGTGCGAGCGGGAGTCGAGCGAGACGGAGCGGTGGTCGCCCATCACCCACAGCCGCCCGGGCGGCACGGTGATGTCGAAGAACCTGTCGGACGGCACGTTGCCCGGGTAGAGGTAGCTCTCCTCGTCGATGGCCGTGCCGTTGACCGTGATGCGGCCCTTGGAGTCGCAGCACTTGACGTGGTCGCCGCCCACGCCGATGACCCGCTTGATGTAGTCCTTCTCGCCGGGGACGACGCCGAAGGCCGTGCCGACCCAGCGGAAGAAGGCCGCGATCGGGTTGGACGGCTCCTCGACCTCGAACTCGCCGTCCCAGGAGTCGACGCCGGAGAAGACGACCACGTCGCCGCGCTCGATGTCACGGGTGTGGTAGACGAGCTTGTTGACCAGGACCCTGTCGTTCTTGAGCAGGGTGTTCTCCATGGACTCCGACGGAATGTAGAAGGCCTGGATCACGAACGTCTTGATGATCAGGGCCAGCACGAGGGCCACAACGACAAGAACGGGGAGTTCTTTCCAGAACGACCCCTTCTTCTCCTTATCACCCTTTGCCGGCTTCTGAGTCTCTTCGGCGACCACGTCCACCTCGTCCTCGACAGGGCGGCGCGAGGCGCCGTACTCCTGGTCTTCGCTTGTCATCGCTGACGAGCCTAGATGATGGAACGGCTCGACAAGCCTCGACCGACGTTACACCCACGCACGAGTCGCTCCACATAAAGGAAATGGCCCCGCAAAGCCGAAAGGCCCGTGCGGTGCACGGGCCTTTCGGAAAAGATTGGGGTTACTTCGCGGGCGTGGCTTCGCGCTTCTCGCGGATGCGGGCGGCCTTGCCGCGCAGGTCGCGCATGTAGTAGAGCTTGGCGCGACGCACGTCACCGCGGGTCACGAGCACGATCTTCTCGATGACCGGGCTGTGCACCGGGAAGGTGCGCTCGACGCCGACGCCGTAGCTGACCTTGCGGACCGTGAAGGTCTCGCGGGCGCCGCTGCCCTGCCGGCGCAGCACGAAGCCCTTGAAGACCTGGATACGGGAGCGGTTGCCTTCGACGACTCGTACGTGGACCTCGAGCGTGTCACCGGGGCGGAACGCCGGGACGTCGCTCCGAAGGGTCGCCTTCTCGAGCTCCTGGATCTTCGTGTGCATGAGAGCTGTCCTCAAGTCCTCGCGAGCACGCGGAGGTCCACCCGGCCGAAGCTCGCGGCGGACACGCTTGCTGATTTGATGAACCCGGGACCGTTACCCGGGCATGACGGACCAACCGTGTGATGGTCGGCAGCGATTCAGTTTGCCACATCTTCCGGCCGGACGCGAAACGAGAGCTCGTCCAGCAGCTTCCTGTCGTGCTTGTCGAGCGTCTCGGGATCGAGCGCCGCCGCCAGTTCCGGCCGGTTCCGCACCGTACGCCGGAGCGCCTCGTCCCGTCGCCATCGGGCGACTTTTCCGTGATGTCCGGACAGCAGGACGGCGGGAACCTCGTGCCCGCGCCAGACCGGCGGCTTGGTGTAGACCGGGCCTTCGACCAGGTTCTGCATCGAACCCGGCGCGAAGGAGTCGTCCACGGCCGACTGGGCGTTCCCCAGCACGCCGGGCAGCAGCCTGCCGACGGCCTCGACCATCACCAGCACCGCGACCTCGCCGCCGGCCAGCACGTAGTCGCCGATGCTGACCTCGTCGACCCGCAGTCGGGCGCCGTACTCGGCCATGACCCGCGAGTCGATGCCCTCGTAACGCCCGCAGGCGAACAGCAGCCACGGCTCGGCGGCCAGCTCCTGGGCCAGCTCCTGGGTGAACGGCCGCCCGCTCGGCGTCGGCACGATGACCCGAGGCGCGCCGTCGCCGATCACCGAGTCGATGGCCTCGCCCCAGACCTCGGGCTTCATCACCATGCCGGGACCGCCGCCGTACGGCGTGTCGTCGACCGTCCTGTGCACGTCGTGCGCCCAGTCGCGGAGCTGGTGGACGCGTACGTCGAGGGTGCCGCGCTCGCGCGCCTTGCCGATGAGCGAGACGTCGAGCGGAGCGAAGTACTCGGGGAAGATGGAGATGATGTCGAGGCGCATCACAGCAGGCCCTCTGGCGGGTCGACGACCAGGCGCCCGCCCGTCAGATCGACCTCGGGCACCAGGGCCTTCACGAACGGGATGAGCGCGTCGTCCTGCCCGCGCCGGCGTACGACCAGCAGGTCCTGACCGTGGTGCAGCACGTCGGTGACCTCGCCGACGGGCTCGCCCGACACGGTCTCCACCGCCAGCCCGATGAGCTGGTGGTCGTGGAACTCGTCCGGGTCGTCCGACGACTCCACCTCGGCGGAGTCGATGACCAGCATGGTGCCCCGGAGCTCCTCGGCCGCGTCTCGGCCGTGGACCCCCTCGAACGCGATCAGCAGCACATCCTTGTGCCAGCGACGGCTCTCGACCACGAGCGGCCCCGCGCTCGCCGGGTCGGTCGCGACGGCCATGCCCTCGGCGAAGCGCAGCTCGGGATCGTCGGTGCGCACCTCCACGGTCACCTCGCCGCGTACACCGTGCGGACGGCCTATCCGGCCGACGACCAGCTGCACGTAAACCCACCTTCTCCTAACGCAAGCGCCCCCATCGGACCTTTCAGGACCGATGAGGGCGCGAATTCCTGACGCTAACGGACTGCTTCGTCCAGGTCGAGCAGATCGACCCGTACGTACTTCCCGTCGGCCAGGGCGTTCACAACGGTGCGCAGCGCCTTGGCGGTGCGCCCGCCGCGTCCGATGACCTTGCCCAGGTCCTCGGGGTGCACCCGGACCTCCAGGACGCGCCCGCTGCGAATGCGGCGAGCGCGGACCCGGACATCGTCTGGATGTTCGACGATGCCCTTAACGAGGTGCTCGAGAGCCTCCTCGAGCACGTCAGCCCTCGCCCTCGGTCGGGGTCTCGGCGGCGGGGGCGGCCTCAGCCTCTTCCTTCTTCTTGGCACGCTTGGGCGCCGTGGTGGCGGCCGTGCCGGTGTCGCCACCGGACAGCGCCTCCTTGGCCGCGGCCTCGTAGAGGGCGTGACGGTCGGGCGCGGGCTCGGCGACCAGCAGCGGCGCCGGGGCGGCCTCGCCCTTGAACTTCTGCCAGTCACCGGTGAGCTTGAGCAGCTTGAGCACCGGCTCGGTCGGCTGCGCGCCGACACCCAGCCAGTAGGCCGCACGCTCGGCGTTGACCTCGATGCGCGAAGGGTTTTCCTTCGGGTGGTACAGGCCGATCTCCTCGATCGCCCGGCCGTCACGCTTGGTGCGGCTGTCGGCGACGACGATTCGGTACTGAGCGTTGCGGATCATGCCGAGCCGCTTGAGCTTGATCTTGACTGCCACTGGTGTGGTCTCTCCTGCATTCGAGCGTGGGTGAACGGCACCTCATCGAGTGGGGCACGATGAGACGACGCTCCAGGGACAGGCGTGGCCGGCGGGAGATGAGAGGGCACCCACCTGGTCACGGTGTTCCAACATGTCATTCTGCCAGACCGCGGACAGTGCCTTCGACCTGTCCCGGCAGGCCGCGGCAAAGGCTCGGCAAGGGCCGCGTGTCACCTCGCCCGACTTGATCAACTTCCCTGCGGAATGGGTGGGTGACCACCACGACCAATCCGCTGTTCACGCGCGCGCGGCTGCTCACCGCCGGCGCGTCCGTCCTGCTCACCGGCGCCTTGTTCGGGCTTACGGCCACCGCCGCGGCGGGCGAGTTCGCCAATGCCAACGGTATCGGCCTGACCATCACCGAAATCCCGGAGCTGGGCCAGCCAGGCTTCTCCGGCATTTGGGGCACGGCGTCCGTCGGGCCCGACCCCGGCACCGACACCGGCGACTGGAGCGACCCTGACGGGGTCACCGAGTTCGCCGACCTGGCCAACCAACAACTCCAGGCCGACGGCCTCGACGCGCCGGACGTCTGGGAGGCCAGCGCCCAACTGGTCGTCAACACCCTTCAGCTCAACCCGGACGCGTCCGAGCCGCTGCTGGTCACGGGCAACGTGGAGACGCACGCGCGGTGCACGCCGCCGGCTCCGGCGATGTCGTCCGTACAGGCGGCGCCGGGGACCATCACGGTGCTCGGCGTGCCCGTGGCGCAGGGGACCACGGAGGTGCCCGCGACGGGCGCGCAGCTCGGGTATCCCGGCGTGTACGACGGGATCCTGACGGTGGTCAGGACCGACAACGCCACGACGAACGACGCGACCTCCGCCGAGGCGGACATGACGATCTCGATCTCGGCCCTCCTGCGGGACGCCGAGGGGAACGTCGTCTACGAGGGGCCGCTCACGGAGGTCACCATCGGCCGGGTGGAAGTCAACTGCGTCCCCAACCAACCCACCCCGACACCCACGATCACGCCCACCGTGACCCCCACCCCCACCCCCACGCCGACGCCCACACCGACCCCGACGGTGACCCCGACACCCACGATCACGCCCACCGTGACCCCCACCCCCACGCCGACGCCCACGCCCACGCCGACGCCGACCCCGACACCCACGGTCACGCCCACTGTGACGCCCACGCCTACCGTGACACCGACACCCACCGTGACACCGACGCCCACGGTCACGCCCACACCAACGGTGACGCCGACGCCTACCGTGACGCCCACACCGACGGTGACGCCGACGCCGATTCCGCCGCCCATCCCGACTCCGACGCCCACGCCGAGCCCGACGCCCACGCATGACTGCACTCACAGGCCACACAAGCCGCACAACCCGCACGAGAGCTACTGGCCCCCTTGCGGGTGGCCGCACAACCCGCACCACCACGGCGACCCCAGCGGTCATCAATGGCCCGCCGACCACGGCGGCGAGTTCGGCCCGGCGCCCGAGGACGCCTGGCTGACCCAGAAGTCGCCGCTCACCGGCCTGCCGATGTGGATGCCCGCAACGGCCGCCTCAGGGTGGCTCCTCATGGATCCCGCTCTGCAGTGGATGCTCCTCTGCCGTTAGAGCGGGCTGAACGGCCTCAGACCCGCGCGCCCGGTGACCGACCATGGTCCCGGGCGCGCACCCGTTCGGGCGAACACGAACGCGCCCGAGGGCGGCGACGCAGCCCCGACGCACGATCCGCCGTCATGAAGCCGACGCGAGAAGGACCGGCACGAAAACGCCGGCGCATGAAGAGCCGACGCAAGAACGGCCGGCGCATGAGGGGCCGGCGCATGAGGGGCCGGCGCGAAGACCGTCAGCACCAAACCCGCCGGCACAGGACCACCGGTGCAGGGGCCACCGACGCAAGGGCCGCCGGTGCAGGGGCCCATCGGTGCAGGCGCGCCTGGGTGCCCAGGCCTTCCGGTGCGGGGCGAGGCCCCGACGTGGCCCGCGCACAAGACACGGTTCCGCGTCGCGCGACGGACAGGCGCACGGCGAACAGACACCGACAGGCACGCACGCGACAAACAGTCACGTGACAAGCACGCGCCCGACAAGCAGGCGCCACAGACAGACGCCGCAGGCAGAGCAGACGGACCGGGCAGGCAGACAGGCAGGGCAGGGCGGACGGATCGGGCAGGCAGGGGCGGGCGGTGCCAGGTGGGGTGCCCGCCCCGGTCGGCTCTTACTGCCCGGGCAGCTTCAGCTTCGACGGGTCGAAGCCCGGCGGCAGTTCGAGGCCCGGCGGCAGCTTGCCACCCAGGTTCCCCAGCACTCCCCCGGCCTTGGGCGCGCCGCCCTCGCCGTCGGGCGACGGGGACGCCGACTTCTCCAGGCCCGCCTTGCGCGGGTCGCCGCTGACGCGCCGCCCCTTCTTGGCCTTCTTCTGCGCCTTGGACGCCTTCCCGCGCCCCCCGGGCATGCCCGGCAGCCCCATGCCCCCGGCCACCCGCTTCATCATCTTCTGCGCCTCGAAGAAGCGCGTGACGAGGTTGCTCACGGCGCTGACCGTGACGCCGGAGCCGGCGGCGATGCGGGCGCGGCGGGAGCCGTTGATGATCTTCGGGTCCTGCCGCTCGCCGGGCGTCATCGAGCGGATGATGGCGGCGATGCGGTCGAGGTCGCGGTCGTCGATGGAGTTGAGCTGGTCGCGCATCTGCCCCATGCCGGGCATCATGCCGAGCAGGTTCTTGATGGGGCCCATCTTCTGGACCATCATCATCTGCTCGAGGAAGTCGTCGAGCGTGAAGTTCTCGCCCGAGGTGAGCTTGCCCGCCATCTTGGCGGCCTGCTCCTCGTCGAACGTCTTCTGCGCCTGCTCGATCAGGGTGAGGATGTCACCCATGTCGAGGATGCGGGAGGCCATCCGGTCGGGGTGGAAGGCGTCGAAGTCTTCCAGCTTCTCGCCCGTGGAGGCGAACATGATCGGGCGGCCGGTGATGTGCCGCACCGACAGCGCGGCGCCGCCGCGGGCGTCGCCGTCGAGCTTGGTCAGCACGACGCCGTCGAAGCCGACGCCGTCCATGAACGCCTGGGCCGTGGTGACGGCGTCCTGGCCGATCATGGCGTCGACCACGAACAGGACCTCGTCGGGGCGGACCGCGTCGCGGATGTCGGCGGCCTGCTTCATCATCTCCTGGTCGATGCCCAGGCGACCGGCGGTGTCGATGATGACGATGTCGTGGTTGAGGCGCCTGGCCTCGTCGATCGAGCGGCGGGCGACGTCGACCGGGTCGCCGACGCCGCTGCCCGGCTCGGGCGCGAACACGGCGACCTGGGCGCGCTCGCCCACGACCTGGAGCTGCTGCACGGCGTTGGGCCGCTGGAGGTCGGCGGCGACCAGCATGGGCGCGTGGCCCTGCTCGCGCAGCCACCGGGCCAGCTTGCCGGCCAGGGTGGTCTTACCGGCACCCTGGAGACCCGCGAGCATGACGACGGTCGGCGCGGTCTTGGCGAAGCGGAGCCTGCGGGTCTCGCCGCCGAGGATCTCGATCAGCTCGTCATTGACGATCTTGACGACCTGCTGCGCCGGGTTGAGCGCCTGGGAGACCTCGGCGCCGCGGGCGCGCTCCTTGACCTGGGCGACGAACGCCTTGACCACCGGGAGCGCGACATCGGCCTCGAGCAGGGCGATGCGGATCTCGCGGGCGGTGGCGTCGATGTCGGCGTCGGACAGCCGACCCTTGGATCGGAGGGAGGAGAAGACCGATGTCAGCCGGTCGGAAAGCGTCTCGAACACGTGGTTGGCCAGTCCTCGAAGCGAATGTACGTCAAGACTTCAGCCTATCCGCTCTCCTAGCCGCTCCAGCCTGGCACAGCCATCCGGACGGTCAACGCGTGCTCGACGAGGTTGATCAGAGCGCTTTTGACCGAGTCCTTTTGGCGGGCGTCGAGGCGCACCAGCGGGATGTGGGGGGCCAGCGTGAGGGCGTCGCGGACCTCGGCGTCGCTGTGGGCGTACGTGCCGTCCCAGCCGTTGATCCCCACGATGAACGGGAGTTGCGCCTCCTCGAAATAGTCGATCGCGGGGAAGCTGTCGGCCAGGCGGCGGGTGTCGACCAGGACGACCGCGCCGATGGCGCCGCGGACCAGGTCGTCCCACATGAACCAGAACCGGTGCTGTCCGGGCGTGCCGAACAGGTACAGGATCAGGTCGCGGTCGAGCGAGACGCGGCCGAAGTCCATCGCGACGGTCGTGGTCGACTTCAGCGGCGTCATGCCCAGGTCGTCGATGCCCGCGGAGGCGTCGGTCATGACGGCCTCCGTCGTGAGCGGCATGATCTCCGAGACCGCGCCGACGAACGTCGTCTTGCCCACGCCGAAGCCGCCGGCCACCACGATCTTCGTCGAGGTCAGACCGGGGCTAGAGCCTGCGAAGTCCACTGAGCACCCTTTCCAGCAGGTTGACGTCCGGCCTACCCGCATCCAGCTGCGGCTGATGCACCCGCACCAGGCCCTCGGCCGCCATGTCAGCGATCAGAACACGCACCACACCGAGCGGGATCCGCAGCAGCGCCGACACCTCGGCGACCGACCGCACCTGACGGCAGAGCTGGCTGATCGCCTTGTACTCCGGCGTGATGTGGGAGAACTCCCGGTGTTCGGCCGTAGCCGACGAGACCAGGGCCTCCATGGCCAGCTTGACCTTGGGCGCGGTACGTCCGCCCGTCACCGCGTACGGGCGCACCGGCGAGGCCGGGTCCGAGCTGACCGGCGGCTGGGGCTCCCAACCGCCGCTGTTCCAGGAATCCGTCACCTACATCACCTGGTCTGGCTGGCGCGCAGCTCCGCGCGCACCGCCGGGGTCAGCACCTGACCGGCGCGATCCACCATCAAGGTCATCTGGTACGCCACCAGCCCCATGTCACAGTCCGGAGCCGCCAGGAC
>NZ_JBEXYU010000034.1:0-119511 GCF_040631115.1 Nonomuraea sp. NPDC005692 | reverse complement strand
GGGGGTGCATTTCTACACGCGGGGCAAGGTCGTGACCTCGCGCTGGCTGGACCCGTCCCACGGCGGCGTGAACCTGGGCTTCCCCACGAACGGGTAACTCACGTCTGTGGCCGGGAGGGACCGGCGTCCCTCCCGGTCCCGTCCCCGGTAAGCTCCAGCGCAACGGACAAGGGGGGACATCGTGAGACGCCGTCGCATATCCGCCGTGGCGCTGGCCGCGGCGGCGCTGGTCGCCGGCACGGGAGCGGTGTCCACGGCCGCCGGGCAGGCGGCTCAGCCGGCCGCCGGGCCCAGCCCCAAGCCGACCCCGTCGGCCACGCCCTCGCCCACGGCCACCCAGAGCGACGGCACGCTGCAGATCCTCACCTACCGCGGCTACGCCGAGTACGGCGGCGTCAGCCCCAAGGCCAACTGGGTCGGCTCCTTCGAGAAGGAGACCGGCTGCCGCCTGGCCCGCGTCGACACCGTCCGCACCGCCGAGGAGATGGAGCGGGCCGTCGCGGCCGCCGAGCGTCCGTACGACCTGATCTCCGCGGGCCCGGCGCTGGCCGGCGACCTGATCACGCGCAAGCTGGTGCAGCCGATCGACCCGGCCAAGGTGAGCGGCTACGACGACCTCGACGAGCGTTTCCGCGACATGGTGAAGGTGTCCGGCAAGGTCTACGGCGTGCCGTTCCTGTGGGGGTACCACGAGTTCATCTACGACGCGGCCAGGGTCAAGGGCGCGAGCATGAGCCAGGTGTTCGCCTCCGACCGGGCCGCGCTCCGCGACACCCCGCTGACCATCGCCGACGCCGCGCTGACCGACGCCACCGTCAAGGACCCGTACGAGCTGAGCCAGGAGCAGCTCGACCGGGCCATGGCGCTGCTCGGGCAGCAGAAGGGGCGCACCTACTGGCGGAAGCCGATCGACCTGATCAAGGGCTTCGCCACCGGGTCGCTGGATTACGCGCAGGCCACACCGTACTATCGCCTGCTGCTGCAGAAGGCCGGCAAACCGGTCCGGACGGTCGGCGCCAAGGCGGCCACCGGCTGGCTCGACTCCTGGATGCTCGGCGCCAACCTGCCCGACACC
Source organism: Nonomuraea sp. NPDC005692 (assembly GCF_040631115.1). NCBI lineage: Bacteria > Bacillati > Actinomycetota > Actinomycetes > Streptosporangiales > Streptosporangiaceae > Nonomuraea > Nonomuraea sp. NPDC005692. The sequence goes on along the minus strand of NZ_JBEXYU010000034.1, from coordinate 118,436 downwards.
ACCTGCGCCTACCGCTGGCTGACCTGGATGACCGCGGCCGACGCCCAGCGTGACGCCGCCGCCTGGGTGGGGCTCGCGCCGGCCAACGACAAGGCGTGCAAGGGCCGCGCCAAGTCGATCTGCGACCTCTACGGCGCCGACGACCCCAAGCGGCTCGACCGGATCGCCTTCGCCGTCCGGCCGCCGGGCGGTTGCCGCGGCGAGGACGGGGAATGCACTGATTATGCCGTCTGGGGGAAACGGTGGGCCGAGCTCGCCGAGTAGGTGAGATCTCCGCCTCCGCTCGACCCCATCGCGGGCGTGCCTTCCCCCGGGTGCGCCTGCAGAGACGCCCCGGGCCTTCCCCCCTGTCCCGGGGCGTCTCGCCGTTTCCGGGGCGGCGAACGTCCTGGTTCCAGGACGTCTCGCTGTTCCGGGCGCAAGAACGTCCTGGTTCCGGAACTCTCCGGCGCGAAAATTCGACTGAATGACCAGTCAGTGAGTATGTTCTTCCCATGAGAATCCTTCTTGTCGGCGCCGGAGGCGTCGGCTCCGCCGTGGTGCCCATCGCCGCCCGCCGCCATTTCTACGAACACATCGTGGTGGCCGACTCCCAACAGAGCCGGGCGGCCCGCGCCGTCGCCGCCGTGGGCGACCCCCGCTTCACCGCCATCCAGCTGGACGCCTCCGACCGGGCCCAGGTCACCGCGGCGCTCCGGGAGCACCGATGTGACGTGCTGTTCAACGCGGTCGATCCGCGCTTCACGATGCCGCTGTTCGAGGCCGCCCTGGAGGCCGGGGCCCACTACCTGGACATGGCGATGTCGTTGTCGAAGCCGCATCCGCGCGAGCCGTACCGCAAGCCGGGGGTGAAGCTGGGGGACCGGCAGTTCGAGCGCGACGGCGAGTGGCGCGGGGCGGGCCGGCTCGCGCTGGTCGGCATGGGCGTCGAGCCGGGGCTCGCGGACGTGTTCGCCCGCTACGCCGCCGACCACCTGTTCGACGAGATCGACGAGATCGGCATCAGGGACGGCGCCAACCTCGTCGTGGACGGCTACGACTTCGCGCCCACGTTCTCCATCTGGACCACGATCGAGGAGTGCCTGAACCCGCCCGTCGTCTGGGAGGACGGGCAGTGGCGCACCACCGAGCCGTTCAGCGAGCCCGAGGTGTTCGACTTCCCCGACGGGATCGGGCCCGTGGAGTGCGTGAACGTCGAGCACGAGGAGGTGCTGCTCGTCCCGAGGTGGATCCCGGCGCGGCGGGTGACGTTCAAGTACGGGCTCGGCGAGGAGTTCATCGGCGTGCTGAAGACGCTGCGCAAGCTGGGCCTGGACAGCGCCGACAAGATCAGGGTGGGCGGGGCGGAGGTGGCGCCGCGCGACATGGTCGCCGCGAGCCTGCCGGACCCGGCGACGCTGGGCGCCCGCATGCGCGGCAAGACCTGCGCGGGCACGTGGGTCAAGGGCACCGGCAAGGACGGCTCGCCGCGCGAGGTGTACCTGTACCACGTGGTGGACAACGAATGGTCGATGCGGGAGTACGGCTCCCAGGCCGTCGTGTGGCAGACGGCGATCCATCCGGTCGTCGCGCTGGAGCTGGTGGCGACCGGGGTGTGGAAGGGCGAGGGCGTGCTCGGCCCCGAGGCGTTCGACGCGGTGCCGTTCCTCGACCTGCTGCGCGAGTACGGCTCGCCGTGGGGCCTGCGCGAGGCGGCCGCAGCTTGATGGCTGGCTTGGCGGCCGCGGCCTAACGGCCCGGGAAGGCCACCACGGTCGCCATGGGAGCGGGCAGGAGCGCCTCGGCGCATTCGGTGCAGGCGAGCACGGAGGAGTTGTCGGGCAGTTTGCCGACCCGGACCCGGGGCCGCGGCCACCTCTTGTGGCACACCACGCAGGCGTCGCCGTCGCGCTGGGCCGGAGTCAGGCCCTCAGGGTCGAACGTCAACATACTCCGTGCCGTTCTGGCGGGACCCCAGTTCATCACGCTCCCAGCTGCCATCGCCCCTCCGCATGTCCGGATCCGTTATAACCCTGACCGAGGCCGTGATCGTCTAGCTGAGCGTCAAGCCAGGGTGAATTCTCTACCCGAGTGACCTGCGTTACACACACAAAATCGGGCATCCAGCCGCAAGCTGGATGCCCGATTTTTCGGTCTTTGCTATAGAGCGGAGATGGCCTTCTCCAGGATCCCCAGGCCCTCCTCGAGCAGGTGCTCGGGCATGACCAGCGGGGGCAGGAAGCGCAGCACGTTGCCGTACGTGCCGGCGGTCAGGACCACCAGGCCCTCGGCGTGGCAGCGCTTGACGATCGCCTGGACGGCCGCCGGGTCCGGGTTCTTCGTGCCCGGCTCGACCAGCTCGATCGCGATCATCGCGCCGCGTCCGCGCACGTCGCCGATCGCCGGGAACCGCTCCTGCAGCGACCGCAGGCGGGGGAGCATGATCTCGCCGATGCGGCGGGCCTTGGCGACCAGGTCCTCCGACTCGATCGTCTCCAGGACGCCGAGCGCGGCCTCGCAGGCCAGCGGGTTGCCGCCGTACGTGCCGCCCAGGCCGCCGACGTGCACGTGGTCCATCAGGTCGGCGCGGCCGGTCACGGCGGCCAGCGGCAGGCCGCCCGCGATGCCCTTGGCGGTGCAGATGATGTCGGGGACGACGCCCTCGTCCTCGCAGGCGAACAGGTCACCGGTGCGCGCGAAGCCGGTCTGGACCTCGTCGGCCACGAACACGATGCCGTTCGCCCGGCAGAACTCGGCGATCCGCGGCAGGAAGCCCCTGGCCGGGACGATGAAACCGCCCTCGCCGGCGATCGGCTCGATCACCACGGCGGCCACGTTCTCCGCACCGACCTGCTTGTTGATCTGGTCGATGGCCTGCGCGGCGGCCTCCTCCGCGCAGTTGTCCGCGCCCGTCGGCCAGCGGAACGGGTAGGCCAGCGGCACCCGGTACACCTCGGGCGCGTACGGGCCGAAGCCGTGCTTGTACGGCATGTTCTTGGCGGTCATGGTCATCGAGAGCAGCGTGCGGCCGTGGTAGCCGTGGTCGAACACCACGACGGCCTGCCTGCCGGTGGCGTGCCGGGCCACCTTGACGGCGTTCTCGACGGCCTCGGCGCCGGAGTTCACCAGGAAGGTGCGCTTCTCGTGGTCGCCGGGGGTCAGCTCGTTGAGCTTCTCGCAGACCTGCACGTACGACTCGTACGGGGTGACCATGAAACAGGTGTGGGTGAAGTCGGCCGCCTGCTTCTGGACGCGCTCGACGACCTTCGGCGCGGAGTTGCCCACGTTGGTCACGGCGATGCCGGAGCCGAAGTCGATCAGAGAGTTCCCGTCGGCGTCCTGGAGGATGCCGCCGCCGGCGCGGGTGACGAAGACCGGCAGCGTGGTGCCGATGCCGGAGGGGACGGCGGCCTGCTTGCGGGCCAGCAGCTCCTGCGACTTGGGGCCTGGGATCGCGGTCACGACGCGCCGCTCCTGGGGAATGCTCATGGGCTCGACGCTACGTCGGGCTCCGACCTGGACCGATACGTCGATATGGCACACTGGGGGTGCTCGCCTTTGCCGGAATGGACAAACTCGTATGGCACCTTCGCTGCGCACCGTGGTGCGACGGATGAAGTTGCGTCAGCTGGCGGGCGCGGCGGCCTCCGGAGCGCTCGACGCGGAGGTGCGCTGGGTGGCGGTCAGCGAGCTGGAGGACCCGACGCCGTTCCTCGAGGGCGCGGAGCTGCTGCTGACGACGGGGATCCGCCTGGAAGGCGACTTCTCCGGATACGTCGCCCGGCTGGTGGGTCGCGAGGTGGCCGGGCTCGGCTTCGGCGTCGGGCTCTCCCACGAGCACGTCCCGCCCGCCCTGGTCGCGGCCGCCGACGAGGCGGGGCTGCCGCTGTTCGAGGTGCCGCGCGAGACGCCGTTCATCGCCATCGGCAAGGTGGTCAGCGAGCTGCTCGCGGCCGAGCAGTACGACGAGATCACCCGCGCCTTCGCCGCGCAGGGGCGGCTGACCCGGGCGGCGCTGCGGCCGGAGGGCATGCACGCGGTCATCGACCGGGTGGCCAAGGAGATCGACGGCTGGGCCGCGCTGCTCGACGAGACGGGCGAGGTCCGGCACGCCACGCCGGGGGCCGACGTGCCGGTCGTGGTGGCCGAGCTGCGCCGCCTGCGCGCCGGCGGCCCGGGAAGAACCCAGCCCGACCGGACCGCCGGGGCGGAGCGCGCGCTCACGGGCGAGCCCGTCGCCCCGGGGGCCCAGGCCGAGCGGGCGCGCGGCGCCGTACCGGCGGGGGAACGGGCACGCGGCGGAGGCCAGGCTGGCGAGCGGGCGCGCGGCGCCGTACCGGTGGCGGAACGGGCGCGTGGCGGGAGTCAGGGCGGTGAGCGGGTGCCGGCGAGTCTCGCGTTGTCCGGGCCCGACGAGCACGTCGTGATCCAGCCGCTCGGCGGCGGTCCACGGCCGCGCGGCTTCTTCGCGGTCGGCGCCCGCAGGCCCTTCTCACCGGTGACCCACACGGTGATCAACGCCGCCGGCTCGCTGCTCACGCTCGCCATGGAGCAGGGCAGGGCCCAGCGGGAGGCCGGCCGGCGGCTCCGCTCGGCCGTGCTGGAACTGCTGCTCGGCGGGGCGGTCGAGCAGGCGCGGGCGGTGGCCGGCACGCTCGGCGCGCGGCTGCCCGGCGAGCCGCTGGTGGTCCTGGCGGCGGGCGCGGCCGCCCTGGAGACGCTGGAGCCGCGCGGCTTCACGGCGCTCCTCGACGACGGCAGCGGTCACCGGGGCGGTAGCAGTGGCGGTCACGGCGGCGGTAACGGCGGCGGCAGCGGCAGGGGGAGCGGCGGTGGTCCTCAGGGCGGTGAGCAGGTGAGCGTCTGCCTGGTGTCCGAGGGGGCCGCGGAGAAGGCGGCGCGGGAGGTCGAGGGGCCGGCCGGGCTGAGCTCGCCCTGCCGCTACGACGGCCTGCGCGACGCGCTCGACCAGGCACGCCGCGCGCTGGCCCACAGCGACGGCGGCACGGTACGGTTCGCCGACCTGGCCGGACAGGGCCTGCTCGCACTGCTGGACACCGACGCCCTGCGCGCGTTCTCCGGCGCGCTGCTGGCCCCGCTCACCGCGTACGGCTCCCGCGCCGACCTGGTCGAGTCGCTGCGCGCCTACCTCGAGAGCAACGGCCACTGGGACGCCGCCGCCCAGCGGCTCGGCGTCCACCGGCACACGCTGCGCTACCGCATGCGCCGCGTCGCCGAACTCCTCGGCCGCGACCTCGACGACCCGGGCGTACGGGCCGAGCTGTGGCTCGCCCTGGAGGCCTCCCGCCGCTGACTTGCGGGTAGCTTCAGCGGCCAGGGGCCGACGGCAGGCTGTCCTTGTCCACCAGGTAGCAGCAGATCGTGGCCAGGGTGACCGCCTCGTACGTGCGGTCGTCCCGCAGGTGGCCGGCCCGTTCCAGGCTGATCGCGCCCTGCGCGGCGGCCCAGAGCGCGTCGGCGATCTTGCGCGGCTGGGTCGGCGTCACGTAGCCGGCGGAGATGCAGTCGGCGATCACCCGGTCGAGGATGTTCAGCGCCGCGCGGGCGAGCGTCCTGGCCCGCTCGCTGGGCTCGAAACCGGGGATGGCCTGCTCGAACATCAGGCTGTAGTAGCCGGGCTCGGACAGGCACGCCTGCCGGTAGGCGGGGCCGAGCGCGGTCAGGTACTCCAGCGGGTTGCGCCGCTGCGGGACCGCTTCGAGAAAGCGGCGGAAACGCTCGAAACCCTCCAGATACAGCGCCTCGGCCAGGCCCTCCCGGTTGCCGAACATCGTGTAGATGACGGTCGTCGTGCAGCCGGCCTCGGCCGCGATCCTGCGCATGGTCAGACTGTCGGGACCCTCGCTCTGAAGCAGGTTCACCGCCACGTCGAGCAGGCGGGAACGGAGTTCGTCGTGGGTGGCGCGCTCGCCCAGCAGGTAGGCGCCCTGCAGGCCCAGCGGGGTCGAGGTCATGCGACCTCCCCAGCGACCAAGGAGCTCAGTGTCCTTGTGACCTCACGTTGCTCGGTCACGGGGCCCACGCCTTTCTGATCGGGGGCCCACCGCGCTGGAGACCCGCACCCGATGACTTAGCCATGGCGGAGATCGCTCAAACCACTCCGCATGGTAAACATCCCGAATTGGGTCTACTTCTGTTACATCATGGGTATACACCAGAGCTTGTACTTAACGGTGAGCGCTCATGGGAGTCTTGTGCACCGTGGTGTAAATCCCCGGTCTCCCGCTTGGCATAACGTCGTGGGTATGGACGTGCGTACCTTCTGGCTTGCCGGCCGGCCCGCCACCGGCGAAACCGATCTCACCGTGACCAACCCCCATGACGGTCGTGCGGTCGGCCGGTACTCCGTACCGACCGATGCCCAGGTCGAGGAGGCCGTCGCGGCCGCCCACGCGGTCTCGCGCGAGGCCGCCGCCCTGCCCGTGCACGTACGTGCCGAGGCCCTGGCGCACGTCTCGCGCAGGCTGGCCGAGCGGGCCGACGAGATCGCCCACCTGATCACCGCCGAGAACGGCAAGCCGATCTTCTGGGCGCGCGGCGAGGTCAACCGCGCGATCTCCACGTTCCGCTTCGCCGCCGAGGAGGCCCGCCGCTGGTCCGGCCAGGTGCAGCGGCTCGACACCGAGCCGGCCGCCGCGGGCCGCCTCGCCTACGTCTCCCGCGTGCCCAAGGGCCCCGTGCTGGCGATCACCCCGTTCAACTTCCCGCTGAACCTGGTCGCCCACAAGGTCGCGCCCGCCATCGCCGTCGGCGCCCCGATCATCGTCAAGCCCGCGCCTGCCACGCCGCTGTCCTCGCTGATCCTCGGCGAGATCCTGGCCGAGACCGACCTGCCCGCGGGCATGTTCTCGGTGCTGCCGGTGCAGAACGAGCGCGCCGCCGCCCTCGTCGACGACCCCCGCCTGCCCGTGGTCTCCTTCACCGGCTCCGCGCCCGTCGGCTACGCCATCGCCGACCAGGTGCCGCGCAAGCACGTGACCCTGGAGCTGGGCGGCAACGCCGCGGCCGTCGTGCTGGCCGACGCCGACCTCGACTGGGCCGCGCAGCGCATCGCCCTGTTCTCCAACTACCAGGCCGGTCAGAGCTGCATCGCCGTCCAGCGGGTGATCGTCGAGCAGCCGGTCTACGACGCGTTCGTCGAGCGTCTGCTGCCGGCCGTCGGTGGGCTCGTCACGGGTGACCCGGCCGACGAGAAGACCCAGGTCGGGCCGCTGGTGTCGGAGGCCGCCGCCGAGCGGGTGGAGGAGTGGGTGCGCGAGGCGGTCGCCGCCGGCGCCCGCGTCCTGGCCGGCGGCACCCGCGAAGGCGCCACGGTCGCGCCGACCGTGCTGGCCGACGTCCCGCACGACGCCAAGGTGGCCTGCGAGGAGGTCTTCGGGCCGGTCATGATCCTCCAGCCGGCCGCGTCGATCGACGAGGCGTACGCCATGGTGAACGACTCCAAGTACGGTCTCCAGGCCGGCGTCTTCACCCGCTCCCTGGACGCCGCCTTCAAGGCCAACCGCGAGCTGGAGGTCGGCGGCGTGATCATCGGCGACGTGCCGTCGTACCGGGCCGACCAGATGCCGTACGGCGGCGTGAAGGACTCCGGCATCGGCCGCGAGGGCCTGCACTCGGCCATGGAGGACCTGACCTACGAGAAGGTCATGGTGCTCACCGGCCTGTCGCTGTAGCTCCCGGCCCGCCCCGCGCCTCCCCGGCGCGGGGCGTTCGTATGTCCGGCGCCGCCGTCAGGCGCGTTCGGCCGTGGCGTAGACCGTCCTGGCGGCCTGGCCGAAGTACGGGCCGTACATGGTGTGCTGGTCGTCGCTGTACTTGAAGCTGCTCAGCGAGGTGATCGTGCCGCGGCCGGTCATCGGGTCGAAGCCGGACAGCCAGGGGCCGCCGCTCGACCCGGCGGTCATGGCGCAGCCGAGCCCCTGGTCGTGCGTCTGCTTGTACGGGTCGTCGCGCAGCCGCCCGGCGCAGTAGACGAGCTGGTCGCCGTCGTAGGGCGGGTCGGCCGGGTAGCCGAAGCCGTAGGTCTGGCCGCCGCGCCTGGCGTTGAAGGCGATGTCCTGGGTGCCCACCACGTCGGCGACGTGCCGCCCGCCCGAGGTGGCCAGGGCGACCATGCCGACGTCGTGGTTGTCGTCGCCGGAGCGCGACCAGGGGGCGGAGACGAACATGCGGCGGGCCGCGTACTGGCCGTAGGGCTGCTCGCCGCCCCTGCCGTAGCCGGGGACGAACGTCCAGTTCTCGGCCCACTCGCCGGCGCCGTCCTTGACGCAGTGGCCGGCGGTGACGACGAGGTCTTTGCTGGCGCTGGTGACCGTGCTGGCCGAGCAGACGAAGTCGGCGCCCGCCAGGGTCAGGAACACCCGCCCGGTGGTCCTGGTCACGGCTCCGCCGGTGCTCCAGCGCGCGCCGATCGTGCTGGCCTGGGGCCTGGACGACGCCTGGCGCCGGCGGCCGACGTTGATCTCGGTACGGCCGCCGGACACGCCGGGCTTCGCCTGCGCCCCGCCGCGGCCGGTCAGGCCGCTGAGCAGGCCGTCGCCGTCGGTCACGGAGTCGAGCAGACCGATGGGCAGGGCCGCCGCCATGCGTTGCGGGGTCCAGTAGCCGAGCACGCGCCGCTGCTCGGCGTCGCTCCGGGCGGCCTCGTGCTCGACCACCAGGCTCGGCCGGGCCGCGGCGTGCTCGACGGCGGGACGATCGACCAGGTGCTGGCCGGGGACCGCGCCGAGGATCGCCGGTCCCGTCAGCCCCACGATCAGCGGGGCGGCCGCAAGCAGGGAGGTGCTCAGGGTCATGGCCCCCGAGTGTGCACCACGAGGTGTGTTCTTGTGGCTACTTTCCGTAAATTGATCAGAGTGTGCCGGTGGTTTGCGCCGCCTGGTAAACGGCCTGTGCTTCGTTTCCGAAATACGGGCCGAACATCCAGTTGGGGGCGAAGTTGTATTTGAAGCTGTTGACCGAGTTCTGCGTGCCGAGACCGGTCGACTCGTCGAAATTCAGCATCCACGGGCCGCCGCTGGCGCCGCCGGTCATGTCGCAGGTCAGGCCGAGGTCGTCGGAGAGCAGGAAGTCGTCGAACGTGCGGCCGCTGCAGTAGATGAGCTTCGAGCCGTCGTAGGGGGCCGCGGCCGGGTAGCCGAAGGAGTACATCTGCCGGCCACGCGGCTGGTTGAAGGCCACGCCCTGGCCGCCGACGACGTCCACCAGGCTCTTGCCGTCCACCTGGGCCACCACGGCGGCGGCCACGTCGAAGTTGACGTCCTCGCTGGCGTTCCACTGGGGGGTGGTCAGCAGCCTGGCGGCCGGCCAGGTGCCGAAGGGGCGCTGGCCGGCGGCGTAGCCGGGCACGAACACCCAGTTGGTGTGGAAGGCGCCGCCGAGCTTGACGCAGTGGCCGGCGGTCAGCACCACGCTCCTGTTCGCGCTGGTCACCGCCGAGCCCGAGCACGAGGCGCTGCGTCCCTGGTAGGTGAAGAAGACCCGGCCGGTGGTCTTCACCACGGCGCCGCCGCCGCTCCAGGGGGCGCCGGAGCTGTTCGCCGACCGGAGCTGCCGTCCGTCGCCCCGGCCGCCGGTGGGCGGCGCCTGCCAGGGGGTGCCGCCATCGGGCTCGCCGGGCTCGGCCGCCGCGCCGCGGGCCGCCTTCCCGCCGTTCTTGGGCGCGGGCAGGTCGAGCGGCTGCGCGCTCTCCATGCGCGCCTCGGTCCAGTACCGCGTGACCTGCCGCTGCTCGGACGTCGAGTCCGCGGCGGCGTGCTGGGCGGGACGGGGTGCCGCGCCGGCCTGCGCCGCGGTGCCGGGGAGCAGGGCGATGCTCCCGGCGGCGAGGGTGAGGACGGAGAGCAGGGCAAATCTGCGGTGCATTACGTAACCTCCCGAAACCGGAGCTGGGGCTTGGAAGGTAGCCGCCCAATAATCGGGATTTCTCGAGATATGCGCATCCCGATATAGCGATATTTGGACATAACTGGTCTGGGTTATCGCCTGTCACTCGGGAGCCGGGATCGCGGCTGTCGGCCCCTCACGTGCGCGTCCGCGTCCGGCAGCGGGGACAATGGACAGGTGCATGCAGAGACCCTCCGCTCCGTCGTCGTGCTCGGCTCCACGGGCTCGGTCGGCACCCAGGCCCTCGATGTCATCGCCGCCGACCCCGCCGGGTTCAAGGTCGCCGGGCTGGCGGCCGGGGGCCGCAGGGTCGAGGAGCTGGCCGCGCAGGCGGCCGCGTTCGGCGTGGAGGTCGTGGCGGTGGCCGACGCCGCCGCCGTCCCGGCGCTGAAGGAGGCGCTGGCCGCGCGCGGGGCGTCCCCCGTCGTGCTGGGCGGCCACGAGGGCGTCGCCGAGGTCGCGGCCTGGCGGTGCGACACCGTGCTCAACGGCATCACCGGCGCGCTGGGCCTGACGTCCACGCTGGTCGCGCTGGAGGCCGGCCGCACGCTCGCGCTGGCCAACAAGGAGTCCCTGATCATCGGCGGGCCGCTGGTCAAGCGGCTGGCCGCGCCGGGGCAGATCCTCCCGGTCGACTCCGAGCACTCGGCGGTGCAGCAGTGCCTGTGGGCGTCCGGCCCGGGCGGCCACGACCCCGCCGCCGTCAAGCAGCTCGTCATCACCGCCAGCGGCGGCCCGTTCAGGGGCATGAAGCGCGAGGAGATGGCCGACGTCACCCCCGAGATGGCGCTGGCCCACCCCACCTGGTCCATGGGCCCGGTCATCACCATCAACTCCGCCACCCTGGTCAACAAGGGGCTGGAGGTCATCGAGGCCCATCTGCTGTTCGACATCGGCTTCGACCGCATCGAGGTCGTGGTCCACCCGCAGTCGGTGATCCACTCCATGGTCGAGTACGTCGACGGCTCCACCATCGCCCAGGCCAGCCCGCCCGACATGCGCCTGCCGATCGCGCTCGCGCTGGCCCACCCGGCCCGCGTGCCCGGCGCCGCCCGGCCCGTCGACTGGACCAGGGCCCACACCTGGACCTTCGAGCCGCTCGACGACGCGGCCTTCCCGGCCGTCGCGCTGGCCAGGCACGTCGGCGCCGAGGGCGGCACCGCGCCCGCCGTCTACAACGCCGCCAACGAGGTCTGCGTCGAGGCGTTCACCAGGGGCGGGCTGCGTTTCCCCGCGATCGTCGACACGGTCGCCAAGGTCGTCGAGGAACACCGCGTCACCCCGGCCTCCAGCGTGGAGGAGGTGCTGGCCGCCGACGCCTGGGCCCGGGCGCGTGCGGCCGAACTCACAGCCGGGCAGTCCTTCTAGCTACCTAGACTGGGTAGCGTCGTCACACCTAAGGGTAGAAATGTCTTCTGTAGCACTTGGCATCCCGACGGTCCGCCCCAAGCCGCTCGCCGAACGCCGGCACTCCCGCCAGATCATGGTCGGCAGCGTTCCCGTGGGCGGCGACGCGCCCGTCTCCGTCCAGTCGATGACGACGACGGTCACCGCCGACGTCAACGCCACGTTGCAGCAGATCGCCGAGCTGACGGCGTCCGGCTGCCAGATCGTGCGCGTGGCCGTCCCGTCGCAGGACGACGCGGACGCGCTGCCGATCATCGCGAGGAAGTCCCAGATCCCGGTCATCGCCGACATCCACTTCCAGCCGAAGTACGTGTTCGCGGCCATCGAGGCGGGCTGCGCGGCGGTCCGCGTCAACCCGGGGAACATCAAGAAGTTCGACGACAAGGTGGGCGAGATCGCCAGGGCGGCCGCCGACCACGGCGTGCCGATCAGGATCGGCGTCAACGCCGGTTCGCTCGACCCCCGCCTGCTCCAGAAGTACGGCAAGGCCACGCCCGAGGCGTTGGTCGAGTCCGCCCTGTGGGAGTGCTCGCTGTTCGAGGAGCACGGCTTCAGGGACATCAAGATCTCGGTCAAGCACAACGACCCGGTCGTCATGATCAACGCCTACCGGCTGCTCGCCGCCAAGTGCGACTACCCGCTCCACCTCGGCGTCACCGAGGCCGGCCCCGCCTTCCAGGGCACGGTCAAGTCCGCCGTGGCGTTCGGCGCGCTGCTGGCCGAGGGCATCGGCGACACCATCCGCGTCTCGCTGTCCGCGCCCCCCGTCGAGGAGGTCAAGGTCGGCGCCCAGATCCTGGAGTCGCTGGGGCTGCGCGAGCGGGGGCTGGAGATCGTCTCCTGCCCGTCGTGCGGCCGGGCCCAGGTCGACGTCTACACGCTGGCCGAGCAGGTCCAGGCTGGCCTGGAGGGCCTCAAGGTCCCGCTGCGGGTGGCCGTCATGGGCTGCGTGGTCAACGGCCCCGGCGAGGCGCGCGAGGCCGACCTCGGCGTCGCCTCCGGCAACGGCAAGGGCCAGATCTTCGTCAAGGGCGAGGTCATCAAGACCGTGCCCGAGTCGCAGATCGTCGAGACCCTGATCGAGGAGGCCCTGCGGCTGGCCGAGGAGATGGGCGTGGAGGTCGACCTCGACGACGACGCCGTCTCCGGCCCTCAGGTGACCGTGGGCTGAGTGCCTCCGGGGGCCGGTGACCCGGTGCAATGGCCTCATTACAAACTGGCAAGCCTTTCTCCATACCCAGCGTCATGACCCCGTCGCCCGCGGGAGCATCACAGGGCCATGACGAGGGGGAGGGGCTGGGTGAAGCGCGTATTCAGTGTTGCCGTCGGCATCGCGGTGCTGGTCGCCGGGGTTGTCAGCGCGGACGGTGTGGCGTCGGCCGGCAGAGGCGCGGCTCGGGGGGCGCAGCAGGTGGTCTGGGGGGCGTGCCCGGCGAAGGAGGGCAAGACGGTCCGGGCCGACCTGGAGTGCGCCAGCGTACGCGTGCCGCTCGACTACCGCGATCCCTGGGGCCAGTCGATCAAGCTGGCGATCAACCGCATCAAGGCCAAGGTGTCCAGGGACGGCAACCATCTCGGCACCCTGCTGATCAACCCGGGCGGCCCGGGAGCCTCGGGCCGTGACCTGACCGAGTTCGTCTCGAACGGGCTGCCGAACAGGCTCGGCGAGCGCTACGACGTCGTCGGGTTCGACCCGCGCGGGGTCGGCGGCAGCGAGCCGTCGCTCCACTGCGTGGACCCCGACACCTACTACCGGGCGCCGCGGCCCGACGCGGTGCCGCACACGGCCGGCGACGAGAGCAAGCTCCTGGCCAGGGCCAGCGAGTACGCCACCCGCTGCGGCGACCTCTGGGCCTGGGTGCTGCCGTACCTGACGACCGAGAACTCGGCCAGGGACATGGACACGATCAGGGCGGCGCTGGGCGAGGAGAAGATCAGTTACCTGGGCTACTCGTACGGCACCTACCTCGGGGCCGTCTACGCGACCCTGTTCCCGCAGCGGGTCAGGCGGCTGGTCATGGACAGCACGGTCAACCCCGAGGGCGTCTGGTACCGGTCGAACCTGGGCCAGGACGTCGCCTTCGAACGCCGCCACCGCGCCTTCCTCGCCTGGACGGCCCGGCACAACGACGTCTACCGGCTGGGCGGCACGCTGAAGCAGACCTCGTTCGCCTACTACGCGATGCGCGACCGGCTGCGCACCCGTCCGGCCGGCGGCGTGGTGGGGCCGAGCGAGCTGGACGACACCTTCACCCTCGGCGGGTACACCGACCGGGTGTGGCCGGAGTTCGCCCGCGCCTGGTCCGCCTACGTGCGCAAGGGCGACGTGCAGCCGCTGGTGGAGGCGTACAACCGGCGCGGCAAGAACGACGCCGAGGACGAGAACGGCTACGCCGTCTACCTCGGCGTGCAGTGCCGCGACGCCGCGTGGCCGCGCGACTGGGCCAAGTGGCGCACCGACATGACCCGGCTCCACCACAGGGCGCCGTTCCTGACCTGGCCGAACGCCTGGTTCAACGCGCCGTGCGCGTTCTGGCCGGTCAAGGGCGGCACGCCGGTCGAGGTGCGCGCCGCGCCGAAGCTGCCGCCGGTGTTGTTCCTGCAGTCGCGCGACGACGCCGCCACGCCGTACCGGGGCGCGCTGGCCATGCACCGGCGTTTCCCGCGCAGCGGCCTGGTGATCGACGAGGGCGGCAACCACGGCGTGTCGCTGGCCGGCAACCGGTGCGTGGACGGCCACCTCGCGGCGTACCTGGCCGACGGCACGCTGCCGGCCCGGACGGCGTCCTGCGCGGCCCTGCCGGACCCGGCCCCGGCCGCTCATATGGCCGCGGGAGGCGTGCAGGGTCACGATCGGCTCACCGACGTGCTGTCCCGGTGAGCTATTCGGGGGACGTTCGCGTAGTCTGACCATGTGATGCTGCGTACATCGGCGTCGCGCGTGCTCGACGACAGCGACCGGGACGAGGTTCTCGCCCTGCTTGACTGCGATCCGGTCGCCAACGTCTTCGTCTCCTCCCGGGTGCGGGCCGTCGGACTCAATCCGGCACGCCTCGGGGGGCAGATGTGGGGGTTCGGGCCGCGCGGCGGGCTCGTGTCGCTCTGTTACGCCGGCGCGAACATGGTGCCGGTCAACGCCGGCCCCGAGGCCGTGCACGCGTTCGCCGACCGTGCCCGCAAGCAGGGGCGCAGGTGCTCGTCCATCGTGGGCCCCGTCGAGGCGGTGTCCCTGCTGTGGGAGCGGCTGGAGCCGCACTGGGGCAGGGCGCGGGCCATCCGGTGGGCCCAGCCGGTGATGGCGACCTCCAGCAAGGCTCCCGTGCCCGCCGATCCGCTGGTGCGCCGGGTGCGGCCCGAGGAGTTCGACATCGTGCTGCCGGCGTGCGTGGCGATGTTCACCGAGGAGGTGGGCGTCTCGCCCAACCTCGGCGACGGCGGCGCGCTCTACCGCACCCGGGTCGCCGAGCTGATCCGCATCGGCCGCTCCTACGCGCGCATCGACGACGGCCGGGTGGTGTTCAAGGCGGAGGTGGGCGCGGTCACGCCGCACGCCTGCCAGATCCAGGGCGTGTGGGTGGCCCCCGACCAGCGCGGCAAGGGCCACGCGGTGGCGGGCATGGCGGCGGTCGTGGAGGCGGCGATGAGCTGCTTCGCCCCCGTCGTGTCGCTCTACGTCAACGACTTCAACCACTCGGCGCGGGCCGTCTACCGCAAGGTGGGGTTCCGCGAGGTGGACACCTTCATGTCGGTGTTGTTCTGAGGGTGTGCGGCTAGAGGCGCACCAGCTTGTCGAACAGCCGGGCCAGCTCGATGGCGGGGTCGGCGGTCAGGCCGGCGTGCACCGGCCCGGTCTGGACGATCGTGCTGCGCGGCGCGGTCAGCCAGCGGAACCGGCCGCCCAGCGGCTCGCCCGCGAGGGGGCCCGGCCGGTCGCCGCAGGCCCGCTCGTAGGCGCTGAGCGCGTGGCGCACGCCGTCGAGGTCGGCGCCGGGGTCGAGGGCTCGCAGGCGGGCCGGGTCGAGGTGCACGCGCGCGCACAGGTAGTCGCGCGGCTGGCAGTAGAGCAGCACGCCGGCGTTGATCAGCTCGCCGCGCTCGACCTTCGGCATGACGCGGATCACCGCGTACTCGTAGACGTCTCTGGTCACCGGCTGCCTCCCCGCCAGAACTCGCCGACCGAGCCGGGCCCAGGCGCCCTGCGTTCCTTGTCGGGGCCGCGCAGCAGCCACTCGCGCGGCCCGTGCGCCCGGCTCAGCAGATGGTCGATGTAGGCCTCCCGTACGGCCTGGGCGGAGTCGAAGCCCGGCTCGCCGTCGAGCCATTCGTCGGGCACCAGGGCCGTCACCTCGCCGAGCAGCTCGCGGGTGATCCGGCCGGCCAGGTGGTCGCCGGCGGCGAGCACGTCGGCCGCGAACGGCGCGAGCACGTGGTCGCCGGTGTCGAAGGCGCGCTGCGGGTCGGCCGTACGCCAGTTGTGGTGGAACCACAGGGCCGCGCCGTGGTCGATGAGCCAGGTGTCGCGGTGCCAGACCAGGAGGTTGGGGTTGCGCCAGCTCCGGTCGATGTTGTGGATCAGCCCGTCGAACCAGACGACCCGGGAGGCGAACACCGGGTCGGGGATCCAGCCCAGCGGGTCGAACCCGAGCGCGCCGGGCAGGAAGTCG
Source organism: Nonomuraea sp. NPDC005692 (assembly GCF_040631115.1). Taxonomy (NCBI): domain Bacteria; kingdom Bacillati; phylum Actinomycetota; class Actinomycetes; order Streptosporangiales; family Streptosporangiaceae; genus Nonomuraea; species Nonomuraea sp. NPDC005692. The sequence continues at coordinate 102,480 of NZ_JBEXYU010000034.1, read as the reverse complement.
ACCGCCAGGTTGAGGCCGGTGCTGGCCTTGAGCAGGTCCTGGACCTCCTCGTCGGGCTCGCGGACGCCGAGCTGCCGGTCGAGGTCGATGAGCTTGAGCTCGGGAGTGCGCAGCCCCAGGCGGCGGCCCAGCTCGGCGGCGATGATCTCCGCGACGAGCACCCGCCGGCCCTGCCCCGCCTCGCGGAACTTCACCACGTACGTGCCGAGGTCGTCGGCCTCGACGACGCCCGGCAGCGACCCGCCCTCCCGCAGCGGGGTCACATATCGGGTGGCTGCGATCTTTTCCAGCACGGGACGAGGCTATCGTCCCCCTGGCCCCCACCCGTAACTCCGGGCCGGTTCAACGCGCCGGTGGCCGGACAGGACGGGCGAAGGGGGCAAACGGCTGCTGCAACGAGGCCTCGACGGCGGTGAACGCGTAGTCGAGCATGGCGTGCTCGTAGGCCGCCTTCGCCTCGGCGAGCGGGCGGCCCTCGGCGACGGCCGCGGCCAGACCCGCGCTCAGGGTGTGGGCGTCGCGCAGCGCGACGTTCGCGCCTTCGCCGCGTCCGGGGCTCATGCTGTGCACGGCGTCGCCGAGCAGGGTCACCGCGGGCTCGTCCCAGGGGCGCACGCGCCGGGCCGAGTGGGTGTGCACCAGGAACGTCGCCTCGGTGTCGGCCCGCTCGACGATCCGGCGCACGCCCTCGTGCCAGCCGGCGACCGTGGCGAGCGCGAGCCGGTGCAGGGCGGCGGGGGAGGTGTCGTCCGGCCGGGGGCCGGGGGCGGTCAGCGTCCAGGAGAAGTAGCCGGGGACGTCGGTCAGCCGCAGGCCGGGGGCGTGCCGGGCGGCGGCCTCGGCCACCGGCACGCAGGGGCGGCAGGTGGCGACCGAGATCGCGGTGTGGTCCGGCGCGGTGACCCGGTTGAAGGTGTCGACCAGGTCGGGAGGCGTGGCGGCCAGCAGGTCGGGGGTCAGGACGGTCTTGCCGTACAGGGCCCAGTCGAGCCGGTCCACGACGGCGTCGGGGAGGAGCTGGGCGCGGACGCGGGAGCCGACGCCGTCCGCGCCGGCGAGCAGGTCGCCGTCCAGGGCGGAGCCGTCGGCGAGGTGGGCGCGGACGCGGGCGCCGGGCAGCGGCTCGTACCGGGTGAACTCGGTGCCGAAGCGGACGTCGAGGCCGGACAGCAGGATCTCGCGCAGGGTGAGCCGGTTGACGCCGAAGCCGTCCACGCCGGGGAGCTGGGGCGGGACGTCCTTGGAGAACTTGGGGACCAGCCGGGTGTCCAGGAAGGTCATGCGGGTGGCCGGGCGGATGGAGGTGGCCACGGCCAGGTCGTACAGGCCGGGGGGCAGGCACGCGCGCAGCGCCGCGGCGCCGGTCTCCTTGAGGCTGATGCGGTAACCCTGGGGGCGGTGGCCGGCCGAGGGGTCGCGCTCCAGCACGGTGGCCCGGAAACCGGCCTTGCGCAGGCCCTGGGCCAGGGATAAGCCGCCGATGCCGCCTCCCGCGACGATGACGTGGGGAGAAGTGTCCATGGATGCGACGATAGACGATAGCTGTCGCGACAGTAAATGCTTGCGGCAGCTATTCTGGTGGCGTGACCGACGATCGCATGCCGCCGCCGTTCGAGCTGGTGCTGGGCGGCGGGTCGCTGCTCGTGCAGGTGGGGCGGGAGCTCAACACCGAGACCGAGCGCCGCCTGGCCCCGCTCGGGCTCACCGCGCAGCAGGCGGCGCTGCTGCTGCACGCGGCGGGCGGCCGCAGCACGCCCGGCGTGCTGAAGGGCCGGCTCGGCACGGACACGGCGGGGATGACCCGGCTGCTGGACCGGCTGGAGGCCAAGGGGCTGCTGCGGCGGGTCCGGCGGCCCGAGGACCGGCGCTCGGTCGTCATCGAGCTGACGGACGAGGGGCACGCGCTGGTGCCGCGCCTGCCGCCGATCTTCGGCGGGGTCAGCCGCCAGGTCTTCTCAGGTTTCTCCGGGGAGGAGATCGAGCAGGTCACGGGCATGCTGCGGCGGATCATGGCCAACCTGGCGGAAGGGGGATCGTGACCGGGACGCGCGTGCCGCGTTCCCGGCCACGATCGTCGAGGGTTCCGGGGTTCCGGGGTTCCGGGGTTCCGGGGTTCCGGGGTTCCGGGCCTTCGGGTCAGAGCTTGGCGATGACCTCCTCGGCGAAGCGTTCCATGGTGGCGATCTTGAGGTCGAGGCTGTCCTCGCCGTACCGGGCCTTCTCCTCGGGGGTGGCCAGCCACCAGGGGGCGGCCATGGTGGCGGTCACGCCCTTGGCGGCGAAGCGGCGGTAGGTCTCGGCGTCCGGCAGCACGGCCAGCGGGGCGACGATGTCGAACGGGCCCGTCCTGCCGTTCTCGTCGAGGTGCCGGCGGAGGGTGTCGAGCACCGGGTCGAGCTGCTCCTCGGTGTAGATGCGGTTGCCCAGCCAGCCGTCGCCGAAGCGGGCGGCCCGGCGCAGCGCCGCCTCGCTGTCGCCGCCCACGTAGACGGGCACGGGCCCGGCCGGCGTGGGGGAGATCGACAGCGGCGGCAGGCCGTCCAGCTCGACGGTCTCGCCGGACCACAGGGCGCGCAGCGTGGGCAGCATCCGGTCGAGGCGGCGGCCCCGGGTGTGGAAGTCCTGGCCGGTGCCGGCGAACTCCTCCTCGCACCACCCCACCCCGACCCCGAACGACACCCGTTCCCGCGACAGCACCGCCGCCGTGGAGACCAGCTTGGCCACGGTGAACAGGTCGCGGGCCGGGGCGATGTAGACGTTCGGCGAGAAGCGCAGCGTCGTGGTCGCCGTGGCCATCGCGCCGATCGTCACCCACACGTCGGGCCAGTGCGTCTCGGCGCTCCACCGGGGCGCGCCCGACCGCGAGTACGGGTAGCGCGAGGCGAAGTCGGCGTAGAACAGGTGGTCCGACAGCGTGAAGGTGTCGAACCCGCAGCGCTCGGCCGCCCGCGCGAGCTCCACGAACTGGTCGGTCGGGACGAACGACGCCCCCAGCCACATCTTCATCGGAACTCCGGCGCGACCTTGGTGGCGAACATCTCCAGGTTCCGCTTGACCGTGTCCAGCGGGAGCACGCCCTGCTGCCCCTGCATGTACAGGCCGAACCACTCCAGGTCCGGCATGCGGTCGAGCATGCGCTGGATGCCGCGCTTGACGTCGTCCGGGGTGCCGAACAGCGCCATCTCCACGTCGTTCATGCGCTTGGCGTCGCCCTTCTCGGGGGAGATCGGCTTGTGCTTCTCGTCCTCCTTCTTGCGCAGCACCTCCAGGTAGCCGAACGGGCCGAAGAAGGCGGCGAAGTCCTTGGGGATGCTGCGGCCGAAGGTGTTGATCGCCTCCTCGGTGGTGTCCGCGATGCCGACGATCTTCAGGATGCCGGTGTGCTCGCCCAGCTTGTAGTGGCGGCCCTGGCGGGCCGACTCCTCCTGGTAGAGCTTGGCCTTGGCGGCGTGGTCGTCGGGGTTGGGGGTGAACATCCACGGCAGGATGTCCTCCTGCGCGGCCCTGATCACCGACCGGTCGGAGATCGTGAACGGCTGCCACAACTCCGGGTGCGGGTTCTGGTACGGCCGGGGGCAGACCGAGATGGCCTGGATCTTGTCGTCGTCGGAGACCTCGCCGGGCGCCCCGAATGTCTTGGTCCATTCCATCGCGGGCCAGCCCTCGATACCGTCGTAGGGGTACGGCACCTCGTAGTCCAGCACGTCGGACTTGTAGCGGAGGGTCTCCTGCGTCCAGGCCATCTTCATGATCTTCAGCACCTCGCCGAAGACGTCGAAGTTCCGCGTGTCCGAGGCCGAGCCGTCGGAGCGGGCGGCGGCGGCCTGCCAGCGCTGGCCCAGGACGTTCATCCAGCGGTTCTGGTAGCCGCGGGCCACGCCGAGCCGCAGGCGGCCCTTGCTGAACTGGTCGAGCAGCGCCACGTCCTCGGCGGCCCTGATCGGGTCCCAGGCGGGCAGCACCATGCCGAGCGGCGCGAGCAGGATGCGCTCGGTCCGCGCGGCGAGGTCGGTGAGGAACATCAGCGGATTGACCGAGAACTCCATCCCCTCGGAGTGGAAGTGGTGCTCGGTCATCATCAGCGCGTCGAACCCGATCTGGTCGGCGTGGACGGCTATCTCCCGCACCTCGTGCAGCAGCCGCTGATACGACTCGGTGTCGCGTCCGATGGGACGCCGTGCCTTGGCGTTCTCCTCGGCCGCGTATCCAGAGCCTGGAATCTGCGGGTTCAGGAAGATAGAGAACTTCACCGGGAACCTCTTTCCGCGGACGTCGCCTTGCAAGCTACCCTGGAAATCTTAGCCGAGCAATCGCTTGGTTGACATGAGGAGGCCGTATGAGGCTGGGTGTCACGATGTTCGCCACGGATCTGGCCATGCCGGTCCAGGACCTCGCGGCCGCGGCCGAGGAGCGCGGGTTCGACTCGCTCTACCTGCCCGAGCACACCCACATCCCGGTCAGCCGCCGCACGCCGCCCGCCGGCGGCCAGGACGAGCTGCCCGAGGAGTACAAGCGCACCCTGGACCCGCTGGTCGCGCTCTCCTTCGCCGCCGCCGCGACCCGGCGGCTGCGCGTCGGCACCGGCATCCTGCTCGCCGCCCAGCGCGACCCCATCGTGACCGCCAAGGCCCTGGCCACGCTCGACCACCTGTCGGGCGGGCGCGTGGTGGTCGGCGTCGGGTTCGGCTGGAACGTCGAGGAGATCGAGAACCACGGCGTGCCGTACGGGCGGCGGCGCGAGGTCGCCCGGCGCAACGTACTGGCCATGCGGGCCTTCTGGCGGGAAGAGGTGGCCGCCGTCGAAGGGCTCGAACCGTCCTGGTCGTGGCCCAAGCCCGCGCACGACCTGCCCGTCTACCTCGGCGGGGCCGCCGGGCCGAAGCTGTTCGCCCACATCGCCGAGTACGGTGACGGCTGGATGCCCATCGGCGGCAAGGGCATCAAGGACGCGCTGCCCGCGCTGCGTGAGGCGTGCGAGAAGGCAGGGCGGCCGATGGCCAGGGTGATCCCGTTCGGGACGCTGCCCACCAGGGAGAAGCTGGACTACTTCGCCGGGCTCGGCATCGAGGAGGCCGTGGCCACCCTGCCGAGCGGCCCGGCGGACGTCGTGCTGCGCGCCCTCGACGGCTACGCCGCGCTGCTGTAGGCGGTGCCATAATGACGCCCTATGTCCGAGCTCCGTGCTGATGATCCCCGCCGGCTGGGGGAGTACCGGCTGTCGCGCAGGCTCGGGCAGGGCGGCCAGGGCGTCGTCTTCCTCGGCCACTCGGCGGCCGGGGCGCAGGTCGCGATCAAGCTGCTGCACGCGAGCGTGTCCAAGGACGCCGACGTACGGCGCAGGTTCCTCGGCGAGGTCGAGGCGGTGCGCCGGGTCGCGGCCTTCTGCACCGCCCAGCTCCTCGACGCCGACCTCGACGGCGACCGGCCCTACCTGGTCAGCGAATACGTCGAAGGGCCCTCGCTGGGCGAGCACGTGGTGGCCGGTGGGCCCCGGCGCGGCGGCTCGCTCGACCGGCTGGCCATCGGCACCGCCACCGCCCTGGGGGCGATCCACCGGGCGGGGGTCGTCCACCGCGACCTGAAGCCGGGCAACGTGCTGCTCAGCCTCGACGGGCCGCGGGTGATCGACTTCGGGGTGTCCCGGCTGATGGACGCCGCCGCCACCACGACCAGGTCGCCCATCGGCACGCCGGCCTACCTGTCGCCCGAGCGCATCAGCGGGGAGCCGGCGGGGCCGCCCGCGGACATGTGGGCGTGGGGGCTGACCGTGGCGTACACGGCCGGGGGTCGGCACGCGTACATGGCGGACACGTACCAGGAGGTCCTGGCCCGGATCCTGTACGGCAAGCCGGACCTGCGCGGGTTGTCGGGGCGGCTGCGGGAGATCGTGGAGGCGTGCCTGGCCCACGACCCGCGCGACCGGCCGGACGCCGAGGAGACGCTGCGCGCGCTGCTCGGCCAGGACGGCGGAACGGGCGACGTCCTCCCCTCCGGCGCCCGAGCCGCCGTCCCCACCCCACCGCCCCCCTTCCCGCGTACCACCCCCACGACCACCCCCACCACAGCGCCCCGGCCCTCTCCGGAAGGGACGCCCGCCACAGTGCCTTGGCCCTCTCCCGAGGGAACCCGCGCCCCCTGGCCCACCCCGGAAGGGACGCCCGCCGTCGCGCCCGGGGAAGCGTCCACCTCGCCTCTTGAAGGGACGCCCGCCGTCGCGGCCGGGGGAGCGTCCGCCACTCCCCCCAAGGGGACGCCCGCCGTCTCGGGGCGCAGGATCTGGCAGGTGGTTGTGGCGGTGGCCGCGGTGGTGATGGGGGTTGCCGGTTTCGTGTTCTGGTTGCGCGCGTCCCAGGGCCCCACCCTGGACGGCACCTGGACGGGATCGGCCGAGCACCCCACGGCCGGCCGGGTCTTCCCGGTCGAGCTGCGCCTGCGCGCCGACGGCGGATCCACCATGCGCTGGGGCGCCGACCTGCACTGTTCCGGCCGGCTCGCCCCCACCAGGAGCGCCGTCGTGTTCGACCTCGGCCAGGTCAAGGGTGAGTCGTGCCACGCCGGGACGGTCCGCATCGTCCCCTCGGACGACCCCAACCGGTTCCTGGTCAAGGTGACCCGGTCCGACACCGGCGCCGTCGTGTACTCGGGCCGGCTCTCCCGGGCCTCCTGACCGGCTGTGTCACGGTCAGGCGGCGATTGCCGTGCACACTGTTGACTGAACGCCGCCCGTTGCCTTCAGTGGAGAGCAAGAAGGGGTGGCGGCGAGGGGAGGCGCCCCGTGCCGACGGCGCAGCCGCTGAGAACGGGGGACCCGCACAGGCTCGGCGAGTACGAGCTCGCCGGGCGACTGGGCGAAGGCGGACAGGGCGCGGTGTTCCTCGGTTCGCGGAGCGGCGAGAGGTACGCGGTCAAGCTGCTGCACGGGCCCGTGGGGGACGAGCAGGGGGCGTTCCTGCGGGAGGTGGAGCTGGCCAAGCATGTGGCGAGGTTCTGCACGGCCCAGGTGATCGACGCCGGGTTCGACGAGGGCCGGCCGTACATCGTGAGCGAGTACGTCGACGGGCCCTCGCTGCACCGGGAGGTCTCGCTGACCGGGCCGCGGCACGGCGGCGCGCTGGAGCGGCTGGCGGTCGGCACCGCGACCGCGCTGGCCGCGATCCACCGGGCGGGCATCGTGCACCGGGACTTCAAGCCGCAGAACGTGCTGCTCGGGCCCGACGGGCCGCGGGTGATCGACTTCGGCCTGGCCAGGGCGCTGGACGCGGCGGCCACGGTGACGAACAGGGGCGTGGGCACGCCCGCGTACATGGCTCCTGAGCAGATCACCGCCTCGGCCGTGACCGGGGCGGCCGACGTCTTCTCCTGGGGCGCGACGATGTGCTTCGCGGCCAACGCGAGCGCGCCGTTCGGGCAGGACTCGGTGGCGCCGGTGCTGCACCGCATCCTGACCGCGCCGCCCGAGCTGGGCAGGCTGGACGGGCGGCTGCGGGTGCTGGTCGCCGCCTGCCTGGACAAGGACGTCAGGAACCGGCCCGCCAGCAGGGAGCTGCTGCTCGCGCTGCTCGGCGAGCCGGACTCGCCGGACCGGGGGTACGGCGACGTGCCGCTGGTCCCCGGGCAGCGTCCGCCCGTGCCGCCGGCCGAGCCCGAGGTCACCGGCGTGGCCGGCGCCTACCATCTGCGCTCGCGGACGGGCGCCGGCCCGGAACCGCTCACGTCCACCGGCCCGACGACCCCGCCGGGCCCGACGGCGCCGGTCGCGGCGACCCCGCGAGGCCCGAGAGCGCCGGACGAGATGGGCCCGCCGGACGGGCTGAGGACGCGGGCCGGGACGGGCGCGCAGGACCGCCGGGGGCGCGGGGCCGGGTGGGTGCAGGCGGTCGTGGCGGTGTGCGCGGCGCTGCTGGTGACCGCGGTGGTGCTCACCGTGATCGTGCCCGCGCTCGACGGCCACCGCTCCGGCCAGGCGTCCGTGCTGCCGTCGGCGCCGCCGAGCCCGGCGGGGTCGGCGCGTGCCTCCTCGCGGCCGGGCGGGAAGCCGGCGGAGCGGGAGCGCGTGTCCACCGTCGCGCCCGCCGTCGAGCCCACCGGTGGGCCCATCGGCGGGCCGACGGTCGGGCGGCCGGTGACCACGGTCGTGGTCCCGCCGCTGACGGGCCTGGACCGGGCCGACGCGGTCAAGGCGCTCAAGCAGGCCGGCCTGACCGTCGGCGCGGTCACCAGGACCGACTCGCCGCGGGAGATCGGCCGGGTGCTGGACAGCCGTCCGGCGGCCGGCACGGTGGTGGACCGGGGCGGCACGGTCGCGCTGGAGGTGTCGGCGGGGGTGCCGGTGCCGTCCGTCGTCGGGCGGCGGCGCAAGGCGGCCGAGGCGGCGCTCACCGCCGCCGGGCTCGCGGCGGGGACGGTCACCCGGGCCTGCTCCGACCAGCCGGACGGCCAGGTCCTCGCGACGCGGCCGGAGGCCGGCGCGCGGCTGCCGGGCGGCGGCACGGTGGCGCTCACGGTGGCCCGCCAGGGCGTCGAGGTGCCGTCCGTGGTGGGGCGGTCCCGCGCCGACGGCCGGGCCGACCTGGTCGCGGCCGGCTTCACAGTACGGTCCCGCGCCCAGGTCGTGGACGACGACGCCAAGGCGGACACCGTCCTGACCCAGAGCCTGAACCCGGGCACCTGCGCCGCGCCCGGCGACGTGTTGGTGATCACGGTCGGCGTCACCGGCCAGTCCGGCGGCCCCGGCCCCGAGGAGCCCACGCAGACCCCGACCGGCCCCGCCACCGACCCCTCGACCGGCCTGTAGCCGCCCCACCGCGCACGGAAGCGGTGGGACGGGGTCTCCAGGACGAGCCGCAGGCCGGCGTTCGCGGTCCCGTCAGAAGGCCAGCGCGGACTCCAGCATGACCGCCGTGACCTGGTCCTCGGGCAGGTCCATGGTCTTGACCACGCCCCACTGCAGGGCCCCGAGCAGCGCCCAGCACCTGACCCTGGCCTCGGGGCCCGGGTTCTCACCGGCGAGCTTGGCGAAGATCTCGTCCCTGAACGTGCCGACGACCGCGCGCTCGGAGCCGGGCGGCTGGCTGTCGTCGGCCGCCAGGTCCTCCATGAACAAGCGGATCACCGCGCGGTGCCGCACCGCGAAGACGGCCAGGGCCTCGACGAACGCCTTGCGGTCGGGGTGGTCGGAGTCGAGCAGCGTGATCATCTCGGCCGCGGCGGGCGAGAGCAGTTCGGAGGCCAGCCGGTCCTTGGGATGGAAGTGGTAGGCGACGGCGGTCTTGGTCAGCCCGACCGCGGCGGCGATGTCGGCCAGCGAGGTGCCCGCGTAGCCGCGCTCGGCGAACAACTCGCGCGCGGCCGCCAGGATCCGGGAGCGGGTGTCGTCGGGTGTGGTCATCGTCTCATTTCCCACGGGATCCGGAATTTCCGATGTCCTCCGTTTTATCGTAGTCCTGTACGACCGTACAGGACGGCCGTCGGGCAGAGGCGAGACGATGACGCGGTTTCTTGGTCGGCTGGGTGGCTGGTGCGCGCGGCACGGGCGGATCGTGCTGGCATTATGGGTGGCCCTGGCCGCGGGCCTGATGGGCGCGAGCCTCGCGCTCGGCAGCCCGGTCAGCAACGACGCCTCCATCCCGGGCACCGACGCGCAGCGCGCGCACGACCTGATGAAGGAGGGCTTCGGCCCCGGCTACGCCACCGGCGGAACCGTGCAGCTCCTCCTCTACACCGCGGACGGGAAGCTCACCGACGGACCGCGCAAGGAGGCCGTCGAGCGCTCGGTCGCCGCGATGCGCACGATGCCGCACGTCGTCCAGGTGGACACGCCCTACCGGATGGGCGGCATCGCCTCGAACCTGCAGATCGGCGTGATCACCGTCAAGATGCAGGGCAACGACCCCGACAAGGTGGGCGAGGACACGCAGGCGCTGTCCGACGCCGCGGCCCCGGCCAGGGACGCCGGCCTGGAAGTGGTGGCCGCCGCCGACTCCAACCCGGCGAGCAAGGAGATCAAGACCGGGCCGAGCGAGATCATCGGCGTGGTCTGCGCGCTGCTCGTGCTGGTCTTCGCGTTCGGGACGCTGGTCGCCGCGATGGTGCCGATCTTCGCCGCGCTGGTCAGCGTGGCGACCGGGCTCGGCGTGATCGGCCTGCTCGGCTACGTCGTGGACATGCCCAAGCAGGCCGGGATCATGTCCACGATGATCGGGCTCGGCGTCGGCATCGACTACGCGCTGTTCCTGCTGTCGCGCCACCGCAAGCTGCTGGCCGACGGCGTGCCGGTCGTGGAGTCCGTACGCCGGACGGTGGCCAGCTCGGGCGGGGCCGTCGTGTTCGCCGGCGGCACGGTGATCATCGCGTTGAGCGCGCTGATGCTGGCCGGGTTCCCGCTGCTGAGCACGCTCGGCTGGGTGACCGGCATCTCCGTCGTCTTCGCCGTGCTGACCTCGGTCACCCTCGTGCCCGCCCTGCTCGGGCTGCTCGGCCACCGCGTCAACGCGCTCAAGGTGCCGCTGGTGCGCGGGCGGTCGTCCACCCGCGGCGGTGGCGCCGGCTGGGCCGGGCTCGGGGCGTGGGTGGCGCGCCGGCCGTGGCGGGTGCTGATCGGCAGCGTCCTCGTGCTCGGCGCGCTGGCCGCGCCCGCGCTCGCGCTGAAGCTGGGGCCGCTGGACGAGGGGTACGCGGCCAAGGACTCGACCGGGCGGCGCGCGTACGAGCTGATGGCCACGGCCTTCGGGCCCGGCAGCAACGGCCCGCTGATCGTGGTCGCCGAGCTGCCGGAGAAGGTCTCCGGCGCCGGGGACGCCACCGTGAAGCGGATCGCCGACGAGGTCGCCCGCGTCGACGGGGTCGCCCACGTGTCCGACCCGAAGGTGAACGACTCCGGCCGCTCGGTCCTGCTCCAGGCGATCAGCGACTACGCCCCGAGCGACCCTAAGGCCGCCGAGGTGGTCAGGGAGGTCAGGGCCATCTCGATCCCGGACGTCCAGGTGCACGTCGGCGGCAAGGTGGCCGGGCTGACCGACGCCGGGGACCGCATGAACGAGCGCACCCCGCTGGTCATCGGCGTGGTCGTGCTGCTCAGCGCGCTGCTGCTGCTGTTCGCCTTCCGGGCGCCCGTCGTCGCGGTCAAGGCCGCCGTGATGAACCTGGTGTCGCTGGGCGCCGCGTTCGGCGCGCTCGCGCTGGTGTTCTCGATCGGCCTCGGCAGCGGCCTGGTCGGCATGGACGCCCCGATGGACTCCTCCTACCTCCAGACGCTGTTCTTCTCCGTGCCGATCGAGAGCTACGTGCCGCTGATGCTGTTCGCGGTGCTGTTCGGCCTGTCGATGGACTACGAGGTGTTCCTGCTGACGGCGGTGCGCCAGGCCCACGCCCGGCACGGCGACAACAGCCGGGCGGTGGCCGAGGGCCTCGGCTCGACCGGCCGGGTCATCACCTCGGCCGCCCTGATCATGGTGGCGGTGTTCGTGGCGTTCATCGCCTACCCGGACGCGATGGTCAAGACGTTCGGCGTCGGGCTGGCCGTGGCCATCGCGGTGGACGCGACCGTCATCCGCGGCTTCCTCGTGCCGGCCACGATGGTGCTGCTCGGCCGGGCGAACTGGTGGTGCCCGCGCTGGCTGGACCGGCTGCTGCCGAACCTGTCGGTCGAGGGGCACGAGGACGACGAGCCGGAGCCGCGCCGCGAGCGCGCGCAGGAGCCGGTGGGCGCCGGGCGCTGACCCCGCCGGCGGCCGGTCAGTCGGGGTCGTCGAGGTGGCAGGCCGGCACCCACCCGACGACGCCGGTGGCCGCGTCGGTGCCGTGGTGCCACAGGGTGCTGTCGAACGCGTCGTCGCAGCGGAACAGCTCGTGCTCCTCCGACCTGTCGGAGTCGAAGCCGTCGCCGGGACGGCCCACGCCGAGCTGGGCCGCGCCGCCCTTCGGCTCGCTCCAGATGACCACCTCGCGGCTGCGGAAGTCGTAACGGTAGCGGGCCTGCGCGGGGCCGGCGCCGCCCACGGTCACGACCGCGAGCAGGCCGGCCGCGACGGCTCCTCTGGCGAGCATGCGGACCTCCATCACTGTGGGCGATTATCCGCTCACAGTACGCTCCCGTGCGACCTCGTGTCCGGCACGCCGCCAGCCGATCAGGCCGCCGTCCAGCGGGCGGGCGTCGAGACCGTGCTCGCGCAGCAGGCGTACGGCCTGCGGGGAGAGCACGCAGTACGGCCCGCCGCAGTAGGCCACGACCCGGGCGTCCGCCGGCAGCTCCGCCAGGCGGCCCGCCAGGTCGTCCAGGGGCACCGAGATCGCGCCCGGCACGTGCCCCTTGGCGTAGGCGGCGGCCGGACGGACGTCGACGACCACCGTGCCGGGATCGGCCAGCCTGGCGGCCAGCTCGTCGGCCGTGACGCCGGACAGGTCGCCCAGGTGCTCCCGTACCGCCTCGCGCAGGCCGGACAGCCGGTCGTGGGCGAAATGCTGGAGGTCGCCCAGGAAACGCGAGACCTGCTCGTCGGCCAGCCGGTAGCGGATCCGCGTGCCGTCCCTGCGGCTGGTCACCAGATGGGCCGCGTGCAGGTGCTGGAGCTGGGCCGAGGTGTTCTTGAGCGGCACGCCCGCCGCCCGCGCCAGCTCATCGACCGTGCGCTCGCCCTGGTCGAGCACGTCGAGCAGGCGCAGCCGCACCGGGTTGGCCAGCGCCTTGCCGACGCGGGCCAGGTGCCGGTAGATGGGCTCTTCAGGGAAAGCCGTCATCAGACCGCGTACTGGTCGTGGCGGAGCCAGAGCTCGGTCCACTCCTCGGGGGTGAGCTCGCGGCCGGTGTGGGTGATCTCGGCCAGCTCCTCGAAGTACGCCTCGCGCGGCGCGCCCGGCGTGAAGAGCACCAGCATCGAGGCCGGCTCGCCCGAGGCGTTGCGGAAGGCGTGCACGCCGCCCTCGGGCACGTGCAGGAAGTCGCCGGGGCGGCCGTCGGCCCATTTGTCGCCGTCGTAGAGCTGGACGGTGCCGGTCAGCACGTAGAACGACTCGGTGATGGTGCGGTGGAAGTGCGGGGACGCGCCGCCGGGGCGCGGGCCCATCTCCCAGCGGTACAGGCCGTAGGCGCCGTTCGTCGAGCCGCCCGTGCCCAGGTAGTGGACGCGGGTGCCGGTCGCCATCGACAGGTCGGGGCCGTTGGCCGCCGGGCGCAGGGTGGCGCTGATCTCGCCGGTCTCGGCCAGGTAGCGCTGCTCGGGGTACGACATGGGACAACCTCCACTATTCCAAAGAAAATTAGAATAGCGCCTCAGAACGTGATGACCGTGCGGGCGACCGTCCCCTGGCGGACGTGGGTGACGGCCTCGTTGATCTGGTCGAGGGGGAGGCGTTCGGTGATCAGGCCGTCGAGGTCGAGCCGGCCGCCGAGGTACTGGGCGGCCAGCATGGGCAGGTCGCGGTGCGGCGCGGCGTCGCCGCCCTGGGTGCCCATGAGGCGGCGGGAGGAGAACAGCAGGCCGGTGTCCAGCGCCATGGGGTGGCCCTGGGGCGGGCTGCCGACCATGACCGTGGTCCCGCCCGGCTGGGTGGCGGCGAAGGCCTCCGCCAGCACGCCGGGGACGCCGGTCGCGTCGAAGGCGTAGTCGACGCCGCCGCGTACCAGCGCGCTCACCTGGCGCGGCAGGTCGCCGGCGGTGAGCAGGTGGGTGGCCCCGAAGCGCTCGGCCAGCTTGAGCTTCGCCTCGGCCACGTCCGCGGCGATGATCGTGGTGGCGCCGGCGAGCACCGCGCCCTGGATGACGTTGAGCCCCACGCCGCCGCAGCCGACCACCAGGACCGAGGCGCCCGGCGGCACCTCGGCCACGTTCAGGACGGCGCCCACGCCGGTGATCACGCCGCAGGCCAGCAGGCACATGGCGGCGAAGGGCGCGTCCTTGGCGATCCTGACGCACATGGCCTCGGTGACCACCGCGTACTCGGCGAACGAGCCGATGCCGATGAAGCGGCGGGTCTGCAGGCCGTCGAGGGTGACCCTGGGCGGGCCGCCCATGATGGTCGGCAGCCGCTGCGGGCCCGAGCACAGGTGGAAGCGGCCGGCGCCGCACTGGCGGCAGCGCCCGCAGGGGCCGCTCATGGCGATGATGACGTGGTCGTCCGGCTTGACGGAGGTGACGCCCGCGCCGACGCTCTCCACCACGCCCGCGCTCTCGTGCCCCAGGATGAACGGTGGCGCGCTCACCACCGGGCTCTTGCCGTCGATGGCCTTGAGGTCGGAGCCGCACACGCCCGAGGCCATGATCCGGACGCGCACCTCGCCGGGGCCGGGGTCGTCGATCTCGACGTCGCGGATCTCCATCGGGGCGTGGAACCCGGTCAGCACGGCCGCGCGCATCAGCATGCGCCCACGCTAGCCCGGTGCGCCGCCTGCGAGCAAGCGGTTGCTCGGTCAGCCGTTGACACCCCTTCCCGGCAAATCTACGCTCAGCGAAACCAAGCGAGCGCTAGGCCGAGTCGCGAGGAGAACAACATGGTACGGCGGGGCGCGGCGGCGCTCACCCTCACGCTGCTCGTCGCCGGCTGCGCGGCCCAGCAGACGGGTGCGGCCCAGTCGGGCGCGGGAGTGACGGACACCACCATCAAGATCGGCGGCGTGCTGACCAAGACCAGCGCGAGCGGCTACTCGACCAGGGACGCCGAGATCGGGGCGAAGGCCAGGTTCGCCCGCGCCAACGCCGAGGGCGGCGTGCACGGCCGGAAGATCGACTTCATCGGCGCCGAGGACGACGCCCAGGACGCGGCCAAGGGCGACGCGGCGGCCAAGAAGCTCGTCCAGAAGGACCAGGTGTTCGCCCTGGTCCCGGTGCACGCCCCGAACTTCGGCGGCGCGGCCTTCCTCGAACAGCAGGGCGTCCCCTGGTTCGGCTGGGCCACCGGGCCGCAGTGGTGCGGCACCAGGACCGGGTTCGGCTACAACGGCTGCCTGGCCCCCAAGCAGGGCGCCGGCTCCCAGACGTGGTGGGGCAGGCAGATGGCCGACCTGCTCGGCGGCGCCGCCGGCAAGAGCGTCTACGTGCAGACCAGCGACTCCAGCGGCAGCAAGTACGGCGGCACGACCATCTCCCAGTCGTTCACCGCGGCCGGGTTCGAGCTGGCCGGCGTGAACTCCGGCCTGCCGGCCGCCGCCCCGCCCCCCGACTGGCTCCCGTACGTCAACAAGATCATGACGTCGGACGGCGGCAAGGCGCCCGACGTCGTCGTCTCGGTGATCGCCGGCACCAAGTTCAACGTCGGGCTCTACGCGGCGCTCAAACGGGCCGGGTACGAGGGCGTGCTCACCGACGCCACCAGCTACGACCTGGCCATCCTCAAGGACCCGGCCGGCGCGCAGGCGCTCGAAGGCGTGATCGCCGCGCCCATGTTCGAGCCGTTCGAGTCACCGGCGCCCGAGATCGCCCAGCTCAAGAAGGACGTCGAGCAGGTCGCCCCCGGCACCGCGCTCACCCAGCACCTGGCGATCGGCTACTGGGCCGCCGACATCTTCCTCGACGTCCTCAAGCGCACCGGCAAGGACCTGACCAGGGAGAAGTTCCTGGCCACCGCCAACGGCGACTACCTCTACGAGAACCCCGGGTTCGGCCGCATCCGCTACCCGAGGGACCACAGCGAGCCGAACGGCTGCGGCGCCCTGGTCAGGCTGGAGGGCGGGGCCTTCCAGGTGGCCAGGAGGATGGCCTGCTTCGACAACGTGCCGCTGAAATGATCCTCCAGTACGTGCTCAGCGGCCTGGTCACCGGGGCCGTCTTCGCGATCATGGGCTCCGGCCTGACCCTGTCGTACGCGGCGACCGGGGTGTTCAACTTCGCCCACGGCGCCGTCGGCTTCCTGGCCGCCCTGGTGTTCTACGAGCTCACCGCCGCCGCCGGGCTGCCCGCCTGGCTGTCGGCGGTGGTGGCGGCCGGGCTGTTCGCGCCCGCGCTCGGCTACCTGCTGCACCGGGCCATGTTCCGCGGGCTCGCCCAGGCGGGGGAGACCGCGCAGATCGTCGCCACCATCGGGCTCACGATCGCGCTGCCCGCGCTCGGCCTGCTGGCCGTGGAGCTGGCCGGGCTGCCCGCCACGGACGCCACCTCGCTGCCGCGCGGCGTCGGCCCCCATCCGGCCCTGACGTTCGACCCGCTCGGGGTGCGGCTGGACACCGACCAGCTCATCACCTTCGCCTTCTCGGCCGTCGCGGCGGCGGGGTTGTGGGCGTTCCTGCGGCACACGCCGTACGGGCTGCGCATGCGCGCCTCCGTGGACCGCCGCCGCCTGGCCACGCTCCGGGGCATCGACGCGGACGCCACCTCGGCGCTGGCCTGGATGCTCGGCTCGGGGCTCGCCGGGCTGGCCGGGGTGCTGGCGGCGCCGGTGCTCGGGCTGGACGCGACGGCGTACACGGTGCTGCTGTTCGCCTCGGCGACGGCGGCGGTGTTCGGGCGGCTGCGCTCGATCCCCTGGACGTTCGCGGCCGGGCTCGCGCTCGGCGTCGTGCAGAACCTGGTCGCCGGGTACACCGACTTCCTGGAGGAGGTCACCGGGCTGCGCACGGCCGTGCCGGTGATCCTGCTGTTCGCCGGGCTGCTGCTGCTGAACCGGTCGCGGGAGCGGGTGGCGGGCAGCGCCGCCGAGGACGTCCCGCCGCCCGACCACCTGGCCGGGGTGCCGGCCTGGCGCAGGCGGCTGCCGTGGGCGGCGGGCCTGGCCGCGCTGGCGGCCTTCGCCCTGCTCGGGCCGGAGTACTACGTGGGCGTCGCGGCCCAGGGGCTGGTGCTGGCGCTGATCTTCTGCTCGTTCGTGGTGGTGACCGGGATCGGCGGCATGGTGAACCTGGCGCAGGCCGCCTTCGCCGCCATGGCAGCGCTGACCTGCGGGTGGGCGTTCGCCTCCGGGCTGCCGTTCGTCGTGGCGATCCTGCTGGGGGTGGCCGCCGCGGGGGCCGTCGGGCTGCTGGTGGCGCTGCCCGCGCTGCGGCTGGGCGGGCGGGTGCTGACGCTGGCCACGCTGGCCCTGGCGCTGCTGGCCGACCAGGTGCTGTTCCAGGTGGACGCCTTCAGCAACGGGACCATCGGATGGGCGCTGCCGGCGCTCGGGCTCGGCTTCGCCGACACCTCCGACCCGCGGGTGCGGGTGGCCGTGCTGCTGGCGCTGATCGGGCTGGTGGCGCTGCTGGTGCGCAACCTGGAGCGGTCGGCGTCGGGGCGGGCCGTCCTCGCCGTACGGTCGGCGCCCGCGGCGGCCGTCACCTCCGGGCTGTCCGCGCCGCGCGCCAAGATCGTGCTGTTCGTGCTGGCGTCGGGCATCGCCGGGCTCGGCGGGGTGCTGTTCGCGATCTCCAAGGGGTCGGTCACGGCCACCGACCTGCCGGCGTTCGCCGGGTTCGTCTGGCTGGCCGTGGTGGTGCTGCAGGGCGTGCGCAGGATCGGCGGGGCGGTGCTCGGCGGGCTGGTCGCGGTGGCCGTGCCCGAACTGCTGGCGACCTGGGGCGTGTCCGCGCACGTGGGGTCGATCCTGTTCGGCGCGGGCGGCATGATCCTGGCCCGGCACCCGGACGGCGTGCTCACCCAGCTGGCCGAGGCCCGTGCCCGCCGCCGTGCCCGCCACCGTGCCCGCCGCCTCCCCGGCGCTTCTCCCGCCACGCCTTCCGCGGCTGCGGCCGAGGTGGTCGCCGGCGTCGTGCCCCGCCGGGCCGCGACCGGCGGCGGGCCCGGCGGGCCGCTGTTCGTGCTGGAGGACGTCGTGGCGGGCTACGCCGACTGCACCGTGCTGCGCGGGGTGCGGCTGGAGGTGCGGCCCGGCGAGGTGGTGGCGCTGCTCGGCGCGAACGGCGCGGGCAAGTCGACCACGTGCGCCGTCGCCGCCGGGGACCTGCCGGTGACCGGCGGCCGGATCCTGCTCGACGGCGTGGACGTCACCGCCTGGCCGGCGCACCGGCGGGCGCGCGCCGGCGTCCTGCTGGCCCCCGAGGGGCGGGGCGTCTTCCCCGGGCTCACCGTGGAGGAGAACCTGCGCACCTGGCTGGACGATCCGGGGCCGGTCTACCGGCGCCTGCCGCAGCTCGCGGCCCGCCGTACGGTGGCCGCCGGCGCGCTGTCGGGCGGCGAGCAGCAGCTCCTCACGCTGGCCCCGGCCCTGGTGCGCCCGCCGCGGGTGCTGATCGCCGACGAGCCGTCGCTCGGCCTGGCCCCGCTCGTGGTGCGCCAGGTGTTCGACGTCTTCGCCGAGCTGCGCGACCGGGGCGTGGCGCTGCTGCTGGTCGAGGAGAAGGCGACGGAGGCGCTGGCCGTCGCCGACCGGGTCGCGTTCATGCGGCTGGGCGCCGTCACCTGGACGGGCCCCCGCTCGGAGGTGGACGGCGACCGGCTGACCGCCGCCTACCTGGGGGTGAGGTGAATGCTCGCGGTGCAGGACGTGTCCGTGGCCTTCGGCGGCGTCAGGGCACTCGACGGCGTGTCGTTCGAGGCCGGGACCGGCCAGGTCTGCGGCGTGATCGGGCCGAACGGCGCGGGCAAGACCACGCTGTTCGACGTGGTGTCCGGGCTGCGCAGGCCGGTCGCGGGCCGGGTCGAGCTGGACGGACGCGACCTGACCGGGGTGTCCGCGCTCCGGCGGGCCAGGGCCGGCGTGCGCAGGACGTTCCAGCGCACGCAGGTGTTCGGCCGGCTCACCGTGGCCCAGAACGTGCTGGCCGCGCTCGACTGGCACGGCGGTGGCGGCGGGTTGGCCGCCGACCTGGCCGGGTGGCCGGGACGGCGGCGGATCGAGCGCGAGCGCGGCGCGCGTGTGGCCGAGGTGCTCGACCTGTGCGGGCTCACCCCGCTGCGCGACGCGTACGCCGCCGCGCTGCCGGTCGGGCAGCGCCGGATGGTCGAGCTGGCCCGCGCGCTGGCGGACCGTCCGCGGCTCCTGCTGCTGGACGAGCCCACCTCCGGCCTGGACGCCGCCCAGACCGCCCGGCTCGGCGAGGTCGTCAGGGCCCTGGACACCACCGTGCTGCTGGTCGAGCACGACATGGGCTTCGTCATGGAGATCTGCGACCGGATCGTCGTCCTGGACCTGGGCAGGGTCATCGCCGCCGGGACGCCGGCGCGGGTCAGGGACGATCCGGTGGTGCGGGCCGCGTACCTAGGCTGAGTGCCGTTCGGTGAAGGACAGGATGCGGCGCCAGGCGTCCTGGCAGATGTCCTCCCACTCCTTGAACGAGCGGTCGAAGAAGGAGTGGGGCGCGCCCTCGTAGACGTGGGTCTCGTGCGCGGTGCCCACCCGGTCCAGCGCCGCGGTGTAGGCGTCGAACTCCTCCGGGCTCGACACCTTGTCGGCGCCGCCCCTGAGCAGCAGCAGCGGCGCGCCGGGGCCGGTCTTCGGCTCGTCGATGAAGCGCAGCGCGCCGTAGAAGCCGATGCTCCCGGCCAGGCCGTTGCCCTCCGCGCCCTGACGCCACGACAGGGCGCCGCCCATGCAGAAGCCGACCGTGAACACCGGGCCGCCGGCGGCCAGCTCGGCGGTCGCCGCCGCCGCGTCGGCCTGCACCTGGTCGAGCTCGAGCCGGTCGACGTGGGGCATGTAGTCGAAGTCGTCGCCCCGGTCGTCGGTCCCGGCGGTGCGGCCGAAGTAGTCGATCGCGATCGTGCGGAACCCGGCCTCGGCGAAGCGCACCGCGAGGTCGCGGTAGAACGGGTGCAGGCCGCGCACGTCCGGCATGATCACCACGCCGCGGCCGTTCGGCTCGGCCGGGTCGGCCCGGTAGGCCATGAAGCGGGTGCCGTCGGCGGAGGTCAGGGTGATCTGCTCGTGCGCTGCCACCTCGCCCCGGATCGGCGGGGCGGGCGGCCGGCTGTCGGTGGAATGACACATGTGCCCAGCATGCCCAAGGTGATCGCACCTCATCCACCTTCGCCCTCAGTACGGCGGCGCCGCCCGGAACGCCGCCAGCAGGTGGGCCCGCACCCGCCCCACGGCCGGCCTGGCCGGCGCCCCCGACCGTACGGCCAGGTAGCCGGTGTTGATCGGCGGCTCCGCCGGCTCGGCCAGCACGACCAGCGTGCCCTCGGCCAGGTCACGCCGGCACAGGTACACGGGCAGGACGGACACGCCCATGCCGGCCCGCACCGCGCTCAGCACGCCGCGCAGGTCCGGGATGACGACCTGCGCGGCCATCGACGGCCGCCGCCCGAAGACGGCCCGCCAGTAGCGGCGCACGATGGGCAGGTTCTCGGCGTAGGCCACCACGGGGACCGCGGCCAGCTCCTTGGGCCCGACCCGGCCGGGCGGCAGCGCGCGGGCCACGGACGGCGCCGCCACCAGGACGAACTCCTCGTCGTAGACCGGGTCCGCCTGGACACCGCGCACCCGGGGCCGGATCGTGGACAGCACCAGGTCGAGCCGTCCGGCCGCGAGGTCGGCCAGCAGGTCGTCGGCCAGGCCGAGGGTGGTGCGCAGCCGCAGCCCGTCGCGTACGAGCGGGGCGAGGATCGGCATGACCTCCTCGCACAGGAACTCGGCCGGGCCGCCCAGGTGCACGGCCTCGTCCGAGGGCAGCTCCGAGCCGGCCACCTCCTCCAGCGCGTCGAGGGCGGGGGCGACCCGGCGGGCCAGCTCGTCGGCGGCGGGGGTGGGCGCGACGCCGCGCGGCAGCCGGTTGAACAGCGGCCGGTCGAGCGTCGCCTCCAGCGTCTTGACCTGGGCGGTCACCGCGGGCTGTGAGAGGCCGAGGGTCTGCGCGGCGGCGGTGATGGAGCCGGTCCTGTGGACGGCGAGGAAGGTCCGCAGCAGGTCCAGCGAGAGAGGCGACATATCAGTATTCTGATGCCACCGCCGATATTCCGCTATTTGCTGCTGATGGGGCTTCCCAGCCATGCTCGAACGCATGAGCAAGCGCATCCTGATCGTGTTGACCAGCCACGACGACCTCGGCGGCGTGGAGCGTACCGGATACTACGTCCCCGAGGCGGCCCATCCCTGGCAGATCTTCACCAAGGCCGGCTACGAGGTGGACGTCGCCAGCATCGCCGGCGGCCGGCCGCCGCGCGACGGCCACGACCCGGACGACCCGGCGCAGGCCGCCTTCCTCGCCACCGGCCTGGACGACGACACCGCCATGCTCTCCGGCGTGGACGCCTCGGCCTACGACGCCGTCCTGTACGCCGGCGGCCACGGCACCATGTGGGACTTCCCCGCCGACCCCGACGTGGCCCGGGTCGGCCGCGAGATCTACGAGCGCGGCGGCGTGGTCGCGGCGGTCTGCCACGGCCCGGCCGCGCTGGTCGGCCTGACCCTGTCCGACGGCTCCCACCTGGTGGACGGGCGGCGGGTGGCCGTCTTCACCAACAGCGAGGAGACCGTGCGAGGCGTGGCAGGGGTGGTGCCGTTCCTGCTGGCCGACGCGCTGACCGAGCGCGGCGCCCGGCACGAGCCCGCCCCCGACTGGCAGCCGCAGGTCGTCGTGGACGACCGGCTGGTCACCGGCCAGAACCCGGCCAGCGCCGCGCCCCTGGCCGAACAGGTCGTCGCCCTGCTGGGCTGACCCCGATCGACCTCGACTGAGGTCGCCGGACGGCGGGTGTCGCGCGCGCAACGGCAGCCGGATGGCGGTTGCCGCACCCTCGCGCGGCGTCCGACCATCGAGGGGTACGGCAAGCCCCCTCCGTGGAAGGAAGTCCGCATGGCGTTCCACCCCAACCTCGATCCCGACCTGCGTGCCGCCCTGGAGAGCGCGCCGTTCCCGGCGTTCGACGTGACGGCGCTCGACGCCGAGGAGCTGGCCGGGCACCGGGCCCAGATCCACGCGATGCTGGCCGCCACGCCGCCCGCCCAGACCGAGGTGCGGATCGAGGACCGTCATGTTCCCGGCCCCGACGGCGAACCGGACATCCGGGTCCGCGTCTACCGCCCCGCGCAGGACGGCGCCGGCCGGCCCGGCCTCTACTGGATCCACGGCGGCGGCATGATCGTCGGCATACCGGAGGTGGACGAGGCCACGATGATCGACTACGTCGAGCGGCTCGGCGTCGTCGTGGTCTCCGTCGACTACCGCCTGGCGCCCGAGCACCCGCACCCCGCGCCGGTCGAGGACTGCTACGCGGGGCTGGTGTGGACCGCCAAGAACGCCGAAGAGCTGGGCATCGACCCGGCCAGGCTGGCCGTCGGCGGGGCCAGCGCGGGTGGGGGGCTGGCCGCCGGGACCGTGCTGCTCGCTCGCGACCGGGGCGGGCCCGAGGTGGTCCTCCAGCTGCTGATCTGCCCGATGCTCGACGACCGCAACACCACCCCGTCGAGCCTGGAGTTCACCGAGGCCGTGGTCTGGGACCGGGCCGCGAACCTCTACGGCTGGTCCGCCCTGCTCGGCGACCGGGCGGGCGGGCCGGACGTCCCGCCGTACGCGGCGCCGGCGCGGGCCGAGGACCTGTCGGGGCTGCCGCCCGCGTTCGTCGACGTGGGCGAGCTGGAGGTGTTCAGGGACGAGGACATCGACTACGCCCAGCGGCTCGCGCGGGCCGGGGTGTCCACCGAGTTCCACCTCTACCCGGGGGCGTTCCACGGGTTCGACGTCATGGTGCCGGACACCCCGCTGAGCAGGCGGGCGCGGGAGACCCGGCTGGCCGCGCTCAGGCGGGCGTACCGCCTGTAGCGGTGGGGGTGTTCGCAAGGAGGCGCAGCAGGGCCAGGGCGAGGTGGGCGCGCAGGCGTCCGGCCGGGTCGGCGAGGGAGAAGCCCAGCACCGACTCCGCCCGCGTGATGCGGCCCGCCATCGAGCTGTGGTGCAGGTGCAGCCCGGTGGCGGCGGCGCGGACCGATCCGGCCGAGCACAGCGCGCGCACCGCGAGCAGGTGGTCCTCGCCCAGCCGCGCCATCGCCCGCACGTCGGCCAGCTCCGCGACGGCCGGGCCGGGCAGGTCGGCGAACAGCGCGAGCGCGCCGAGCTCGGTCCAGCGCACCACCCGGTCGTGCGGGCCGGTGAAGCGCAGCGCCGTGCGGGCCTTGGCCCACGACTCGGCGGCGTGCGACCCGGGCAGCTCGGGGCCGATGCCCACGCGGGCGCCCTCGGGCAGCTCGCCCTCGACGGTGGTGGCCACCAGCACGGCCTGGGTGTCGCCGATCCGCGCCGTACGGACGCGGTGCCCCATCGCCCGCAACCCGGCCGCGAGCGGGTCGTGGGGGGAAGCAGGCGTCGTGGTCTGGAGCGGGTCGGTGGGCAGGGCGAACGCCATGGCCTGGAGTGGGGTGGAGGGGACGAAGCCGAGCAGCCGCAGCGCCC
Source organism: Nonomuraea sp. NPDC005692 (assembly GCF_040631115.1). Lineage (NCBI taxonomy): Bacteria > Bacillati > Actinomycetota > Actinomycetes > Streptosporangiales > Streptosporangiaceae > Nonomuraea > Nonomuraea sp. NPDC005692. Next base: position 79,232 of record NZ_JBEXYU010000034.1, on the reverse strand, counting down.
GTGCCCGTTCCGCCTCGCCGGTCTCGGCCGACAGCACCAGCTCGACCAGCGCCGGGTCCTGGCCCTCGCGGGCCTGCGCGGCGGCGCGTTCCAAGGTCAGCTCGGCGGCGGCGGCGAACCGTTCGAGCACGATGTCGTCGAGGCCGTGGGGGACGCCCTCGCGTTCCATCCACACGCTGCCCAGGCCGCCGCTCAGCTCCCTGGCCCGCGCCCCCTCACCGGCCTTCTTCCCGGCCCCTGGCGTCTCCGCGTCGGCGGCCCGGCCGTCCGGGCCCGTCCGGAGGCGCCGGCCGCCGGTGGCGTCGTGCAGGCCGACCGGACATCGCGCCAGCCGCGCGGTGGCCGCGAGCAGCACGGGCACGGTCACGTGGTCGCGCACCAGCGAGTCGAAGTAGGCGATGACCCGCACCGCGCTCTCGGCGTCGGTGTCGAGCGTGGACAGCCGGAGCAGAAGACCCTGCACGACGTCCAGACTAGGCCGACGGGCGGCGGCCTGGCCAGTAGACCAAGCGTGCGCTAGTTTGGTTTCGTGGATCTCGACTTCTCCCCGGCCGAGCTGGACTTCCGCGCCGAGGTTCGCGACTGGCTGGCCGCCCACGTGCCCGAGCGGCTCCCGCCGATGGACACCGACGAAGGCTTCCGGGCCCACCGCGCCTGGGAGGCGCTGCTGGCCGGCGAGCGGCTGTCGGTCGTCTCCTGGCCCCGCGAGTACGGCGGCCGGGCCGCGTCCCTGATCGAATGGCTGATCTTCGAGGAGGAGTACTGGGCCGCCGGCGCCCCCGCCAGGGTCAGCCAGAACGGCATCTTCCTCCTGGCCCCCAGCCTCATGCGGTTCGGCACCCCAGAGCAGCGGCGGCGCTGGCTGCCCCGGATGGCGACCGCCGAGGACGTGTGGGCGCAGGCCTGGTCCGAGCCCGAGGCCGGCAGCGACCTCGCCGCGCTCACCGCCCGCGCCGAACGCACCGACGGCGGCTGGCTCCTGTACGGCCACAAGACCTGGAGCTCCCGAGCCGCCCACGCCTCCCACGGCTTCGGCCTCTTCCGCACCTCCGGCGCGCGGCACAAGGGCCTGACGTACTTCCTGTTCCCCCTGGACGAGGTCGCCGTCCGGCCGATCGCCCAGCTCGACGGCCTGCCCGGGTTCGCCGAGCTGCACTTCGACGGGGTGTTCGCGCCCGACTCCATGGTGCTCGGCGAGCCCGGCGACGGCTGGCGGATCGCGATGTCCACCACCTCCTCCGAACGCGGCCTGACCCTGCGCAGCCCCGGCCGCTTCCTCGCCACCGCCGACCGCCTCCTCGACCTGGCCCGGGACGCCGACCCCGCCCTCGCCGACCGGGCCGCGCGCTGCTGGACGGCGGCCGAGGCGTACCGGCTGCACACCTTCGCCACCGCCCGCCGGATCATGGCCGGGGCCGAGATCGGGGCGGCGGCCAGCATGGGCAAGGTGTTCTGGTCGGAGCTGGACCTGCGCATGCACGAGCTGGCCATGGAACTGCTCGGCGACCGCGCCGGCGGGACGGCCTGGCTGGACGGCTTCCTGTTCTCGCTGGCCGGGCCGATCTACGCGGGCACCAACGAGATCCAGCGCAACATCATCGCCGAGCGTGTCCTGGGCCTGCCCCGATGACCCCCCTGGAGTCGCCCTCATGCACTTCGCCTTCACCGACGAGCAACTCGCCCTGGGGGCGACCGTACGCGACGTGCTGCGGGCGCACTGCCCGCCCGGCGCGCTGCGGACCGAACGCCGTCCGGCCTGGGACCGGCTCGCCGAGCTGGGGTTCTTCGGGCTGCTCCTGCCGCCCGAGCTCGACGGGCTCGGGCTCGGGCTGACCGACGTGCTGCCCGCCGTCGAGGAGACCGGGCGGGCCTGCCTGCCGGGGCCGGTGGTCGAGACGGCGGTGGCGGCGGCGTTCCTGACGCCCGGGTTGTCCAAGCTGGCCGCGGGCGGGGTGTGCGTCGGGGTGCTGCTGCCGGGGGAGGCGTACATGGCCGACGCCGATCTCGCCGACGTGCTGGTCGTGGCGCGTGCGGGGGAGGGGGTGCGGGTGCTGCCGGGGCACGAGGCGCGGCTCACCGCCGTGCCGGGGGTGGATCCGTGCCGGCCGATGTTCGACGTCGCCTTCGATGCGCCGGGACATGATGATCCCGGCGCGGACCGGGTGGCGCTCGCGGCGCGGGCCGTCGCGGTGGCGACGGCCGCCCAGCTGGTCGGGGTCGCGCGGGAGCTGCTCGCGGTCTCGGTGTCGTACGCGGGGGTCAGGAGGCAGTTCGGCGCGGCGATCGGGTCCTTCCAGGCCGTCCGGCACCAGCTCGCCGACGTGGCGGTCGCCGTCGAGTTCGCCGCGCCGCTGGTGCACCGCGCGGCGCTGTCCGTGGACGGGGGCGCGCCCACGGCCGGACGGGACGCGAGCGCCGCCAAGGCCGCGGCGGGCGAGGCGGCGACGCTGGCCGCCCGGGTCGCCCTGCAGACCCACGGCGCGATCGGCTACACCGAGGAGCTGGACCTGCGGTTCTGGCTCGCGCGGGCCTGGTCGCTGTCGGCCGCGCACGGCACCACCGCCGCCCACCGCCGACACGTCCGCGCCTGCCTGCGCACCCGCGACCTGCGGAGGTACCCGTGAAGTACGGCGTGCCGCTGGGGCTGCTGCACCCGGACGCCTGGAAGGACGTGGCCGTGGCCGCCGACGAGCTGGGGTTCGAGTCGGTGTGGCTGCCCGAGCACCTGGTGTTCGCCACCGACCTGTCGCTCGCGGTCTACCCGGGCACCGAGGACCCCGGCATCAGGCCGACGACCCCGCTGTTCGACGCCCCGGCCTACCTGTGCTGGCTGGCCGGGCTCACCACCCGCGTCCGGCTCGGCACCGCCGTGCACCTGCTGGCCCTGCGCCACCCGTTCGTCTCGGCCCGCGCCTTCGCCACCCTGGACGTGGTGTCGGACGGACGGGCGATCTGCGGCGTGGGCGCGGGCTGGTACCGCGGGGAGTGGGCGGCGGCCGGGCTGCCCTTCGAGACCCGCGGCGCCCGCCTGGACGAGGTCATCGAGGTCGTCCGGCGGCTCTGGACCGAACCCGTGGTCGCCCATTCCGGACGGTTCTACCGGTTCCCCGAGGTCGCCTTCGAGCCCAAGCCCGTGCAGGGGCGGCTACCGGTGCTGGCCGGCGGGGAGTCGGCGGCGGCGCTGCGCCGGGCGTCCCGGCTGTGCGACGGGTGGATCAGCATGCCGCACACGATCGAGTCCATCAGGCCGCAGGTGGCGCGGCTGGGGGCGGGGGTGCCGGTCACGGCGCACGCGTACGCGCTGGGCTCTCCCGGGGAGGTGGCCGCCTGGGCGGAGCTGGGGGTGGAACGGCTGATCGTCCGGCCGTGGACGCGCAGCCGGGACGCGGTCACCCGCCTGGCCGCCTTCGCCGCCGAGTACGACGTGGCCTGACCCCGCCCGGTCGTTCTCAGGCGGGCTGACGCCCCCAGTCGGGGGTGCTGACGATCTCGCGGGTGGGGGTGCGGTGACGGCGGCCGCGCAGGGGGGCGTCCTGGACGAAGGCGTCGACGGTGCTCGTGCCGCCGGACTCCTGGTGCAGGCTCCGCGGCTGCTGCGGGACCGTCGTGGCGGCGCGACGGTGCCGGCGGCCGCGCGGGACGGAGTCGGCGGTGAACTCGTCCATGAAGAAGACGTGCTCGGAGGCGTAGGTGTCCGGGAGCGGCTCGCTGCGGCGCCGACGGCCCTGGTAGGTCGCGCCGATCCCGGACGCCTGGGCGGCCCGCGGCGTCGTCCTCGTCCGGGCGGCCACCTCGGCCCCGGGACGAGGGCCGGGGGAGAAGGCGCTGAACGTGCTTGTCGCCGGGGGAAGCGAGATCGGCACCATCGGGCCGGTGTCGAACATGGGCTCGAAGGGCGCCGTGTCGGGGGCGGGCCGGAACGAGGCGCTGTCCAGCCGCCGCGGCGGGGCCGTCCGGTCGGTGAACGCCTCGAACGCGTCCACACCGGCCGCGAGCTCCGCGCCGCCCGCGTGGTCGAACTCGGGGACGGGGGCGGCGAACTCGACGGTGCGGCTCCGGCCGGCCTCGAAAGAGCCCGTGCCAAGCTCGAAGCGGTCGCCCTGACCGGTCTCGTGAGAGGCGGCCGCGCGTTCGGAGCCCGTGCCGGAAGGGGTGGTGAGCTCGAAGGGCTCGGCGGTGGTCCGCCGCGGGGACGGGCGGGTGTGTTCGTGGCGCGTCTCCGCGGGACGGCGGCGACGCCGGTGGCGTGAGGGGGCGGCGTGGGTGCCGCGCCTGGAACGCGTCCCGGGAAGAGGCACGGCGACGGGCACGGGAACGGGCACGGCGATGCCCGCGACGACGCCCGCAGAGGTGCTCTCCGCCGAAGTGACGCTCAGCGCGGCGGTGCGCAGGGTGACGCCTTCCCCTGTGGAGAGGCTCGGCGCGGAGGCGGCGCGTACGCGGGCGGCCTTCGCGGCGGTCGCCGGGCGGAGGCGGCCCTGGCGGGTCTTCGCCAGGGCGACCAGCGCCAGGGCGGCGATCAGCGCGGACCCCACCAGCGACGGCGAGCCGATCGTGGACAGCGAGCCGGGCGAGGAGGCGTCCACGAGCGCGGGAAGGGGCTCGGCGGTGGCCGACGTGGTGTCGGCGGTCGTCGCCTTGGCGTGCTTGGACTTCTGTCCCGACCTGCCGGCCGCCGCCGTCGGCACGGGCGCCGCCCCCGTCGCGGGCGAGGCGGACGCCGAGGGCGCGGCGGGCGACGCCGGAGTCGAGGACGCCGTGGTCCTGGCCGGCTCGTCGGACTTGGCCTTCGGACGCGCCGCGAGCGGGACCTCGGCGGCGCGCTCCTGCTCGACGTGCGGGATCAGGGAGCTGAGCGAGTCGGCGGGAAGCTGGAGCGTTCCCACGTCGGTGCCGGGCCTGGCGGGCGTCGCCGCCTGCTCGTCGGCCCGCTTCTGGGCCGCCTCCTCGTCGAGGCGGGCCTTGATGCGCTCGGGGTAGCCGTAGCCGACGACCTTGCTGGTGTCGCGCTCCTTGCGCTTGGCGACGCCGCCGTCGATGTTGCCCTCGATGGTGAAGATCGTGTCGCCCTCGACCCGCGTGACGATGCCGACGTGGTCGATGTTGTCGATCTTCCCGGTGCCGCTCCAGTCGTAGAAGACGAACGCGCCGGGCTTGGGCGTCTTCCCCCAGGCTCCCTGGGCCTTGAACCATTCGGCGTGCCGTACGGTCCAGGCGAACTGCCCGATCCACTCCTGGTAGCCGAGCTTGTGCGCGGCCCAGGAGAGGTACATGTCACACCAGGGTGCGGCGGAGTAGTCGGCGTCGAACTCGACGGTCTTGCCGTACCAGTCGCCGAACTTGGTGTACGCACCGGCCTTCTCGGAGTAGCCGAGCTGGCTTTCCAGCAGGTCGATGTACTTCTGCATCTCGGGCGTCATGGAAGTATGGGGGAACCTTCCGGTCAAGATCCGGATTTATCCGCACATGCTGGGGTACACGGGGGTAACCCGGGACATGTGTGGCAAAACCGGAAACCTGTAGTCTTCCGTGCGGTGCGAGGTTACCGCTTCGTGACCAAGGTCAAGCACACCCCAAGAACAGGTAAAGACATCACCGGGCGCATAACCGCAGCTCAACCGAGCTGTCGGGCGCGCCCAAGGTGGGTGATTTAACAGGAAAAGTGCCGCGTGTCGTGCCGCGGAGCCCTAGTAACCGGCCCCCGTCAGCAGCCCTCCGTCCACCGTGAACTCGCTCCCGGTGCAGTAGCTGGCCCGGTCCGAGGCCAGGAACGCCACCACGTGCGAGACCTCCACCGGCTTCGCGAACCGCTTGATGACCATGGACTTCACGAACGCCTCCGCGTCCACCTCGGCCATCAGGTCCGGGTTCACCGCCATCGCCGTGTTGATCGCCCCCGGATGCACCGAGTTCACCCGGATCCTGAACCTGGCCAGCTCCCGCGCCGCGGACTTGGTAAGCCCACGCACCGCGAACTTCGAGGCCGCGTACGCCGACAACCCCTCCGCCCCGACGAACCCCTCGATCGAGGAGATGTTCACGATGGCGCCGCGCCCGGCCGCCTTCATGGGGTCGATCACCGACTTGACCCCCAGCCAGGTGCCCTTGAGGTTCACGTCGATCACCCGGTCGAAGTCCTCGGGGGCCATGTCCTGGATGCGGCCGTAGGTGAGGATGCCGGCGTTGTTCACCAGGACGTCCAGCCGGCCGTGCAGCTCCGTGGCCGTGCCGACGGCCCGCCGCCATTCGTCCGGGCTGCGCACGTCGTGCCGCACGTACGTGGCCCCGGTCTCGGCGGCCAGCGCCTTGCCCTCCTCCTCCAGCACGTCGCCGAAGACCACCCGCGCGCCCTCCTCGAGGAACAGGCGCACGTGCGACTCGCCCATGCCCCTGGCCCCGCCCGTGATCAGCGCGACCTTGCCGTCAAGCAGTCCCACGACTACCTCCTGCCGCGACGGCCGCCGCGGCCGCCTCCATGGAGCGGTAGACGGGGACGCCCGCCGCCGCCGCGATCCGCCGTACCTCGTCCTCCACGCCCGCGGGCGCGCACTCGCCGTTCCTGGTCACGAGCGTGATCCTGACGTGCGGCAGCGCCTCCTGCGCGCCGGCCAGGGCCCGCGCGTAGGCGTACAGGGGCTCGGCCGCGTCGCCGTAGGCGAAGAAGCTCTGCACGTTCACGTGGGCGACCACGTCCGCGTACGGCTCCCGCCGGACGATCGCCTCGATCACCTCCGGCACCAGCCCGGGACGCCCGCGCGGGCCCACCGGCACCTCCAGCGGGTTGCCCGCGGCGGCCAGGCCGAGCCCGTCGAGCGCGCCGTCCGGCAGCGGGGCGAGCCGCACGCCGGCCCGGTCGAACGCGTCGGCGGCCAGCACCCCCGCGCCGCCGCTCGGCCCGATCACCAGCACCCGGTCGCCGTCCGTCACGCGGGAGCCGTGCGCCTGGAAGAAGGCCAGCACGCCGATCAGGTCGTCCTGGGAGGAGACCAGCGCCGTGCCGGTCTGGGCCGCGACCGCCGCCCACACCCGCAGGTCGCTCAGCATGCCGCCGGTGTGCGAGAGCGCCGCCCGCTGTCCCTGCGAGCTGCGCCCGCCGACCAGCAGCGCCACCGGCAGCCCGGCCGCGCGCAGCGCCTCGTGCAGCTCCCGGCCGCCGCGCGGGTCCTCCAGGTAGAGCCCGACGGCCCGCGTCTCGGGGTCGCGGGCCAGCCAGGACAGCAGTTCGGCGGGGGTCACGTCGGCCGCGTTCCCCACGGTGACGACCCGGCTGAACGCCAGCCCGCGCCGCTCCCCGACCTTGATCACCTCACCTGCGAGGCCGCCGCTCTGCGAGATCAGCGCGACCGTCCCCGCCGGTCCGACGCCGCCGCCGACGAACGTCTGCCGGCCGCGCGGGCAGTACACGCCCATGCAGTTGGGGCCGAGCAGCCGGGTGCCCGCCGCGCGGGCGGCCTCGGCCAGGTCGCGTTCCAGGTCCGCGCGTCCGGCCTCGCCGAACCCGCCGCTCATCACCTGCACGTACGGAATGCCCGACGCCTGCCGCACGACCTCGGCGCACCGCTCGGCGGGCACCGCCACCAGCGCGTAGTCCACGTCGGCGGCGGCCAGCGACGGCACCGCGGGCACCCCCGCCACCTCGGCGGCCGACGGGTGCACGGCCACCAGCGGCACCCCGGCGGCCTGGTAGAAGTCGAGGAACATGTTCCCGAAGTTCGGCCTGCTCGCCGAGGCGCCGACGACGGCCACCGCGCGGGGCTCGAAGAGCGGCAGGAAGTCCGCCGGCTCGCGGACGGCGGGCGGGCGCGCCCGGCCGGGCAGGTGGCGCGCGTCCACCGCGGTCACGCCGGAAGGGGTGGCGATGACCGGGTTCAGCTCGAACTCGCCCAGTTCCAGCCGTTCCCACAGGCCGCCGGGGCCGCCGACCGTCATGAGCAGCTTGACCACGGCGGCCACGTCCACGGGCGGGCTGCCGCGGTGGCCGCGCAGGAGGGCCGCGCCGCGCAGCTCGTCCAGCATGAGCCGCGCGTCCCGCTCGGAGATCGGGCAGAGGCGCAGCGCCGTGTCGCGCATCACCTCCGTCCAGACGCCGCCCAGCCCGGTCAGCAGCACCGGGCCGAACCCCGGGTCGCCGACCAGCCCGACGATCAGCTCCACCCCGGCGGGCGCCTGCTCCTCGACCAGGAAACCCTCCACGTCCAGCCGGGAGCGCATCTCCGCGGCCGCCGCGGCGAGGCCGTCCACCCGCAGGCCGAGCCGGACGGCCCCCGCCTCCGACTTGTGCACCAGCCCCGGGCCGAACGCCTTCAGCACCAGCGGCTCGGCCAGCTCCCCGGCCGCCGTGAAGTCCAGGTCGCGCACCACGACCCCGCGCGGCACCGGCACCCCGGCCTCCGCGACCAGCTCCTTGACCTCGTGCTCGCGGGGGACGTCGTGGCTTTCCCCGTCGCCGTGGACGTCCCCGCTCCCCTGCTCCTGGGCGCTCACCCGAGCAGGTGCCCGTGCTGCTCGCGGATCCGGCGGCGCAGCAGCTTGCCGGGGCCGCCGGAGGCGTCCTGCGAGTGCGGCAGCTCGCCGGTCACCACGATGTGGTCGGGCCGCTGGTGCGGCGGCAGCGTGTCGGCCAGGGCGAGCGACAGCTTGGCGGCGTCCAGCGACTGCCCGGCGCGCGGCACGACCGCCAGCAGCACCCGCTGCTCGGCCGCTCCCTCGGGCACGCCCACCGCGCCGGCCTCGGCCACGCCGTCCAGGGCCGAGACGGCCTCCTCGATCGTGGCCGGCTGCGTCCACTGGCCGTGCTTGAGTATGGAGTCCTCGCGGCGGCCGAGGACGCGCAGCACGCCGTCGTCCGACAACGTGCCGAGGTCGCCGCCCACGTACCACTCGCCGCGCAGGACGCCGTGGTCGTCCGTCCCGTCGTAGCCCGCCATGCGGTGCGGCCCGGCCAGGTTGATCTCGCCGACCTCGCCGGTCACGGCGGCGCCGGACGGGCCGGTGATCCGTACGGCGTTGCCCGTGCGCGCCCGCCCGGACGACCCGAGCGGCGTCGAGCCGTCGTCCACGCGGCCCATGCACGTGTACGGCGCCTCGGTCTGCCCGTAGTAGGAGTAGACCCCGGCCCCGGGCAGCCTGGCCTTGATCCGGTCGAGCATGGTCGCGGTCAGCGGCTCGCCGCCCAGCATGATCACCTGGATCGACGACAGGTCCACGCCCTCGTGCTCGGACGTCCCCAGCAGCGCCGCGTAGAACGACGGGATCTGCGACACGTGCGTGACCCGTTCGCGCGGCACCACGCGCAGGAAGTTCGCCGGCCCCCAGTCCTGCTCCAGCACCAGGCGCATGCCCGCGTACAGGGCGGGGCCGACGATGGCGGGGAAGCCGATGCCCCAGATGATCGCGCCGGTGCCGAACACCGAGTCGGGGCCGCGCGGCACGTCCAGCCAGATCTGGGCGGTCGCCAGGGAGGAGGCGTGGGTGTGCACGACGGCCTTGGGCAGGCCGGTCGTGCCGGAGGTGTAGTAGAGGGCCAGCGGGTCGTCGTGGAAGCCGCCCAGCGGCGGTTCCTCCTCCTGGCCGCCGGTCAGCTCGCCGGCGTCGATCCAGGTGGTGACCTCCGGGAGGGCGTCCCTGATGCCGTCGACCAGCTCGGCGACCGTGGAGTCGTACACGAAGGCCGTGCAGCCGGAGGCGGCCACCACCGCCCGCAGCGTCTCGGCCGGCCAGTACGGGTTGAGCGCCGCCGTCACCGCTCCGATCTTGGCCTGGGCGAGGTAGACCTCGGCGACCAGCAGCGTCTCGTTGAGCAGTGCCGCCACCCGCTGCCCGGCGGTGATCCCGGCCGCCAGCAGCGCGTTCGCCCGGCGGTTGACGGCCCGGTTCAGCTCGTCGTAGGTGAAGCTCCGCTCGCCGCAGTACGTCAGCGCCACCCGGTCGGGCGTGCGCAGCGCTCCCGCGGTCAGGATCGCGTGGCCGTAGTTGCCGTAGGGTGATCGCGCCATGGGGGTGCCTCCAGGTCAGAGGGGCGAGTAGAGCACGAACGTGTTTCCTGAGGGGTCGCGCAGCACGGCCCGCCTCTCGTGCGGCCCGTCCTCGGGCGCGCGCACCACCTCGGCCCCGCGGGCCGCCATCTCGCGCACCGTCACCGCCACGTCGTCCACCTTGTACGACGGCGCCGCCGACGCGGTGACGTGCTCGGCGGGACCGGCCAGCGCCACGGTGACGCCGCCGCCGTCCAGCGCGGCGAACCTGTCGCCGTCCCTGAACTTCACCGGCAGGCCGTAGAAGGCGATCGCCTCGTCCAGGTCGGCTACGGGGATGAGCACGTTGCCGAGCTTCACACGGGCCTCCAATGCGGCAGATCGTCCACGAACGTCACCCGCACCGGCATCCCGACGCGGACCTCCTCCGGCGCGCACCCCACGACGTGCCCGAACGCGCGCACACCCTCGTCCAGGTCCACCCACGCCGGCACGTACGGCTCCCGCCCCCGGTAACCGGGCGCGAACGACCGGTGCACGACGGTGAACGTGTGGACCGTCCCCGTGCCCCTGGCGGGCTCGGCGGCAAGCTCGCCGCCGCCGCAGGACGGGCACGACGGCTCGGGCAGGCAGCCGCGGCGGCCGCAGGACACGCAGCGCTGGATCACCAGCTCGCCGCGCGCCCCTGCGGCGCCGGTGGGGGAGGTGTCACCGCTCATCGCTGCCAAGCTAGCGCACGCTTGGTTACCCGACAAGAGCCACCGCCTCCCCGAACCGGCCCACCGCGCCCGCCCCCCTGCACTGCGCGCTGCGCCCTCATGGCCCTGCTCCTAGCGGCCTTCCCGCTCCTGACTGCCGGGCACCAGCCCGCCCTCCCCTGAGGGGGAGTCCGCCGGGGTGGGCGGGAGCGCGGCCGCCGGGGACGTCATCCCCGGCGTGGGACGTGCCACGGGCTGCCCGCCGGCCGGCGACGTCGCCCCCGGTGCCGGGTGGTCCACGGGCTGCCCGCCGGTCGGGGACGCGGTGCCGGTCGGGGTGGCCGGTCCCGAGCGGGTCGGCGGTGGGGTCGGGCAGGCGGGGCCGTCCACCGGGACCTCGCTCACCTGCGGCCCGTTGACCGCCGCCGGCTCGGTCATGACGACGATCCCGAGGTAGGCCCGCACCCCGCAGTCCACGCTGCCGGGATCGTGCCGGACCCCGCTGGTGTAGGCGGTGCTGCCGCGCAACGTGAGGGTCTCCCGCCGCACGGTGGTGACCGGCCCGTCGCCGAGCCGCCGCGTGTACGCGATCCGCAGCCGCACCGGCCCGGTGCCGTCCGCGGACACCCTGATCGCGCCCGCCGAACCGCTCCACCGCGCGATGCTCGCCTCCCGCACGGCGGGCGGCGGCAGGGCGCTCCCGCTCTGCGCCCGCGTCGGCATCGGCGGCGGAATCGGCGGCGCGGCACTCGTGGGCGCGGGCGGGCCGGTGGAGACGTGCGGCCCGCCGGTGGGGGCGGGCGGGGGCGCGCTGCCGCGGGACGTGGCGGGCGTGCTCCTGCGGGGCGTCGGCGTGTGGGCGTCGACCGGCGCCGGGTTCAGCTCGCCCGACGGCTTCGGCTGCGGCATCAGGATCGTGCCCGCCCCCGGCGACAGCCGTCCGCCGGAGATCACGAGCGCGATCGCCACGGCGACCACCGTCGCGCCCGCCACCCACAGGTGCGGCGGCAGCGCGGGCAGCCGGACCGCCCGCCCGCGGATCCCGGCCGGGGCGCGGGCGTCCCGCTCGGTCCTGGCCGCCAGCGGGAAGCGCAGCGCCAGCAGCGTGGCCAGCTCGGCGAGCCGGCGGCGGCCCCGCTGCTCCCAGTCGGGCCCGTACCCGGCGACGGCGTCCTCCTCCAGCTCGGCGGCGAACTGCCGGGCCGAGGCGTACCGGGCCGCCGGGTCCTTCGCCAGCCCGCGCCTGAGCAGGTCGCGCAGGGCGTCCGGGACCACCTCCAGCGGCACCGGGTCCGTCAGGTGCAGCTCCCGCAGGGCCGCGACGTCCTGCTCGCCGTCCCCGCCCTCCTTGTACGCCCGGTAGGGCGGCCGCCCCCTGACCGCCTCGAACAGCACGCAGGCCGCCGCGTACAGGTCGGCCGGCGGCCCCGCCCGTCCCTGCGTCCACAACTCCGGCGACATGTACGCCGGGCTCCCCGCCGGCACCCCCGGCTCCTCGGCGTGCACGACCACGCCGAAGTCGGCCAGCTTGCTCGTGCCGTCCGCCTGGACCAGGACGTTCTCCGGCTTGACGTCCCGGTGCGGCACGCCCTTCTCGTGCGCGGCGGCCAGGGCGGCGAGGATGCCCTTGAGCAGCACCAGGGCCGCCTCCGGGGGCGTCCGGCCGTGCTCGGCCAGCAGTGTGCGCAGTGAGACGCCGTCCACCAGCTCCATGACGACGGCGGCCCGCGCCGGGGTCTCGACGTACTCGTAGATGCGGACCACGCTGGGGTCGTCGATCTCGACGAGCTGATGGGTGTCGGCCCTGAAGCGGTCCATGAACTCGGGGTCCCTGCGCAGGGTGGCGTTCAGGTACTTGATCGCGACGTAGGCGCCGGTGGACTGGTAGGTGGCGAGGAACACGCGGCCGGTGCGGCCAGCGCCGAGCTGACGAACTTCACGGTAACCAGGGACCAAGTCCAACCCCCATCAGGCATGCCGTCGTGCATTCGACGGTCTCACCCGGGGTGTGGGTTGTCACGTCTGGAGAAATTTCGCCGTTTGTGATGAAAGGTGAGGCCGTGGGGGCGGTGTTATGCTGTAGCGAACCCAAGCAAGCGCTCGGCTAAATGACGGAGGGTGCGGGTGGAGCGGTCGGCCGTGCTGGTGATGGAGATGCAGCGGGGGGTCGTCGGCGATCTCACGAAATTTCCGGATTTGGTGGCGGCCTGTGCCCGTCACGACGTCGTCCCCAACGCCGCCCGCGTCCTGCGCACGGCCCGAGCGGCCGGGCTCCCGGTGATCCACTGCACGGCCGCCTTCCGGCCGGACCGGGCGGGCTCGCACACCGGCAACTGCCCGTTCATCGTCTCCCTGCTCAAGGACCCCGCGCACATGCTGGAGGGCACGGCCGCCGTGGAGGTGCTGCCCGAGCTGCGCGAGGACGGCGACCTGGAGAGCCGGCGGCACCACGGGTTCTCGCCGTTCACCGGCACCTCGCTGGACATGACGCTGCGCTCCCTCGGCGTCTCGTCGGTGGTCGCGATGGGGGTCTCGCTCAACCTGGGCATCCCGGGGCTGGCGCTGGAGGCGGTCGACCTCGGCTACCGGGTGACGGTGGTGCGGGACGCGGTGGCCGGGATCCCCGAGGACTACGCGCAGGCCGTCCTGCGCAACACGATCGGCCTGCTGGCCACCCGCGTCGCCGCGGCCGACCTCGTCCGGGCGTGGACGTGATGGACGGCCTGCGCCTCGACGGCCGCGTCGCCGTCGTCACCGGGGGAGCGGGCGCGATCGGCACGGCGGTCGCCACCGACCTCGCCGCGCTCGGCGCCCGCGTCACCGTCGCCGACGTGGACCTGCCGGGCGCCCGCCGGACGGCCGCGGCGCTGGCCGGGGCGCGGGCGCTGGCCGTGGACCTGGCCTCGCCCGCCTCCGTCGAGGCGTTCTGCGCCGAGGCCGGGCCGGTGGACGTGCTCGTGCACAACGCCGGGGTGTCGGTCGTGCGGCCGTTCACCGCGAGCGACCCGGCGGACTGGGACCTCATGTGGCAGGTCAACCTGCGCGGCCCGATGCTCATGACCAAGCTGCTCCTGCCCGGCATGACGGCCAGGGGCTGGGGACGGCTGGTGTTCGTCTCCTCCGACGGCGCCAGGGCCGGGTCGGGCGGCGAGGGCGCGTACGCGGCGACCAAGGCGGGCCTGTTCGGCCTGGCCAAGACGCTCGCCCGGGAGGCCGCGAGGGGCGGGGTGACCTCGAACGTCGTCTGCCCAGGGCCGACCGACACCCCGATGCTCCGGCGGATCTCCGAGGCCGAGCCGGGGCTCGTGGACAAGATCGCCAAGGGGATCCCGCTGCGCCGGCTGGGCACGCCCGCCGACGTCGCGGGGCTGATCGCCTACCTGTGCACCGACCGCGCCGCCTACATCACCGGCCAGACGCTGTCGGTGAGCGGCGGCGTGACCATGCAGTGACGCGCGCCATGGGGTCACAGGGAGCGGTAGACGGCCTCGATCAGGCGCAGGCCGCGCAGGTTGCCGGTGAGGCTGTCGGCCATCCGGTTCATCACGTACCCGAAGGCCAGGTTGCGGGCGGGGTCGCCCAGGCCGAGCGAGCCGCCCATCCCCGAGTGGCCGAACGCGGTCGCCGACGGCATCGGGAACGTGAACGACGGGCGCATGTAGCCGAGCCCGAACGCGGTGTCCATGAACAGCACGCGGTCCGGGCCGCTGACGCGGGGCCGCAGGGCGTCCTGGAGGGTCGCGGGGCTCAGCAGGTCGCCGCCGACCAGCGCGCGGTAGAACCCGGCCAGGCCCTTGGCGGTGGTGACGACCCCGGCGGCGGGCCATCCGGCGCGCAGGATCACCGGGTTGTTCGCGCCGCCGTCGAGCAGGCGGATGGCCGGGTTGCCGAGCGCCCGGTTCATCAGGCTGCCCGGATCGAGCACCGCACGGCTCATCTCGCCCAGCAGATCCCGCCCCCCACCGGTGCCGGGCCCGGTCCCGCCGCCGGAGGGAGCCGGGGTGTCTGGAGTACGGTTCTCGGGGTCGGGGCGAGGGCGGGCAGGGGCCTTGAGGCGGGCGGCGCGGGGGATCACGTCGTCGGGCGCGCCGACCCAGAGGTCCAGCCCCAGCGGCCCGGCGATCTCCGCCGCCACCAGCTCGCCCACCGACTTCCCGGTGACCCGCCGCACCACCTCCCCGGCCAGGAAGCCGTACGTCAGCGCGTGGTACCCGTGCGCCGTCCCCGGCTCCCACAGGGGTGTCTGGCCGGCGAGCCGGGCCGCGATGGCGGGCTGGTCCTCGAACTCCGCCACCGGCACCGGCGTCTCGATCACCGGCAGCCCGCAGGAGTGCGTCAGCACGTGCTCGACCGTGACCGCGTCCTTGCCTCCGGCGGCGAACTCCGGCCACACGTCGGCGACCGGCGCCCGCACGTCCACCAGCCCCCGCTCGGCGAGCCGCAGCAGCACGGTGGCCGTCACGGCCTTGGTGCACGAGTACGCGAAGGCCGGGGTGTCCGCCTCCCAGGCCCGTCCCGTGTGCCGGTCGGCGACGCCGTCCCACAGGTCCACGACCAGCTCGCCGTCGAGGTGGACGGCCACCGCGGCGCCCAGCTCCTCGCCCTCGGCGAAGTTCCGCTCGAACGCCTCGCGTACGCGGGAGAACCGGGGATCGCAGTACATCAGACCTCCGCAGGAAAGGGAGCGCTTACTTGGTGCACGAGCCTAACAACTGGGGACGATTCGGCCCAGACGATCAGCGGGGCACCCTCAACCTGCTGACCCCCGCCGTCGTCCTGGAGGCCCTGCGCAGCGCCGTCACCGGCGAGGTGCTGAGCCTGGCCATGCCGATCAGGGGAGCCACCTCCTCGGCGGCCCCCACGACCGTCCCCCACCTGCGGGGCCGCCCGCTGCCGCAGCACTTCATGTCCGTGGACGGCGGCGACTACGCCGCGGGCGCGCGGCCGGTCGGCGACGGCCTGCGCGTGGCCGACGACGCCCTGCTGGTGAGCCACCACGGCACCACCACCCACATGGACGCGCTGTGCCACATGTGGACCGGCGACCGGCTCTACAACGGCCATCCGGCCGCCCGCGTCCGCTCCTACGGCGCCACCAGGTGCGGGATCGAGCACGTCGGCGGCGTGGTGGCCAGGGGAGTGCTGTTCGACGTGCCCCGGCGGCTCGGGCTCGACCACCTGCCGGCGGACTTCCGGATCCCCGCCGGGCTGCTCCAGGAGATCGCCACGCCGCGCCCCGGCGACGTCGCGGTGGTCCGTACGGGATGGCCGCTGGTGTGGCAGCGGTCGCGCGAGGAGTACTGGGCGGGGCAGCCGGGATTGTCGGCGGAGGCCGGCGCCTGGCTGGCCGCCCAGGACGTGTCGGCGGTGGCCTGCGACAACGCCGCCGTGGGCGGCCTGAACGAACGTCAGCTCGCCGACGAGTGCGCCGCCGACGACCTGCACCTCATCCTGCTCCACCGGCACGGCGTCCACCTGGTCGAGATGTTGTGGCTCGAAGAGCTGGGCGCGGCCGGGCGGACGGAGTTCGTCTTCATGGCCGCGCCGCTGCGCATCGAGGGAGGCACCGGCAGCCCGATCACCCCGCTCGCCGTCCTGTGAGCGCGCCCGGTCACCAGGTGACGGGCAGGCTCCTGACGCCGTACACCGAGGCGTCGTGCTTGACCGGCACCTCGGCCGCCGGCACGGCCAGGCGCAGGCCGGGGAAGCGCTCGAACAGCGCCCGGTAGCCGATCCGCAGCTCGATCCTGGCGAGCTGCTGGCCGAGACACTGGTGCACGCCGTGCCCGAAGGCCAGGTGGCGGCGCGCCTCGGGACGGTCCGGGACCAGCCGGTCGGGGTCGGCGTACACGGCCGGGTCGCGGTTGATCACGGGCAGGGACAGGGCCACGGTCTCCCCCGCCCTGACCGTCACGCCCGCCACCTCCACGTCCTCCAGCGCGGCTCTGGACGGCGCGCCGAGATGCAGGATCGACAGCCAGCGCAGCAGCTCCTCGACCGCGCCCTCCTCGTACGCGCACCCGCGCTCCAGCAGCGCGAACACCCCCAGTGCCAGCATGTTGGCCGTGGTCTCGTGGCCCGCCACCAGCAGGATCACCGCGAGCCCGGCGAGCTCGTCGTCGTCGAGCTCGCCGGTCAGGTCGCTGATCAGGCCGCCGTCCGGTTCCAGGCGCCTGCGGCGGACCAGGTCGCGCAGGTAGCCGGTCAGCTCGGCGAGCGCCCCCGCGCCGTCCGCGCCGAAGGTGACGAGCCGGGCGCTGAGCTCCTGGAACCGGCCGTGATCGGCGTACGGGACGCCGAGCAGCTCACAGATGACCAGCGACGGGATCGGCAGCGCGTACGCCGTCACGAGGTCGGCCGGCGGCCCGGCGGCGGCCATGGCGTCGAGGTGGTCGGCGGCGATGCGTTCGATCCGCGGTTCGAGCAGGCGCATCCTGCGCAGCGTGAACCGGCCGGTGAGCAGCCGGCGGTAGCGGGTGTGCTCCGGCGGGTCCAGGGCCGCGAAGAAGCCCGGCGGGGCGGGGACGCCGAGCCCGGCGGGGCCTCCGGGCGCGGCCCGGTGCTTGAGCTCCTGCCGGGCGCTGAACCGGGGGTCGCCCAGCACCGCGCGGGCCGCCTCGGCCGTGGTGGCCAGCCAGCCGAGATGGCCGTCGGCGAACTCCAGCCGGCTCATCGCCGGAAGGCCCGCCAGCCCGGCCGGGGGATCGAAGGGACATTCCGTGGGACGTTCGATGGGAAGTCGCATAATTCTGAGAGTAAACTCTCAAATAAGAGTTGCCTAGCAATATCCATCGATCTCCGACGAGTGAGCGCGCGGATCAGGAATGTCACGGGTGCCGTCACGGGCGTGATGGTGGCCCTGTGGTTCGAACGGGTCCGCAACCCGGCCATGGACGGCCCCGCCGAGCTGGACAGGGCGCTCGCCCACCTGGAGGCCGGGCTTCCTGTGCGGCCCGGCCCGCACCGGGCGGCCGGGCTCGCGGGTCAGGCGCCCGGGTAGTTGCCGCCGCCGTACGCGGCGTCGAGGGCGTCGTAGTCGGGGGTGAATCCCTGCTTGGGGATGGCGTCGGCGAACACCACCTCCCGCGGCCTCTTGTACGCCGCCAGCTCACCCCGGACGTGCGCGACCAGGTCCTCCTGCGTGGCGGCGGCGTCCGGCCTGAGCACGACCACCGCCTTGACCGCCTGGTGCCAGCGGGGGTCGGGCACGCCGATCACCGCGGCGTCGGCGACCGCCGGGTGGGTCCTGAGGGCGCGCTCGACCTCGGCCGGGTAGATGTTCTCGGCGCCCGACTTGATCATGCGGAGCCGCGGGCCGATGAAGGTGATGGTGCCGTCGGGTTCGCGGCGGCCGAGGTCGCCGGTGTGATGCCAGCCGTACCGCGACTTCTCCGCATTTAAGTCGGGCCGGGCGAAATATCCGGAAAAGAGGGTCTTGCCCCTCGCGCAGATCTCGCCCACCTCGCCCACCGGCACCTCCACGCCCTCCGGATCCAGGAGGCGCACCTGGACCAGCGGCGACGGCCGTCCCGCGAACCCCGCGCCGCCCTCGGCCAGCCCGAGGAAGGTGAGCATGCCGCCCACCTCCGTCTGCCCGTACCCGCCCATCTTCGAGCGGCACCAGGGCGAGTCGTCCACGGTGATCATGTCGTCCCACTCGGCGGAGTGGGCGACGAAGCGCAGCGAGGACAGGTCGTACTTGCCGCCCGCGTTCGCCGCCGCGACCGCGTCGATCATCGGCCCGAACAGGAACGCCTGCGTCACCCGCTCGGCGTCGACCAGCCGGCAGACCTCCTCGGCGTCGAAGGCGGGCGTGAACACGTTCGTGCCGCCGATCTGGAGGGTGGCCAGGCAGAACATCATCGTCCCGACGTGGAAGAGCGGCCCGTCGTTGAGGAAGGTGAACCCCGGCTCCATCTGCCGTACGACGAGCAGCGTGGCGCTGTGGGCCACCAGGGCGGCGCTGCTGAGCAGGGCGGCGCCGGGCCGGCCACCGAAGGCGGCGGTGTAGAGGGCGAGCACCGGCTCGGCGTCGTCCACCTGCGGGAACTCGCGCGGCGAGCCCCCGGCGACCAGCTCCTCGTACGCCTCGCCCGCGCGCACCCACGTCGCCTCGTCGGCCAGCTCGGCGGCGGTGTCGGAGTGCTCCCAGACGACGACCCTCGGCGCCAGGTCGGCCAGGACGAACCGCAGCTCGTCCGCCGACTGCCGCCAGTTGGCCGGGCAGAGCACCGCGCCCAGGCGGGAGCAGGCCAGCAGCAGCTCCAGCACGGCGTGCGAGTTCTGGCCGAGCCACATCACCCGGTCACCGGCGGCCACGCCGCGCCCGGCCAGGGCGTCGGCCAGCCGCGTCACGCGGGCGTCCAGCTCGGGGTAGGTGAGCCGCACGTCCCCGTCCACCACGGCGGTGACCCGGGGGCGGCTGCGGGCGTGGTCGGCCAGGACGTCGGACAGGGTGAGGCTGTGGATCATCGTCATCCTCCTGCGGGGGCGAAGGCCGGCATGACCTCGGCGGCGAAGAAGCGCATGACCCGCTTCATGTCCTCCAGCGGCATGGGCCTGGTGCTGCCGAAGTCGCACAGGAGGTTGCTGAAGCCGGCGTCCCTGAGCAGCGAGATCTGCTCGATCACGCGGGCGGGGTCGCCGATGACCTCCAGCTGCTCCCAGCGGAAGTCCGGCGAGACCGAGCCGCCCTTGAGGTAGCGGTCCTGGTAGTACTCGAAGCCCTGGGCGGCCTTGCCGGTCCTGGGGTCGATGGGCGCGCTGCGCTCGTTGAAGATGCGCGAGCGGTCGAAGGAGACCTCGAACCTGGCCTGGTCCTCGCGGGCCCGCTCCAGCGTGGAAGCGACGTAGACGCTGCGGGCCACCACCAGGTCGGCGCCCGCCGGGTGGCCGGCCCGCGCGGCCGTCTCGCGCCAGGTCTCGGCCGCCCTGACGACCTTGCGGAACGTCGCCGCCGGGTCGGCCAGGACGGGCAGGCCGCGCTCGGCGTACATGGTGACGGTCTCGGGGGAGACCGCGGCCACGTGCAGCGGCGGGTGGGGTGACTGCAGCGGCCGGGGCGCGAGCGAGACCTCGGCGCCGGTCCGGTAGAACTTCCCCTCGTGCCGGTACGACTCCCGCGTCCACAGCCCGAGGATCACCTCCAGCGCCTCGTTGAACCGGTCGCGCGCCTCGGCCAGGTCGATCCCGAAGCCCTCGAACTCGAAGCTCTGGTACCCCCGCCCGATCCCCAGGTCGAGCCGCCCGCCGGAGAGCACGTCCACCTGCGCGGCCTCCTCGGCCACATGGATGGGGTTGTGCAGCGGCAGCACCACGATGCCGGTGCCGAGCCGGAGCCGGGAGGTGCGGGCGGCGGCGTGGGCGAGCATGGTGAACAGGTTGGGCGCCACGCCGTAGTCGCGGAAGTGGTGCTCGGCCAGCCGCACCCCGTCGAAGCCCAGCTCCTCGGCCAGCTCGATGAGCTCCAGATGGTAGTCGTAGACGTCCTTGAAGCTCTGCCCGTCGAAGCGGTGGAAGAGGTGGAAGGTCGAGAACTTCATGCGGCGGCCTCTCCGTATGTAAACCAAGCGCTCGCTTGGGAGCGTATCACGCCGGCTGCCGCTCCAGGGCCACCTCCTGGGCCGCCGCGCGCGGCCGCAGCACCGGCGCGAGCAGCGTGAGCGCCACCAGGATCCCGGTGATCAGCGCGAACGCCGCCGGGTACGACACGCCGTCGGCCACCCATCCGGTCACCGCCGGCGCGGTCAGCCCCGACAGGTACGTGATCGTCGCGACCCCGGCGACCCCCTCGCCCGGCGTGGGCCCCGCGTTCCCCGCCGCCGCGAAGACCAGCGGCACGATGACCGCGACCCCCAGCCCGACCAGCGCGAACCCGACGATGCCCAGCGCGGGCGTGCGGGCCAGGACCACCAGCACGCCGCCCGCGACCGCGACGATCCCGCCCGCCCTGACCGCCCGCACCGGGCCGGTCAGGCGCACCACGCGGTCGCCCAGCAGCCGGGCCCCGGCCATGCAGAGCATGAAGATCGTGTAACCCGCGGCGGCCACGCCGGGCCCGGCGTCGGCGACGTTGGTGAGGTAGACCGCGGCCCAGTTGGAGCTGGCGCCCTCGGCGAACGTGCCGCAGAAGCCGACCACGCCGATGGCCGCGATGGCCCGCGAGGGCAGGGCGAAGCGGCGCGGCGCGGGCCCGGCGGCGGCCCGCGGCCCGTCGGGCAGCAGCCCGCGCCCGGCGATCCCGCCCGCGACCACCAGGACGGCGGCGACGACCCCCAGGTGCAGGCGGGCGTCGATGCCGGCGTGCGCGGCCAGGGTGCCGAGGCCGCCCGCCGCCAGGCTGCCGACGGCCCACATGCCGTGCAGGCCGGAGATCACCGGCTTCTTCAGATGCCGTTCGAGCGTGACGCCGTGGGCGTTCATGACGACGTCGCACATGCCCGCCGACGCGCCGTACAGCAGGAAGATGACGAACAGCCAGACGGGGGCGGGGGCGAAGGCGGGCAGGGCCAGGCCGCCGCACCACAAGGCGAGCAGCGCGCGCGTGGTGGCGCGGCTGCCGAACCGGTGGGCCAGGCGACTGGCCAGCGGCATCGCGGCGAAGGCCCCGATCGAGGGGCAGAGCAGTGCGAACCCGAGCATGCCCGCGCTCAGGTGGACGTGCTCCTGGAGCCACGGGATGCGGGTGGCGAAACTGCCGGCGACGGCTCCGTGCGCGGCGAAGACGGCCGCGATGGCGCGATGAGGGCTCATGGCCAGAAAAACTATCAGGCAACCTTCCTGATGAAAAGAGCTATCAGGGAGCCTTCCTGACTATTATGGGCGGCGTGAAGACCGCGACCCCGTCCATGGCCCGTGCGATCAACGACCGGCTCGCCCTCGACCTGCTGCTGGAGCACGGTCCGCTGACCGCGCCGCAGCTTCGTGAGCTGACCGGCCTGTCCAGGCCCACCGTCTCCGACCTGATCGAACGGCTCAGGGGCGGCGGCCTCATCGAGGAGGCCGGCGAGCGCGGCGAGGACCGGCGCGGCCCCAACGCCCGCCTCTACGCGCTGGTCGCCGGCCGGGCCCACGTCGCCGGGGTCGACCTGCGCCGTACGGCGATCAAGGTCACGGTCGCCGACCTCACCGGCCACGTGGTCGGCTCGGCCGTCCGCGAGATCTCCGGCGACCTGGTCGGCCTCGTCGCGGCCACGGTCGCCGAGGCCGCCGCGGGCCGTCGGCTCGACAACGTGGTCATGGGCGCGCCCGGCCTGGTCAAGCCCATGGACGGCGAGCTGGCGGTGGCCAACGACGTGCCCGGGTGGCGGCCCGGCCTGGTGGGCGCGGTGCGCGAGCGGCTGGGCGTGCCCGTCGTCCTGGAGAACGAGGTGAACCTGGCCGCCGTCGCCGAGCTGCGCACCGGCGCCGCCCAGGGCAGCGACGACTTCGTACTGCTCTGGCTGGACGACGGCATCGGCGCCGCGGTCGTGCTCGGCGGGCGGGTGCGGCGCGGCGCGTCGGGGGGCGCGGGCGAGATCGGCTTCCTCGACGTGGAGGGCACGCCGTTGTGCATCCTGCTCCAGAACACGACCCGGCCCGAGGAGCTGGCGCGCCGGGTCGCCAAGGGCGCCTTCGCGTTCGTCACCCTGCTCGACCCCGGCCTGGTGGTGCTCGGCGGGGCCACCGGCCAGGAGGGCGGCGACGAGCTGGCCGAGCAGGTCGCCGTCCGGCTGCGCGAGCTGTCGCCCGCGCCCACCGAGGTCAGGGCCACCCGGGTCGGGGGCAACGCGGTGCTGGAGGGGGCCGTGCTGACGGCCCTCGACACGGCGCGGGACAACGTCTGGTGACCCGCGCCGCGTCAGAAGGCCCGGCTCAGCGGACCCGGCCTACTGGACGGCGGCGGGCTCGCGCAGCGGCAGGCGCACCTCGAACCAGGTCTCGCCCGGCACCGAGCGCACCTTGAGCTCGCCGCCGTGCCGCCCGGCCACGATGCGGTAGGAGATGTCCAGGCCGAGCCCGGTGCCCTCGCCCACGCTCTTGGTGGTGAAGAACGGCTCGAAGATCCGGTCCTTGATCGCCTCGGGCACGCCGGGGCCGGTGTCGCCGATCTCGACGATCGCCTCGTCCTCGTCGTGGGCCGTGCGGACGGTCAGCGTGCCCTCCTCGCCCATGGCGTCGAGCGCGTTGTGGATCAGGTTCGTCCACACCTGGTTGAGCTCGCCCGCGTAGCAGGGGATGAGCGGCAGCGTGCGGTCGTAGTCGGTGACCACGCTGACGCCGGGCGGGGTCTTGCCGCGGAAGATGGCGATCGTGCTGTCGAGCAGGTCGTGCACGTCGATCATCTGGAACGGCGCCCGGTCCATCTGCGAGTACTGCTTGGCCGAGCGGATCAGCGAGGTGATGCGCTCGGTGGCCTCGGTGACCTCGTTCAGCATCTGGGAGATCTCGACGGCCTCGGCCAGCCAGTGGAGGGCGGCCGGGGTGTGCTCCTCGCCCACCTTGCCGCGGATCTTCTGCAGGTACTCGGCGGTGAAACCGGCGTTGACCAGCGCGGGAGCCAGCTCCCACGCGTCCTCGACGCCGACGTCCTCCAGGGCCTCGCCCAGCTCGTCCTCGGCGTCGGAGATCTCCAGCGGGGAGCGCTGCGGCTGGTTGCCCAGGTTGCTCGTGCACGCCTCCTGGGCCTCGATCAGCGTGCGCAGCTTCTCCGGCGGGATGCCGGCCTCGGCCAGCTGGGCGAGCTGGATGCGGGACGCCTTGATCAGCGAGCGCAGCTCGCTCACCGCGCGCACGGCCGCCGCCGCCGGGTTGTTCAGCTCGTGCGTGAGCCCGGCCGTGATCGTGCCGAGCGCGGTCAGCCGCTGCCGCCGGTCGATGATCTCCCGCTGCATACGCCCGCCCGACATCATGCCGTCGAGCAGGTGCATCGCCATCGGGAACCACTCGGCCACGATGTAGGCGAACTTCTTGGCGGGCAGCAGGAAGATCCGCGAGGGCGCGGTCGCGCGCAGCGTGTGCTGGTAGGTCTCCGGCGCCCGGTCGCCCAGGTACGCCGAGGTCGCGCCGCCGTAGACGCCGGGCTGGGAGGCGCGCGGCATGGCGACGGTGCCGGCGCTGACCGTCTCGTTGATCATCTGCACCTCGCCCTCCAGCAGCACGGCGAAGCACTCGGCCGGCTCGCCCTGCCGGACGATGTCCTCGTCCTGGGCGAACGAGCGCACCCGGCCGCTGGCGGCCAGCTTGCCGAGCTGCTCGTCGGTCAGCCGCTCGAACAGGAAGAGCTTGCGCAGTTCGTCGATGTCGACGGTGTCGGTCATTGCTTCTCCAGATAACGATGCACCAGCGCGACGGCCATCGCGCCCTCACCGACGGCGGAGGCCACCCTCTTGATCGACTCGGCCCGCACGTCCCCCGCGGCGAACACGCCCGGCACGTTGGTCTCCAGGTAGTAGGGCTCGCGGCGCAGCGCCCAGTTGCGCGGACGCCGGCCGCCCTGCACCAGGTCGGGCCCGGTGAGCACGAACCCCTTGGCGTCCCGCTCGACCGTCTCGCCCAGCCACGACGTGTACGGCTCGGCCCCGATGAACACGAACAGGTACTGGGCGTCGACCGTGCGCTCCTCGCCCTTGGTCGACAGCGTGAGCCGTTCGAGGTGGTCGTCACCGGCGCCGGCGACGACCTCGGTCAGGAGGCTGACCTCGATGTTGTCGATCGCGTTGATCTGCTCGATGAGGTAGTGGGACATGGACTTCTCCAAACCATCACCCCTCACCAACAAATGGACCTTGCGCGCGAATCCCGCCAGGTAGACGGCCGCCTGCCCGGCCGAGTTGGCCGCGCCGACGATGTAGACCTCGTTGTCCTTGCACGCCGGCGCCTCGGTCAGCGCGGCGCCGTAGAAGACGCCCCGGCCGACGAAGTCGTCCAGGCCGGGCGCCTCCAGCCGCCGGTAGGTGACGCCGGTGGCCAGGATCACCGCGTGGGCGGCGATCTCCCCGCCGTCCTTGAACCCGATCACCCGGGCCTGCCCGCGCGGCTCCAGATGGGTGACCTTGCGCGCGCTCAGCAGCTCGGCGCCGAACTTCAGCGCCTGCCGGCGCGCCCGGTCGGCGAGCTGCTGCCCGGACACGCCGTCGGGGAAGCCCAGGTAGTTCTCGATCCTGGAGCTCTGGCCCGCCTGGCCGCCCGAGGCGTGCGCCTCGACCAGCACCGTGTTCAGCCCCTCCGACGCGCCGTAGACCGCCGCGCCGAGGCCGGCGGGCCCGCCGCCGACCACGATCAGGTCGTAGAAGTCGGTGGCCGGCGTGGTGGACAGCCCGACCGCGGTGGCCAGCGCGGCCTGGTCGGGGGACTCCAGCGTGGTGCCGTCCTCGGTGACCACCAGCGGCAGGTGACAACCCTCGCCGGCCGCCTTGACGAGCTGCGCGCCTTCTGGGTCCTCGGCCAGCATCCACTGGTAGGGCACGTGGTTGCGGGCCAGGAAGTCCCGCACCTGGTACGAGCGCGCCGACCAGCGGTCGCCCACCACGCGCAGCTCGGGACGCGCCGTCCGGTCGGTCCGCATCCAGGCGGCGAGCTGGCCGTCGATCACCGGGTAGAACTTCTCCTCCGGCGGGTCCCACGGCTTGAGCAGGTAATGGTCGAGGTCGACCACGTTGATCGCCTGGATCGCGGCGTCGGTGTCGGCATAGGCGGTCAGCAACACCCGGCGCGCGTACGGGTACATGTCCATGGCGGCCTCGAGGAACTGCACGCCGTTCATCTGCGGCATCCGGTAGTCGGCCAGGATCGCCGCCACCTCGTCGCCGCGCAGCCGCATCTCCTTGACCGCCTCGATGCCGTCGTGGGCCGCCTCGGCGCGGACAATCCTGTACTCATGGCCGTACCGGCGCCTGAGGTCACGCGCCACCGCCCGCGACACCCCCGGGTCGTCGTCAACCGTCACGATGACCGGCTTGTCCATTCCCCTACCTTCTCCCCAATGGTCCCTAAGGGAAGGATGTCATGCACGCGTGGGTTGGTGAGCACTCGCTCATATCATGGGCGGATGAGCACCCGTGAGCGCATCCTCGACGCCGCCGAGCAGGCCATTCGGGAGTTCGGCATCTCGGGCGCGACCACCAGGCGCATCGCCCAGGCGGCCGGCTGCTCGGAGGCGCTGCTCTACAAACACTTCGCCGGCAAGGAGCAGATGTTCCTCTCGGTCCTGCTCGAACGGCTGCCCGCGCTCGCCCCCGCGCTGGCCCGGCTGCGGCTGAGCACGGGCGAGGGCGACCTGGCCGACAACCTCACCCGCTTCGCCCTGGCGGCGCTGGAGTTCTACACCGAGGCCGCCACCATCGCCTCCGGCATGCTGGCCGACCCCTCGCTGCTGGCCCGGTTCAAGCACATGCTCGCCACCACCGGCACCGGCCCCCACCTGCCGATCGGGGCGCTGGCCGAGATCCTCGACGCCGAGCGGGCCGCGGGCCGCGCCGACGCCGGCCTCGACCCCGGCGCGGCGGCCGCCCTGCTGATGGGCGCCTGCTTCCACCGGGCCAACCTGTCCTACTTCGTCGACCCGGCCGACAAGGACGAGGAGTGGGCGGCCGGCGTCGTCGCCACCCTGCTCAGGCGATGACCCGGCCGGCGCCGCCGTCGACCAGCATCGAGACGCCGTTCACGTACGAGGCCCGCTCGCTGGCCAGGAACGCGATCACGTCCCCCACCTCCTCGGCCTGCCCGACCCGCCCGACCGGCACGGCCCGGCCGCGCTCCTCGACCAGGTCGTCGCCGCCCGACATGCCGCGCAGGCGTTCGGTGTCGATCGCCCCCGGCAGCACGTTGTTGACCAGCACGCCGTCGCCGCCCACCTCGCGGGCCAGCGTGCGCACGAGCCCGGCGACGGCCGGGCGCATGGCGTTGGACAGCGCCAGCCCGTCGATCGCCTCGCGGACGGACGAGCTGGTGACGGTGACGATCCGGCCCCACCCCCGCGAGCGCATCTCCGGCAGCACCGCCTGGATCAGCCGGACGGTGCCGAGCAGGTTGCGCTGCACCGCGACGTCCCAGTCCTTGAGGCCGACCTCGTCGGCGCGGCCGGTGGGCGGGCCGCCCGCGTTGGCCACCAGGATGTCGATCGGGCCGAGCACGTCGCGCGTCTCGTCGGCCACCCGCTGAGCCGCCGCCGGGTCCTCCACGTCGGCCAGCACGGCGTGCACCACGTGGCCGAACTGCTGCAGCTCCACCACCGCGTCCGCGAGCCGTTCGGGGTTGCGCGCGCTGACGCACACGTCGCAGCCCTCGCGCGCGAGGCTCTTGGCGGCGGCCAGGCCGATGCCCGCGCTGCCGCCGGTGACCAGGGCGACCTTGCCCGAGATGCCGAGATCCATAAGCCGACTATAGTGACGGGCCGATCAGTCCGGCCGCACCCGGGTCAGCTTGTCCGGGTTGAGCATGCCGTAGAGCCCTTGGATGCGGCCGTCGCGCACGTCGAGGGCGATGAGCTGGTCGGTTCCGGCCACGTGTGTCCACAGGGCGGGGCGGCCGTTGGCCTCGACGAGACGCGCCCGGCTGAAGTCGTAGCGGGCCAGCAGGCCGCCGATGAAGGCGCTGACCTTGCGCCGGCCCAGGATCGGCCGCAGGGCTGCCCTGACCTTGCCGCCGCCGTCGTTCCACATGACGACGTCCTCGTGCAGCAGTTCGGTCAGCGCGTCGAGGTCGCCGCCGCCGGCCGCCTCCATGAACTTCGTCAGCAGCCTGGCGTGGTCCTCGTTCGTCGGGGTGAACCGGTCGCGGCCCTGCGACACCCGGACCGAGGCGCGGTGGTGCATCTGCCGGGCGTTGGCCACCGACGAGCCGACGATCTCGGCGATCTGGTCGTACGGCAGCTCGAACGCCTCCCGCAGCACGAACACCGCCCGCTCCGGCGGCGACAGCTTCTCCATCAGGTGCAGGGTCGCGAACGAGACGGTGTCGCGCAGCTCGGCCGTGTCCAGCGGCCCGGCCTCACCCGTCGCGACCGGCTCGGGCAGCCACGGCCCGGTGTACGCCTCCCGCCGCACCCGGGCCGAGCGCAGCTGGTCGAGGGCCAGCCGCGAGACCACGGTCAGCAGGAACGCGCGCGGCTCCCTGATCTGGCTCCTGTCGGTGCCCTCCCACCGCAGCCAGGCCTCCTGCACGACGTCCTCGGCGTCCCACATGCTGCCGAGCAGGCGGTAGGCCAGGCCCAGCAGCATCGGGCGGTATTGCTCGAAGTCCACGTCCGGCATCATGCCCTGTCACCCGGCCGGGCGACTCGGCGGGGCGGCCCGGTGGAATGGCACGGTGGGTGGTCAAGGCGGGCCGGGCGTGATGGGCTGGGGGCGTGGCCAGAAATCTGATCCTGTCAGGAGGGCTCTTCCACGACTTCGCCGCCACGTCGGCCGTGCTCGCCGACGTGCTGGGCGAGGTGGGCGTCGAGTCCGAGATCACCGAGGACATCGCGGGCGCGCTGAGCGAGCCGCCGGAGGTGCAGCTCATCACCGTCAACGCGCTGCGCTGGCAGATGGGCCAGGAGCGCTTCGCCGACCTGCGCGGCGAATGGCGCTTCGCGCTGCCCGCCCAGGCCCGCACCACGCTCCTCGACCACCTCGACCGGGGCGGCGGCCTGCTGTGCCTGCACACGGCCGCGGTCTGCTTCGACGACTGGCAGGGCTGGCCGCGGGTGCTCGGCGGTTGCTGGAACTGGCCCAAGTCCCACCACCCACCCCTGGGCTGGACCGGCGTGCGGGTGCACGGCGCCGCCCACCCCATCGTGGCGGGCCTGCGTGACTTCGACCTGGTGGACGAGGTCTACAGCGACCTCGACGTGCTGCCGGACGTGCGCCCCCTGGCCTCCTCGAACGGCCAGCCGCTGGTGTGGGCGCGTCCGGTGCGCCGCGGCCGGGTGGTCTACGACGCGCTGGGGCACGACACCAGGTCCTACGACAACGAGATCCACCGGACCCTGCTCCAGCGGGCCGCGTCGTGGCTGCTGAAACGGCCGGTGGGCGACACCGGCTGACGTGTCCGGTTCGGACAAGACCCGAGCTCGCGCGGCGGGCACGATGGCCCTATGAACGTCAATCTCTCGGCGGTCGCCGGATTCCTGGCCACGCACGCGCGGGTCCTGGACCGGCGCCGCTTCCACTTGCTCATGGAGGAGACCGGCCCGGCCTCCGTGCTCGACGCCCTCGACGCCTACCGCAACCCCGACGGCGGCTATGGCTGGGGCCTGGAGCCCGACCTGCGCTCGCCGGAGAGCCAGCCGGGCGCGGCGCTGCACGCCTTCGAGGTGTTCGAGGAGATCGGCCCCGACACCGCGCCGCAGGCCGTCGCGCTGTGCGACTGGCTGGAGTCGGTGACGATGCCCGACGGCGGCCTGCCGTTCGCGCTGCCGCTCACCCTGGCCGACGGCACCGCGCCCTGGTGGGCGGGCGCGGACACGAGCACCTCGTCGTTGCAGATCACGCCGTCTCCGCGGCGGCGGCCCACGGCGTGGCCGCCCACGACCCGGCCGTGGCCGCGCATCCGTGGCTGGAGCGGGCCACCCGCTACTGCCTCGACGCGATCCAGGCGCTGGACGAACGGCCGCACGCCTACGTGCTCTCCTTCGCCGTGCGCTTCCTCGACGCCGTCCACAGGACGCGGCCCGAGGCGGCCGGGCTGCTCAAGCGGCTGTCCGTCCACATCCCCGAGGACGGGCGGGTGCCCGTGGAGGGCGGCACCGCGGAGGAGCGGCTGCACCCCCTCGACTTCGCGCCCTACCCGGGGCGGCCGGCGCGCGAGCTGTTCGCGCCCGAGGTGATCGCCGCCGACCTCGACCGGCTGGCCGGGACGCAGCAGCAGGACGGCGGCTGGGTCGTGGACTACGCGCAGATCTCGCCCGCCGGCGCGCTCGAATGGCGGGGCGCGGCCACCGTACGGGCCGTCGAGATCCTGCGGCGCAACGGCGTGCTCTGACCGCCCCTGACCGGCCCTGATCGCTAGCGCTGCCCCACCCGGCGGGCCGACTCCGACTCCTGGGCCATGCGGCGCAGCGTGTCGAACGCCTTGCCGTACAGGACGGTGCCCAGCACCAGGGCCTCCACGGCGGCGTCGCGCGGCCCGTCGAAGGGGATGGTGTCCATCTCGATCTCGGTCACCAGCTTCCTGACGGCCTCGACGTACGGCCTGAGGTCGACGCGCAGGCCGAGCTGGCGCATGCGGACCACCGTCTGCGCCAGCTCGTCGCGGGTGGGGGCGTCCTCGGCGACGGTCCAGCCGAGCTCGGCGAGCAGCCGGTCGACCTCGGCCCTGGCGGCCCGCCACTCCTCGTCCTGCTCGGGCTCGACGACCGGGCCGAGCGCGTAATGCGCGATCCCCAGCATGTGATGGATGGGCAGCGTCTCGTCGTCGACGGCGGCGATGACCTGCTTGATGGCGGCCACGGGGAGCCTGCCCACCTCCAGCAGGGCCCGGATCAGGCGCAGCCTGCGCAGATGGGACTCGTCGTACTCCGCGCGGGTCGCGGCGGTCTGCTCGCCCTGGTGCAGCATGCCCTCACGCAGGTAGTACTTGATCGTGGGGATGGCGACACCGGATCGGGCGCTCAGTTCTGAGATGCGCATCGATAGATAATAGCGCTATCCAGAGCGGGCGACGTGGCGGGCCGCGCTCACCACCTCGTGCACGTCGGCCTGCCGGTTCCACAGGAAGACCGCCTCCAGCGGCGGCACGTCCTCCTTGATGGGGACGAAGGTGAGCGCGTCGGGCACGGTGCTGCCCTCGTGGACGCACAGGCTGTAGCCGGCCCCCGCGCCCACCATGTCGATCACCAGGTCATGGGTGGCGGCGGCCGGGCCCAGCCGGGGATGCAGCCGATGCCGGACGAACCCCTGCAGGAACCGCCGGGCACCGGCGACAGCGTCCGACTCCGGCATGATCAGCGGCTCGCCGGCCAGGTCCGCCAGCGACAGCGCCTCCTGGCCGGCCAGGGGGTGGTCGCGGGGGAGCAGCGCGCGGACCGGGAAGCGGTGGACGAGCATGCGGGCCACGCCCCTCGGCAGCGAGCCGGGGGCGTAACCGAGGCCGGCCTGCAACGTGCCGTCGGCGATGGAGACCATCTGCTCGGCCGTGCTCATCGGCGCGATCCGCACCGGCACGTTCTGGAGCTGCGCGAGCAGGCGGGCGGCCACGTCGGCCAGCCCGTCGGCCACGCCCAGCCGGGCGGTGCGGCCCCTGCCGCGGGCGGCGGCCACGGCTCGTTCGTAGGCGTCGAGCGCGACCGTGGCCTGGGCCAGGAACGCCTCGCCCGCCTCGGTGAGCCGCACGCCGCTGGACGAACGGCTGAACAGCTCGACGCCTATCTCCTTCTCCAGCGCCCTGAGCTGCTCCGACAGCGTGGGCTGCGCGATGTGCAGCGCGGTCGCGGCGCGGCGGAGGCTGCCGGCGCGCGCGATCGCCATCGCGTATCTGACGTAGCGCAGATCCATCTCTCACCTCGGGGTGATGATGATGGGCTATCGGCTGATCACATCTCCGTATTACAAGACGGGGCAGCCCGCGTGAAGACGTCCAGTCACGGCTTATGCCTTCCCGCTGCTCAGGACCTCGCCCAACCTGGCGGCGAAGGCCTTCGGACGGAAGACGCCGCCGTTGTGGCCGCCCGGAAACTCCGCGTACGGCACCCCCAGCGCCTCGGCCAGCAACACCCCGCAGCGGTACGGCATGATCGGCCCCGTGCTCACCCCCACGGCGGGCACCACGCGGTCGGCGACCGACCTGAGCGCGGCCAGGTCCAGCCGGTGGCGGCGCACGGCCGGGGCGTCGTGGGTGAGGAAGAACTCCAGGTTCGCCTGCCGCTGCCGGCCCGGCCGGGGCAGCACGGCGTCCCGCTCGCGGTCGGCCGGGTCGATGCCCGCCATGACCACGAACTTGGCCAGCGCGGCGAAGGCCCCCTCCGTCGCGAACGTCTCCTCCACCTCGCCCTGGGCCGCGTCGGCCGCCGCCCGCTCGGCCTCGGGCAGCAGCTGGACGGCGGGCGGCTCGTGGGCGACCAGCAGCCGCACCTGGCCGGGGTGGCGGGAGAGGTGCTCCAGGGCGATCAACGCGCCGATGCTGCTGCCGTAGACGTGGGCGGGCTCGGTGGTGAGCGCGGCCAGCAGCCGGTGGACGTCGTCGGCGTGGGTGGCCAGGGTGGTCGGCCGCGCGGGGTCGTCGACCGTGCTGGCCGACAGGCCGCGCCGGTCGTAGGTGAGGACGGTGTAGCGGTCGGCCAGCCCGTCGGCCAGCGCCGCGCTCGCCCGCGAGTCGCCGTCGCCGCCCGCGACGAGCAGCAGGAGTGGGCCGGTGCCGCGCAGCTCGTAGTGGAGGCGGGCGCCCGGAACGGTCAGCATGCTCGTCCTCGATTCCCTCGACGTTGCGCTACAGGTATACACGTCCCCATACCGAGCAAGCGCTTGTCTTGGCGTGTTATCGTGATCGCCGAGCTGGAGGGGGCGGGATGCAGTCCTTCGCCGGGTGCGCGGCCGTGGCCGGGATCGGGATGACCGCGCTGACCAGGCAGTCCGGGCGCACCGAGCTGGAGCTGGCCGCCGAGGCGTGCCGGGCCGCCTGCGCGGACGCCGGGATCGCGCCCGGCGACGTCGACGGGCTGCTCAGCTACCACATGAACGACTCCGCGCCGGTCGTCCAGGTCGCCCGCGCGCTGGGGATCGAGCGGCTGCGCTGGCACAACGACATCTCCGGCGGCGGCACGCAGGCGGCGTCCGTGCTGGGGGACGCGGCCATGCTGATCCACGCCGGAGTGGCCAGGAACGTCCTGGTCTTCCGGGCGCTCAACGGGCGGTCCGGCACGCGCATGAACACCGCCTCCACCGGCCCCCTGGAACGCCACACCTACGGCCTGGCGGGGCCGATCCCGCTGTTCGCCATGGCCGCGACCCGCTACCTGCACGACACCGGGCTCACCGCCGAGCACCTGCACGCCGTGGTCGACCAGTCCAGGCGCAACGCCGCCGCCAACCCGCGCGCCCTGCGCCGCGAGCCTCTCGACCTGGCCGCCTACCTGGCCAAACCGTACGTCAGCACGCCGCTGCGCACCGCCGACTGCTGCCTGGAGACCGACGGCGCGTGCGCGCTGCTGGTGAGCGGCGTCCTGGACGGTCCGCGCATCCGGGCGGTGGTCCGCGGGGGCGGGCCCGGCTGCTCCTCCATGGACCGCTCGCCGGACGTGACGGCCGTCTTCTCCGCGCACGTCGCGCCGCTGTTGTGGGCGGCGTCCGGGATGCGGCCCTCGGACGTCCGGGCGGCGCTGCTCTACGACGCCTACTCCTGGCTGGTGCCCCGGCAACTGGAGGACTTCGGGCTGGCGGCACGCGAGGACCTGGGGGCGTACCTGCTGGAGCGGCGGCACGCCTGGGTGAACCCGCACGGCGGCCTGCTCTCGGAGGGGTACGTGCACGGGCTCAACAACGTGGCCCAGGCGGTGCGGGAACTGCGCGCCGGGCGCGAGACCGCCCTGGTGACCGGCTTCGGCGGCAGCTACGGCAGCGCGGCCCTGCTCACGCGGTGAACGGCAGCTACGGCAGCGCGGCCCTGCTCACGCGGTGAACGTCAGGGAGTGAGCGTGAACGCGGCGTGCGAGCTCCTGCCGTCGTCGCCGGGCAGCACGCCGCGGGCCGCCAGCCAGGCCGCCGCGCCCGCCGCGTCGCGCGCCGTGCGCACCCGCTCGCCGGACAGCCGCGCCAGCACGGCCCGGCGCACCGGCCCCTCGCTGGTCAGCACGCTGCCCGCGAGCACGACGTCGCCCGAGACGTGCACCCTGCCCAGGGTTGCCACCAGGCGGTCGGCGGCCTCCTCGGCGACCTTGAGCGCCATCGGGTCGCCGGCCTCGGCCGCCCGGCTGACCAGGGCGGACAGCGCGGCCAGCCGCATGTGATCGGCCTGCGCGAGCCGTACGAGCCGGTCGGCGACCGCCCGCGGCGACCCCGGACGTTCCTCGCCCAGGAAATGCTCCACGACGAGCGTGACCAGGCTGCCCGGCTCGCCCGTCGCGCCCCGGTCGAGGGCGGAGACCACGGCCTTGGCGGCGGCGCGGCCGATCCAGAAGCCCGAGCCCTCGTCGCCCAGCAGCCAGCCGAGCCCGTCGGCGATCGTCTCGATGCGGTGGCCCGTGACCCTGGCCGCGACCGCGCCCGTGCCCGACAGCAGCAGCGAGCCGTCGGGCTCGGCGGTGCCGGCGGCGTAGGCCACGGCCACGTCGCGCTCGATCAGGGGGCCCGCCTCGATGCCGTGGCCGGCCCACACCCGGGCCAGCTCGGGGACCAGCGTGTCGACCTGGCCCGCGACCCCGGCCAGCGAGGCCACGACCTGGCCGCCGTCGTGCGACCCCAGCGCCTGGCCGAGCGCCGTGCCGATCGCCGCCACCGCCTTGTCCAGGCCGTGCGCCGAGGGGTTGCCGGCGCCCGCCCGCGCGTAGCCGACGCGGGTGCCGTCGAGGGTGTGGACGGAGACGCGCGTCGAGGTGGCTCCCGCGTCGACACCGACCACCAGCGATTTGGTCACGGTCGAATTCTGGGGGTTGACGTGACCGGGAAGCAAGAATAATTTTCGCCAGAAGACCGAGTATTCGGAAGGAATATTCGTGACTTCAGGAGCCCTCGGGCGCGTCGAAACAGAACTGCCCGGCCTGCCGGAGGCGTTGCGCCGGGTCGGCGAGGTGATACTCGGCGACCCCGCCGAGGCCGCGCGGTCGACCATCATCGCGCTGGCCGAGCGGGCGGGCAGCTCGCCCGCCACCGTGACCAGGTTCTGCCGGGCGTTCGGCTTCTCCGGCTACGCCGAGCTGCGGGTCGCCCTCGCCACGGAGACCGGCCGGGCCGCGCAGGCCGGCTGGGGCGCGGGCGTCGGGCACGAGATCGGCCCCGACGACCCGCTCGACTCGGCCATCGAGGTGATGGCCGCCGCCGACGCCAGGCTCATCCAGGACACCGCCGCCCAACTCGACCTCGCCGTGGTGGCCCAGGTCGCCGACGCCGTCGTCAGGGCCCGCCGGGTGCTGCTGATCGGCGTCTCCACCAGCGGGAACGTCGCCACCATGCTCGAAGGCAGGCTGCGCCGCATCGGCATCCCGTGCTGGAGCGCCGGCGACGCGCACGTGGCGCTGTCGGAGGCGGCGCTGCTCGGCGCGGACGACGTCGCCATCGGCATCAGCCACCGGGGCCGCACCCGCGAGGTCATGGAGGCGCTGGCCGAGGCGGGCAGCCACGGCGCGACCACGGTCGCCGTCACCTCCTTCGCCCGCTCGCCGCTGGCCGAGCTGGCCGGTCTGGTGCTGACGACGGCCAGCAGGGAGACCACGTTCCGGCTGGGCGGGCTGGCGGCCGTGCACTCGCAGCTCTTCGTGCTGGACGCCGTCTACGTGGCGGTCGCGCAGCGCACGTACGAGCGCACCAACGAGGCGTTCGAGCTCACGATCAGCGCGGTGGAGAGCCACCGCGTGGAGAGAGGCTGACATGCGGTACGCGTCCACGGCCCTCGCCCTCGCCGGACAGGTCGCCGAGAGCCAGGCGGAGCCGGTGCGCCGGGCCGCCGCCCTGATCGTCGCCGCGCTGCGCGCCGGCGGGGTGGTCAACGCGTTCGGGTCGGGGCACTCCGAGGCCATCGCCATGGAGATCGCCGGACGGGCCGGCGGCCTGGTGCCCAGCAACCGCCTCTCCCCGCGTGACCTCGTCCTGTACGGCGGCCGGCCGCCGAGCGTGCTCACCCCGGAGCTGGAACGCGACCCGGCCGTCGCCCACGAGATCTACGACCTGGCCCCCGTCGAGCCGCAGGACGTGTTCGTCCTGGTCTCCAGCTCCGGGGTGAACGGCACGGTCGTGGAGCTGGCCACGCTGGTCAAGGAGCGCGGCCACCCGCTCGTCGCGATCACCTCGGTCGCGCACAGCACGCGCATGACCTCGCGCCATCCCTCGGGCGGCAAGCTCATGGACCTGGCCGACGTCGTGCTCGACAACGGCTCCCCGTACGGGGACGCCGTCCTCGACCTGCCGGACGGCGGCACGTACGGCGCGGTCTCCACGATCACCTCGGCGCTGCTGGCGCAGATGGTGGTCACCGAGGCGGTGGAGGAGCTCGTCGCCCTGGGCGAGCGGCCCCCCGTCTACCTGTCGGTCAACGTGACCGGCGGCGACGAGCACAACAAGGCCCTGGAGAGCCGATACGCAGGGCGAATACGACGAGGATCATGAACATCTAGGAGCCATCAATGTCTGACACCCCCCATATCAGTCGTCGTCAACTCCTGCGCGGCGCGGCCCTCGTCCCCGTCGCGGGGACGCTGGCCGCCTGTGCCACCCCGGCCGCCAAGCCCACGGCCACCACCTCGTCCGCGCCGGTGGCGACCAGCGCGGCCAACCCGTTCGGCGTCGCGGACGGCAAGCCGCTGGAGGTGTGGATCTTCGACGGCGGCTTCGGCCAGGACTACGCCAAGAACATCCACGAGCCGCTGTTCACGGCGAAGTACCCGAAGAGCGAGATCAAGCACAACGCGACCAAGGAGATCACCAAGGTCCTCCAGCCGCGGTTCGCCGGCGGCAACCCGCCGGAGGTGATCGACAACTCCGGCGCCAACTTCATGGACTTCGGCGCCCTGTCCCAGGACGGCCAGCTCCAGGACCTCACCGCCCTCCTCGACGCGCCGAGCTGGGACGACCCCGCCGTCAAGGTCAGGGACACCATCGACCAGTCGTTCATCGACATCGGCACCTACGACGGCAAGTTCAGCGTGCTGGGTTACGTGAACTACATCCACGGCATCTGGTACTCACAGAAGGTGTTCAGGGACAACGGCTGGGAGATCCCCAAGACCTGGGACGAGTTCGTCAAGCTCTGCGAGGCGATCAAGAAGTCCGGCAAGATGGCGCCCTTCACGTACGCCGGCAAGTTCCCCCAGTACCTGTACGAGCCGCTGCTGACCATGGCCGCCAAGATCGGCGGCAACGAGGTGCTGGTCAACATCGACAACCTGGAGGACGGCGCCTGGACCACCGAGGCCATGAAGACCGCCGCCACGGCCTGGGCCGAGGTGGGCGCCAAGTACCTCATGGAGGGCACGACCGGCCTCGACCACGTGCAGACCCAGACGGCCCAGAACAAGTACAAGGTGGCCATGCTGCCGTCCGGGTCGTGGCTGGAGAACGAGCAGAAGAGCACCACCCCGCCCGACTTCGAGTACGGCATGTTCCCGATCCCCGACGTCACCGGCTCCGACAAGATGCCGTACGGCACCCTGCACACCCAGCCCGGCGAGAACTTCATGGTCTCGGCCAGGAGCGCCAACCCGCAGGCGGGCATCGAGTACCTGCGCGGCATGTTGTCGAAGAAGGCGGCCGGCGACTTCAGCGAGATGGTCAAGACGGTGACCGCGGTCAAGGGCGCGACCGAGGGCCGTACGATCTCGCCCGGCGTCACCAGCGCCTCCAAGGCCGTCGCCGACGCGGGCGCCAACACCGTCTACTACCGCTGGAACACCTGGTACGGCCAGCTCAAGGACGAGGGCATCGCCGCCACCGGCGAGCTGATGTCCGGCGGCCTGACGGCGGAGAAGTACCTGGAGCGCATGCAGAAGAAGGCCGACGAGATCAAGAACGACTCCTCGATCAAGAAGTTCAAGCGTTGATGTTGTTCAACAGGTATCGCCGCGGGCTGTTCATCACCGCGTTCCTGGCAGCCCCGGTGATCCTCTACCTCGTCTACGTCATCTCGCCGCTGCTCCAGGCGTTCCGCATCGCGATGACCGACTGGCGCGGCGTCACGGCCACACCGAACTTCATCGGGCTGGACAACTTCGTCCGGCTGTTCAAGGACGGCGTCTTCTGGAAGGCCGTCAGCCACAACGCCATGCTGCTCGTGCTGCTGCCGCTGCTCACGATCGTCATCGCGCTGTTCTTCGCCTTCCTGCTCAACGTGGGCGGGCGCAAGGGCTCCTCGGGCATCGCGGGCTCGAAGTTCTACCGCGTGGTGTTCTTCTTCCCGCAGGTCCTGGCCGTGGCCGTGGTGGGGGTGCTGTTCCAGCAGGTGTTCCGGCCCGACGGCAGCGGCATGCTGAACGGGCCGCTGATCGCGCTCGGTGCCAAGCCGGTCGGGTTCCTGTCCGACCCCGGCGTGGCCTTCTGGTCGGTGCTCGGCGTGCTGGTCTGGCAGGCGGTCGGCTTCTACGTCGTGCTGTTCTCGGCCGGGCTGGCCTCCATCCCGCGCGACATGTTCGAGGCCGCGCAGATCGACGGCGCGGGCCGGTTCAGCCTGTTCTTCCGCATCACGCTGCCGCTGCTCTGGGACACGATCCAGGTGGCCTGGGTCTACCTCGGCATCCTGGCGCTCGACGCGTTCGCGATCGTGTGGGTGATGACCGACCAGCACGGCGGCCCCGACTGGTCGACCACCGTCATGGCCGCCGAGATCTACCGCAACGCCTTCCAGTACTTCCGCTTCGGCTACGCCTCGGCCCTCGGCATCATGATGTTCTTCTTCACCGTCGGCTTCGCCATCCTCTCGCTGCGCCTGTCACGCCGCGAACGAATCGAGTACTAGATGACAACGACGACCACGTGGACGGTGGCGAACTCCCGCAAACTGGCCCGCCAGGAGCGCCGGCGACGGCTCGGGCCGATGGCCGTGCTCTCCCACGTCGCGCTCCTGGTGTGGACGGTGCTCGTCGTGGTGCCGATCCTGTGGACCTTCCTGGCCTCGGTGAAGAGCGAGGACGAGATCTTCGGCGAGGCATGGGGGCTGCCGGCCAAGCTCAACTGGGACAACTTCGCCCGCGCCTGGGAACAGGCGCACATCGGGCAGTACATGCTCAACAGCGTCATCGTCGTCACCTTCAGCGTGGCCGGGACGATGCTGCTCGGCTCGATGGCCGCGTACGTGCTGGCCCGGTACCCCTTCCGTGCCAACCGGCCGATCTACCTCCTGTTCGTGTCCGGGCTGGCCTTCCCGGTGTACCTGAAGCTGACGCCGCTGTTCTTCGTCGTGCAGAACATGGGGGCGGTGCCGCTGGTGGGGCCGTACATCGGGTTGAACACGCACGCGGGGCTGGTGCTGGTCTACATCGCGTACTCGATGCCGTTCACGGTGTTCTTCCTGACCGCGTTCTTCCGTACGCTGCCCACGGCGGTGGGGGAGGCGGCCATGGTGGACGGCGCCTCGCACACCCGCGTGTTCTTCCAGATCATGTTGCCGATGGCGCGGCCGGGCATCATCAGCATCACGATCTTCAACGTGCTCGGGCAGTGGAACCAGTACCAGCTTCCGCTGGTGCTGCTCCAGGACCGGGACAAATGGGTGCTCACGCAGGGGATCGCCGACATCTCCACGTCGGCGGGGTACGACCAGGACTGGTCGGCGCTGTTCGCCGCCCTGACGTTGGCGATCCTGCCGATGCTGGTGGTTTACACGGTGTTCCAGCGCCAGATCCAGTCCGGCCTGACCTCTGGAGCCCTCAAGTGAACGGCTTCCCCTAAAGGGGGTCCGCCCCAGGGCTCAACGGCCTTCGCCTCTGGCTCAGTGGGCTTCGTCGGGGGCGCTTCGCGCTTGGAGACTCAGGCGGTCTTTCTTGGGGCGCCTGGCGGCGCAACCCCCGCGCCTGGCGGCGCCATGGCGCCGCGAGGCGCCAGTGCTCTGACCGGATACGTTCGCCGGATCGGTGGTCGTTTCGTTGGCCCTGGGAGCGGCCCGTGTTTCTGGGAGGCGGTGTCACGCAAGAAAATTGATTGCCTGGGGGCCAGAGCTCATGTTGGCTGGCCGGCATGGCTGAACTGCGTACCGATCGTCTCGTCCTGCGCCGATGGCGTGACTCCGACCTTGAAC
The DNA here is from genome assembly GCF_040631115.1 of Nonomuraea sp. NPDC005692. Lineage (NCBI taxonomy): Bacteria > Bacillati > Actinomycetota > Actinomycetes > Streptosporangiales > Streptosporangiaceae > Nonomuraea > Nonomuraea sp. NPDC005692. The sequence goes on along the minus strand of NZ_JBEXYU010000034.1, from coordinate 39,730 downwards.
CGTGGGCGGCCATGAACGCCGATCCCGAGGTCCGGGAGCACTTGGGCGACCTGCTCACCCGCGAACAGAGCGATGCCTCCGTGTCGCTCTTTCAGGCCGAGTTCGACCAGCGAGGCTACGGGTGGTGGGCGGTCGAGGTGGAGGCCACGGGCGAGTTCATCGGCTTCGCGGGCTTGGATGAAGTGGACGACCACATGCCGTTCACGGGAGTGGAGATCGGCTGGCGGCTCGCCCGCTCGGCCTGGGGCCAGGGCTACGCCACCGAGGCTGCGCTGGCGGTCCTGGCCCACGGCTTCGACGCTCTTGAGCTTCCTGAGATCCTCGCTGTCACAACGGCCACCAACCTTCGTTCCCAGGCGGTGATGCGCCGGATCGGCATGACCCGGGACCCGGCCGACGACTTCGACGACCCCACCGAGCCCGAAGGGCCACTGCGTCCGAACGTGCTGTACCGCATCGCCCGTAGTGCGAGCATCTGACGTTCTCCACCAGGGGCGTTTGATCAGACTGCGGTGGGCGTCACCGCACATCGAACCGCCACGACCGCCACCACGGCGACCTGTGCGGTCAGAGCACCAGGTCGTCGGACTGGTCGACTGGGATTCCGGCCAGGAGTCGCGTCCAAGGGCAGTGGCTCTTGAAACCGGATGCCAGATGTCTCCGGGCGGCGGTGCCATCTCGCTGGTCGCGCCTCAGAATTCGTCGTACCCGGAGACCTGGCCGATGGGGAAGATGTGCCGACTCGCGGCACAGATCGTCTCAAGGACATGGATCGGCGTGCCCTCGGTCGAATAGCTTGCGCGCAGCACCTGGACCACCCACTCGCCTGGATCAAGCTCCAACGTCTCACGCTCGAAGGTGGTCGGTGACCGGGCGGTCAGATTCTCCTCGGCGTGGCCGAACGCGTAGCCCAGGGCGGTCAACGCCGACTGCAACGAGGGCGTCACGAACTCCGGCTCGGCGATCCGGGTATCGCCGAACAGGTCCGCCCGGAAGTAGCTCGTCGCGATCCGCACCGGTACGTCGTTCGCGCTCATCATCTTGCGCCGGGCCACGATCTCGGCCTCGGGTTCGACACGCAGGCACGCCGCCACATGCTCACTGGCGGGCTCCAGCCCGACGTACAACATGCGGCGATCCGCCTTGAGCCCCTGCCGTTCCGCCTCGGCAAGGAAGAGCGATTTCGAGCCTCGGACTGCCGGTTCGGTCGGCAAGGCCCGCTGCACCAGCACCCGAGGGGCGGGCGAGGCGGGCCCTTCTGGCGCGCGAGCCGCCGGTCCCTTCCGCATCTGCGAGATGCGTCCCGGTGAGACGCCCAGCCGCCCGGCGATGTCCTCCAGGCTCATGCCGGACTCCCGCGCCTCGGCGATGGCCTGCCGCCGCATCTTGGCGGCCTCGGTCACCAGTCCCTGTTCCTCGGTCATGAGTCGGCTGAGAACACGGGCTCGTTCCACGGGATCGCTGACCTGGGCGACTTCCCTCAGCGTCTTCAAGTCCATCCGTGTGCCGCCTCCTCAGCGACCGACATTCGGCGCACTTTAGACCCCCTATTGCAGGGGTCTCACCTCGGCTCTACCCTCGACTTTAGCCCCCCTAAATCGGGGCTGTAGTAGACCCCCACCTACGGGACAAACGGTGCTGTAACACCACTCGTAAGCAGGGGTCTGGGCATCGAGAGCTTTGGGGCGTCAACGATGCAGGACAAGGTTATCGCCGTACCCAAGAACGGCAAGGAACTCCAAGCCGGACCATCCGTAGATCTCCTGTGCAAGGTCCTGCGAGACGAGCACGGCATCCAGACGGACAGCCACATCGGATACGGCCTCGCCTTGGTGTGGGTGTGGGACGGACTGGTGATCTGGTGCGACGGGGAGTGGTACTGGTGGCGAGCGGACTGGGACGGCTGGCGTACGCGGGTGTTGTACGCCCGCCATCCGGCCATCGAGTCAGCACGGGCCGCGCGCCGGATCGCCTTCCTCTACGCGGAACTGCGCAGGTCGCAGGAGAGGTCCGCGCTCACGGTGGGAGCACGGGCATGAGCCTTACGGTCCAGGAAGTTCTCGGCAGGTTTCCCGGGTGGCGGATCATCGACGTGACCGGCGGCTGGGTCGCGTTCCGCGTCCCCCTCGTGTCCCGTGACAGCGGGCTCTCCAACGTCCGCTGCGGGGCGACCCTGGCGGAACTGGCCGGGAACCTCCAGGCCGAGAGCAGGCTGCAACAGCCACGTTCACCTGAGCCGCCGGCCTAACCCTGGGTGACGGCCTGGTGGACGTCGCCGAGGAAGCGTTCGATGGTGGCCTGTTCCGTGGTGTCGTACCGGTCCATGAGGGTGACGATCTCCTGGATGAGCGGGCCGAAGAAGCTCCAGCCGAGCGTGACGGCGCTGTCGTCGACCTTCAGCAGCACCCGTCGCCGGTCCCGGGTGTCGCGTTCCCGGCGGACGTGACCGAGCCTCTCCAGGCGGTCGATCACCGCCGTGGTGCCCGCGGAGTTGAGGCCGAGGTGCGTCCCCAGCGTTCCGGGGGTGGCGGGGGTGCCGGTGCGGGCGGCGTCGAGGAGGCAGATGAGGGCGCGGACGTCGGTCGGGTGCAGGGCGTGCGCGGCGGCGAACCGCTCGCCCATGCGGTCGAGTTCCACGGTGACGGCGCGCAGCAGGTGGACCAGCCGCATCCCGGCGTCCTGATCGTCCATGTTCCCGGCATCCTCCCGCGGCATCGTCATGCCACCAGTATGGCATTATCTCGCCCAACGAGATTATTGCTGAGCAAGCTATTTAGTGAGGTACGGCATGTCCGACTTCCTCTCCGCGTACGACGCCGTCCTCGAACGCTGGCCGGTTCCGGTCGAGCCGATCGACCTGCCGTCGGCGTACGGCACGACCCGGGTGAACGCGTGCGGCCCCGCGGATGGCCCGCCGCTGGTCCTGTTGCACGGCGGCGGCACCACGGCGGCGATGTGGTTCGCCAACGTCGCCGAGTTCGCCCGCCGCCATCGCGTCTACGCCGTCGACCGCATCGGCGAGCCGGGACGCAGCGTCCGGGGCGAAGAACCCCCGCGCAACGTCCAGGACCTGCTCGGCTGGCTGGACGGCGTGCTCGACGGCCTCGGGATCGACAGCGCCGCGGTGTGCGGACACTCCTACGGCGGGTGGATCGCCCTGACGTACGCACTCCACGCGCCCCGGCGGGTCCGGCGGCTCGTCCTCCTCGACCCGACGCAGTGCTTCGGCGGGTTCCGGGCCGAATACCTGGCCCGCGCGCTGCCCACCCTGCTGCGGCCGACGGCCTCGCGCGCGCGGGCCTTCCTGGAGTGGGAGACCGGCGGCGCGCCCGCCGACCCCGCCTGGCTGCGGCTCTACGGCCTGGCCGCGGAGTTCCCGGACACCAAGATCGTCACCGGGAAGCGGCCCGAGCCCGGATCGCTGCGCGCGCTCACCACGCCGGCCCTCGTGCTCGTCGCCGGACGCGGCAGGGCGCACTCCCCGCACCGCGTCGCGTCGGCCGCCGCCCGCCTGCTGCCGGGCACGCGGACCGCGGTGCTGCCGCACCTGTCCCATCACGCGATGCCGTGGCACGAGCCCGCCGACCTCAACACCCGCGTCGTCGATTTCCTGGACGGACGAGCCGTCTGACCCGACGTCGGCGCCCACGCGGAACCGTGCCCCTCGCGGGCTCGCAGGGCGTCCCTGCCGGAGGCGCGCGAGAGCGCCCGCCCCGCCACGCCGGAGCCTAGACTCCTGGGCATCCCGCGACGCAGCAGGCCGTGAGGGACTCCCATGTCATCCGCACCCGAACAGGAATCACTCGCCGCCCTCGCGACCCGGCACGGGCTGCGGCGAGCCACGGCCCGCCCGGACATGCACGTCTACCTGCGCCGATTATGGGAACGCCGGCACTTCATCCTGGTGTACGCGACCTCGCGCACCGCCTCGAAGTACTCCGCCTCCGCGCTCGGGCAACTCTGGCAGGTGGTGACGCCGCTGCTGAACGCCGGCATCTACTGGGTCATGTTCGGCCTCGTCCTGGGCGGACAAGAGCACATCGAGAACTACGCGGCGTTCCTCGTCACGGGGATGTTCGTCTTCACCTACAGCCAGCGGTCGGCCTCGGCGGGGGCCAGGTCCGTCTCGGGGAACCTCTCGCTCATCCGCGCCCTGCACTTCCCCCGCGCCGCGCTGCCCTGGCCTACACCCTTCAGGAACTGCGGCAGTCGGCCATCTCCATGGGCGTGCTGCTCGTCCTCGTGGTCGTCATGGGGGAGTTCCCCACCTGGTTCTGGCTGCTGATCCCGGTCGCCCTGCTCCTGCAGACGATGTTCAACATCGGGCTGAGCCTGGTCCTGGCGCGGTTGGGGGCCTCGCTGCGCGACGTGAACCAGCTCCTGCCGTTCGTCCTGCGGACCTGGCTGTACGCCTCCGGGGTCTTCTACTCGATCCAGTACAAGATCGTGGGTTATCCGGACCCGGTCACCGGCAGGCCGGTCGGCGGGGCCGGGCTGCCGCAGTGGGTGGCCGACGTCATGTATCTCAACACCGCCGCCTCCACCATTGAGTTCATGCGCGACATCCTGATCCACGCGTACAGCCCTCGCCCGCTCGTCTGGCTGAGCTGCGCGTTCTGGGCGGTCGCCGGACTGATCTCCGGGCTCTGGTACTTCTGGCGGGCCGAGGACACGTACGGGCGCGGGTGAGGGCCGGAAAAGGGTTCGCGCGCGGGGGGCGTGCTCTGGTTTGCTCCCCCTCATGACGTCTGCGTGGGTCGGCGAGCGGGTGCGCCTGAGGGCCATCGAACCGGAGGACTGGGCGGCGTTCCTCGCCTTCGACGAGGACACCGACGCGGCCAGGAACGGCTGGCGGGTGCCTCCGCCCCGCTCGGCCGCCCAGGCGCAGAAGTGGGCCAGGGAGCTGGCCGAGCAGGAGTCCGACATGGACGAGCTGCGCCTGGTGATCGCCGACGCCGGCGACGGCCGGCCGGTCGGCATGCTCAACACGCACGAGGTCGAGCGTGTGCACGGCACGTTCTGCTACGGCATCTCCATCGGCACGCCCCACCACCGCAAGGGCTACGCCAGCGAGGCGATCGTGCTGCTGCTGCGCTACATGTTCGCCGAGCGCCGCTTCCAGAAGGCCGAGGCGTGGGTCTACAGCTCCAACGACCCGTCGCTGGCCCTGCACCGGCGGCTCGGCTTCGTCGAGGAAGGCCGCCGGCGCAGGAGCCGCTTCGCCGCCGGGCGCTACGACGACGGGATCCTGTTCGGGATGACGGTCGAGGAGTTCACCGCGCTCTACGGCTGAAGCTCTGCCCGCAGCCGCCGGGTGGCCTCGACGACGTGCGCCAGCGAGGCTTCCACCTGCTCGTACGTGCGCGTCTTCAGCCCGCAGTCGGGGTTGACCCAGACCCGCTCGGCCGGCAGCGCCGCCAGCGTCCTGCGCAACAGGTCCTCGACCTCGTCCGCGCCGGGCACGCGCGGGGAGTGGATGTCGTACACGCCGGGGCCGAGGCCGCGGCCGAACGCGCGCACCGCGCCCAGGATGCGCGCCCCCGAGCGGGCCGACTCGATCGTGGTGACGTCGGCGTCCAGGCCGTCGATGGCGGCCAGGATCTGGTCGGCGTCCGAATAGCACAGGTGGGTGTGGATCTGGGTGCGGTCGGCCGCGCCGGAGGTGGCCCGCCGGTAGGCCGCCACCGCCCACTCCAGGTAGTCGGCCTGCGCGGCCCGCCGCAGCGGCAGCAGCTCGCGCAGGGCGGGCTCGTCCACCTGGATGATCGACACTCCGGCCGCCTCCAGGTCACGCACCTCCTCGCGTACCGCGTCGGCCACCTGGAACACCACGTCCCGCAGCGGCAGGTCGTCGCGGACGAACGACCAGGCCACGATCGTCACCGGCCCGGTGAGCATGCCCTTGACCGGCTTGGTGGTGAGCGACTGCGCGTAGGAGGCCCAGCGCACGGTGATGGGCGCGGGACGGCTGACGTCGCCGTGCAGGATCGGCGGCCGGGTGCAACGCGACCCGTACGACTGGACCCAGCCGTTCCTGGTGACCGCGAACCCGTCCAGGTGCTCGGCGAAGTACTGCACCATGTCGTTGCGCTCAGGCTCGCCGTGCACGAGCACGTCCAGGCCGAGGCGTTCCTGCACCCTGACGACGTGCTCGATCTCGGCCTCGACGCGCCGCTCGTAGTCCTCCTCCGACAGCGTGCCGGCCACCACGGCCGCCCGCGCCGCGCGCAGCTCGCCGGTCTGGGGGAACGAGCCGATGGTGGTGATCGGCAGCACGGGCAGGCGCAGGTGGGCGTCCTGGGCGGCGGCCCGTACCGCGTACGGAGCCCGCTCCTCCGGCGCGGCCGGCGCGGTCAGCGGCACCGAGGGTCCGGCCGGGACCGCCCCCCGGAAGTCCGACCGGGCCAGCGCCACCACCTCGGCCACCTTCTGCTCGGCGAACGCCAGCCGTTCCCGCAGCGCCGGATCGAGGTCGGGCTCGGCGTCCACGTCGTAGGGCACGTGCAGCAGCGAGCACGACGTGCTCACCGTCACCCGGTCCGCGCGCACGCCGCCGAGGGCGGCCAGGGCGCGTTCCGGCGAGGTGCGCCACACGTCGCGGCCCGACACCACACCCGCGACCACGGTCTTGCCCGGCAGGTCGGGCACGGCGCCGCCGCGCACCAGGTCCACGCCGATCGCCTCGACGGGCGTGCCGGCCAGCACCGGCAGCGCGGGCCCGAGGTCACCGAAGTAGGAGGCCACGAACAGCCCCGGACGGACGGCCGCCGACCCCAGCCGGTCGTAGGCCAGCCGCACGGCCGCCAGTTCCTCGGGCGTGCGGTCGCCGACCAGCGCCGGCTCGTCGAGCTGCACCCACTCGACGCCCTCGGCGGCCAGCGCCGCGAGCAGCTCCTCGTAGCAGCCGAGCACGTCCTCCAGCCGCTCGGGCGCCCCGGCCAGCAGCAGGAACGTCACCGGCCCGACCACGACGGGCCGCGTCTCGTAGCCGAGCGCGCGGGCCTCGCGCACCTCGGCGAGCGGCTTGGCGGCGTCCAGCTTGAAGACGGTCTCCGGGCCGATCTCCGGCACGATGTAGTGGTAGTTGGTGTCGAACCACTTCGTCATCCGCAGCGGCGCCAGGCCCTCGGTGCCCCTCGCCATCGCGAAGTAGGGATCCTCGGCCGCGCGGTAGCGCTCGGGCACCGCGCCCAGCAGGACCGCGGTGTCCAGCACGTGGTCGTACAGGGAGAAGGTGTTGGACGGCAGGCCCGCAAGGCCCAGCTCGGCCAGCCGGCGCCAGGTCCGCTCCCTGATCTCCGCGCCCGTCCGCTCCAGCTCCGCCCGGCCGGACCGCCCGTCCCAGTACGACTCCAGGGCCCGCTTCAGCTCCCGTCGCGGCCCGATCCTCGGATACCCGAGCACCGTGGACGTGGGGAATGGCGACATCTCAGCTCCTCGATCACGTCGGTCAGATGCGGGAATCGTGTCCGGCGGAGCGGAGGTGGTGCATCATCGATAAGTGCTGCTTATGCTCAAGGAGATCCACTGCTTCCTCCTGGTCGCCGAGCGGCTCGGGTTCTCGGCCGCCGCCGCCGACCTGGGCATGTCGCAGCCCGCCGTCAGCCAGGCCATCAACCGGCTCGAACGCGCCGCCGGGGTCAGGCTCTTCGAGCGCAGCGCCCGCGAGGTGCGGCTGACGGCCGAGGGGAAGGGGCTGCTGCCGTACGCCAGGCAGGTGCTCGAATCGGCTCAGACGTTCACCGCCGAGGCCGCCAGACTGGCCCGTCCGACCATTCACCTGGCTTATCCACCGATGGTGGGCACGCTCGCCGCGCGCATCGCCAGGCGGCTGGCCGGGCGCGCCCCGGCGATCGGCGTGGAGCTCGTCGCGGCCGGACGGGGCGCCGCGGCCCGGGCGCTGGGCAGCGGGGAGGTCTCGGCCGCGATCCTGGCCACGCCGGCGCCCGCGCAGTTCGTCACGGCGGCCCGCTTCCACGTGACCGTCGACCATCTGGCCGTCCCGCTCGGGCACCGGCTGGCCGGGCACGGCAGGGTCACGCCGGACGACCTGGGCGGGCAGGTGCTGCTGACGCCCGGGAGCCGGCCGTGGGCGGGGCTGCCGGGGCGTTCGCGGATGGTGGCCGACGACGACTTCGCCGCCGCGCTCGATCTGGTGGCCGCCGGGGCGGGGCTGCTGCCGATCCCGCAGCTCCTGGTCAGATCCGTCAGGCGGGACGACGTGCGGTTCGTGCCGCTGGAGGCGGGGGAGCTGCGCATCACCTACGCGCTGGCCTGGGCGCGGGAGCGGGTGACGCCGGAGCTGATGGCGCTGGTGCAGGCGGTGCAGGACGCGCTCTGGACCCGGTGAGGCCGGGTGAGGCCGGAAAGGGAGGGGCTAGCTGACGGGCAGGTTCTTCAGGGCCTCGCGGCGGCTCAGGCCGGAGATGCCCTTGGCGCGGACGTACCGGATGACTTCGTCGGGGTTGGTCTTGGCGTACTCGCGTAAGGACCAGCCGATGGCCTTGCGGGCGAAGAAGTCGGTGTCGGACAGGCTGGGCTCGATGCAGGCGTACAACAGGGCCGTGTCGGTGCGGGACCTGAAACGGTTCTGGCACAGGATCGCGGTGCGGCGCTTCCACAGGTCGGCGTCGGCCGCCCACTCCAGCATGAGCCGGCGCATGGTGTCGGGGTAGGCGGCCAGCAGGCCGCCGACGCGGTGGGTGGCCAGCTCGTCGACCAGGTCCCACCAGGCGCCGGTGACGATCATCTCCTCGTACATCGGCACGGTGTAGAGGGTCTGGAAGTCGCGGTAGTAATGGTGGCCGGTCAGCTCGACGGCGGCGTAACGCTCCTCGCGGTATTCGGCCTCCCGCCACAGCGAGAGCACCGCGCGCCGCCACTCGGGCGCGGAGTCGATGCGGTGGCCGGCGAACACCCGCCTGAGCGCCGCCCGCCTCGGCGTCGCCTGCACGCCGAGGAAGGGCATCTCCGACTTCATGTACGCGCGCATCGGCTCGGCCTTGTCCGGCTCGGCGACCTCCTCAAGGGCCAGCCGCACCGCCTTGCCGAGACTCATCCCTGACGCTGGGTCGTGCGCTCGCCGGTGGCGAGCCCGTCGAACAGCACGGTGATGTAGTGCTCGGCCAGCGCGGTGGTGTTGAGCCTGCCGCCGGGACGGAACCAGCGCACGGCCACCCAGATGGTGTCGCGGATCATCCGATAGGTCAGCTTGGGGTCGACGTCGGCCCTGAACAGCCCGGCCGCCTGACCGGCCTTGATCTGGGTCACCCAGATCTGCTCGACCTCGTCCTCGGCCTTGACCAGGTAGTTGAAGCGCTCGAACTGGCGCAGGTAGTTCCAGTCGTTCTGCATGACGGTGATCGCGGCGCGGTGGGGCTCCAGCGTGCCGAAGCCGATGCGGACCATCTCCGACAGGACCGTGCGGGCGTCGGAGTTGTTGTCGACGGCGGCGCGGTAGCGGGCGATGAGGTCGTCGAGGAAGGTGGACAGCACCTCGTCGACGATCGTCTCCTTGGAGTCGAAGTGGTGGTAGAGGCTGCCGGACAGGATGCCCGCCTCGTCGGCGATCTCGCGTACGGTCGTGGCCTGGAAGCCCTTGCGCGCGAAGAGCTCCGCGGCGAGTTTGACGAGGTGGTCGCGCCGCTCTGAGGCCGCCCCGGTGGAGGAGGCACGCTGGCGCTTCGCCGGTGACGTGGTGGTGCCGGAGTTCTTTCGCGTGGTCACGTTTCCCATTATGAGCCCTCAGACAATCGCTTGTTCACACGTCAGGCCCAGCTCGTAGGGCATTATCTTGCTTACCAAGCGCTTGTTAGGATGCGGAGATGAACGAAGCTTACATCGTCGCCGCCGTCCGTACCCCCGTCGGGCGCAGGAACGGCGGGCTGGCCGCGGCCCACCCGGCCGACCTCGGCGCGCACGTGCTGCGCGAGCTGATGGACCGCGCGGACGCCGATCCCGCCGCCGTCGAGGACGTGATCTTCGGCTGCGTGGACACGATCGGGCCGCAGGCCGGGGACGTCGCGCGTACCTGCTGGCTGGCCGCCGGGCTGCCCGAGGAGGTGCCGGGCGTCACCGTCGACCGCCAGTGCGGCTCCTCGCAGCAGGCCCTGCACTTCGCCGCCCAGGCCGTGCTGTCGGGCACCAGCGACCTGGTGGTGGCGGGCGGCGTGCAGAACATGAGCATGATCCCGATCTCCTCGGCCATGCTGGCGGGCCGGCCGCTCGGGCACGAGACCCCGTTCGCCGGGTCCAAGGGCTGGGCCGCCCGCTACGGCACGGCGGAGGTCTCCCAGTTCGCCGGGGCCGAGCAGATGGCGGTGGCCTGGGACCTGTCGCGCGAGGACATGGAGCGCTACGCCTACGAGTCCCACCGCCGCGCGCTGCGGGCCGTGGACGAGGGGCGCTTCCGGCGCGAGATCGTCCCCTGGGAGGGCGTCGCCGACGACGAGGCTCCCCGCAGGGACACCACGCCGGAGAAGATGGCCGCGCTCAGGCCGCTGGCCGAAGGGGGGCGGCTCACGGCGGCGCTGGCGTCCCAGATCTCCGACAGCGCGGCGGCGCTGCTGGTCGCCTCGCCCCGGGCCGTACGCGACCACGGGCTGACCCCGCGCGCCCGCGTGCACCACCTCTCGGCGCGCGGCGCGGACCCGATCATGATGCTCTCCGCGCCCATCCCCGCCACGGCCCACGCCCTGGGCCGGACCGGCCTGGCCGTCGACGACTTCGACGCGATCGAGATCAACGAGGCGTTCGCCTCCGTCGTGCTGGCCTGGCTCAAGGAGACCGGCGCCGACCCGGCCCGGGTGAACCCCAACGGCGGCGCCATCGCGCTCGGCCATCCGCTCGGCGCGACCGGCGCGGTCCTGACCGTGAAGCTGCTGCACGAACTGGAGCGCACCGGCGGCCGGTACGGCCTGCAGACCATGTGCGAAGGCGGCGGACAGGCGAACGTCACCGTCATCGAACGCCTCGGCTGAAAGGCGCGCCGCGCCAACTGAAGTGAGCATTTCCGGCAATGGTTGAATAAGACACGGAAGGAACCGGGCTGACATCAGAAAATGCCTCTAGCAAATAGGAAACTTTCCTATTAGATTTCGGGTCATGCCCCTCAGCGGTGACCTTCTTCGCCTCGCCGACGCCGTCCTCCTCCCTGGTTTCGCGGGACAGATGCCTCCGGACTGGATCCGCCGACGACTCGGCGAGGGACTGGCCGGTGTGGTGCTGTTCTCCCGCAACATCGCCGACCCCGCGCAGGTCGCCCGGCTCACCGCCGCGCTGCGCGCGGAGAACCCCGCGGTGCTCGTCGGCACCGACGAGGAGTCCGGCGAGGTCACCCGGCTGGAGGTGAGCACCGGCAGCAGCCGTCCCGGCGGGTACGCGCTCGGCGTCGTGGACGACATCGGCCTCACCGAGGCCCTGGCCAGGGACATGGGCGGCGAACTGGCGGCCGCGGGCATCACGATCGACTTCGCCCCTTCCGCCGACGTCAACTCCAACCCCGACAACCCGGTCATCGGCCTGCGCTCCTTCGGGGCCGACCCGGCGCTCGTCGCCCGGCACACCAGGGCGTTCGTCCGCGGCCTGCAGTCGGCCGGGGTGGCCGCCTGCGCCAAGCACTTCCCCGGCCACGGGGACACCACCGTCGACTCCCACCACGGCGTGCCCGTGGTGGCCGACGCCGGCATCGAGGAGGCGCTCTTCCCGTTCCGGGAAGCGATCAAGGAGGGGGTCAGGTCGATCATGACCGGCCACCTGCTCGTGCCCTCCTACGACGCCGAGCTGCCCGCCACGCTCAGCCCCAAGGTCCTCACGGGCCTGCTGCGCGAGGAGCTGGGCTTCCAGGGAATGATCATCACGGACGGCATAGAAATGGCCGCGGTGTCGGGGGCGTACGGGATCGGGGGCGCCTCCGCCCGCGCCATAGCCGCGGGGGCCGACGCGATCTGCGTGGGCGGCGAGCGGGCCGACGAGGCCACCGCCGTCGAGGTCCGCGACGCCATCGCCGCCGCCGTGACCGAAGGACTGCTGCCCGAGGAGCGACTGGCCGACGCCGCACGCAGGGTCCGCGAGCTGGCCGCCTGGACCACCTCCTCGGGCAGCCCCGTACCGGAGGACGGCTACCTCGGGCTCTCCGCGGCCCGCCGGGCCGTCCGCGTCACCCGCAGGTCCACGGCCCCCGTGCTGCCGCTCACCGGGGCGGCGCACGTGGTCGAGCTGACGCCCGAGATGAACCTGGCCATCGACAAGGGCACCCCGTGGGGCGTCGGCGAGCCGCTGGGACGGCTGCTGCCCGGCACCGCCGTCACCCGGCTGGCGGCCGGGGACACCACCGGGGCCAGGCTGGAGCGGCTGATCGGCGAGGCGGCGCAGCGCCCGCTGGTGATCGTGGTCCGCGACGCGCACCGCTACGCCTGGCAGGGCGAGGCGCTGCGGCACCTGCTCAGCGCCCGGCCGGACGCCGTCGTCGTGGAGATGGGCCTGCCCGCCCGCTCCGACCTCGGCGCCGTGCACATCGCCACGTACGGGTCGGCGCGGGTCTGCGGCCAGGCGGCGGCGGAGGTGCTCACCGGTACGCTGTGACACCGTGATCCTCGACGGCGAAGACCTCTCCCACAGCCGCCCCGCCCTCCACGACGACGGGCCGCACGTCTTCCGCGGCTGCGACCTGACCGAGGCCGACCTGTCCGGAGCCGCGCTGGCCGGCGCCCGCTTCGAGTCCTGCGTGCTCGACGGCGCCGACCTGCGCAAGGCCGACCTCGACGGCGCGGTCTTCGCGGGCGGCGGCGGCATGCGCCCGAGGTTCAACGACGCCGACCTGATCGACGCGACGTTCACCGACGTCGACCTGTCCTCGGCCCAGTTCGGCGGCGCCCTGCTCACCGACGCCTCCTTCCAGGGCTGCCGCATGATCGGCGCCGCGCTCACGGCCTCGCGCGGCACCGGCTTCAAGGTCGCGCGGTGCAACCTGACGCTGGCCAACCTCGGCGGCTGCTCGCTGCGCGGCGAGTTCATCGAGGGGGTGCGCTTCGACGACGCCGACCTGTCGGGCTGCGACTTCACCGAGGCCACCCTCAGCGACTGCCGGCTCATCGGCACGCGGCTGCTCAACACCACGTTCGCCAAGGCCGACCTGCGCGGCGCCGACCTCGGGCAGCCCGACGACGCCAAGCTGCGCGCCTTCGCCGGCGCGATCATCAACCAAGCCCAGGCCAACGCCATCCTCGCCGCCCGGGGCATCACCGTCGTGTGAGCCAGGCATCGTGTGAGCCAGGCATCGTGTGAGCCAGGCATCGTGTGAGCCAGGCGTCGGGTGGGGCAGGCATCGCGTGGGTCAGGCGTCGGGTTGGTCAGGCCAGGCGCTTGCGCGCCTCCTCGGCCTCGGCCATCACCCGCCCGATCAGCTCGGCGCACGACGGCAGGTCCTCGATCACGCCCACCACCTGGCCGGAGGCCATCACCCCGAGGTCGGCCCGCCCGTCCACCATCGCCGCGCGCAGCAGCACCGGCGTGTTGGCCGCCTGGAGCACCTGCGCCCAGGTCAGCTCCCGGCCGCGGCGCATCCGGCGTCCCTCGCGGACCAGCGCGCCCCACGACAGGCCGGACAGCCGACGGAAGCGGGCGCCGTTCAGCACCGCGCGCAGCAGCCGCGAGCGTTCCAGCGAGGCCACGAACGGGGTGCTGAGCACGCGGTGCGGCACGCCGTCCACCCTGGTCGTCACGACGGTCTCGCGGGCGGCCAGGTAGACGTCCTTGACCGCGCCGGGCACCGGGGACTCGCGGGTCAGCAGGAACCGGGTGCCCATGGCGATCCCGCACGCGCCGTAGGCCAGCGCGGCGACCAGGCCCCGGCCGTCGAAGAAGCCGCCCGCCGCGATCACCGGGATGTCCACCGCGTCCACGACCTGCGGCAGCAGCAGCGTGGTGGCCAGCGGGCCGGTGTGCCCGCCGCCCTCGCCGCCCTGCACGATCACCGCGTCCACGCCCCACGCGGCCACCTTCTCGGCGTGCCGGCGCGCCCCCACCGACGGGATCGTGACGACCCCCGCGCCCTTGAGCCGGGCGATCAGCTCGCGCCGGGGCGCCTGGGCGAACGACGCCACCCGCACGCCCTCCCTGATCATCACCTCCACCCGCTCGGCCGCGTCGTCGGCGTCGGAGCGGATGTTCACCCCGAAGGGGGCGTCGGTCCGTTCCTTGACCCGCCTGACCGCCGCCGTCATCTCGGGCACCGACATGGTGGCGGCGCCGATCACGCCCAGCCCGCCCGCCGCCGAGACGGCCGCGGCCAGCCGGGCGCCCGCGACGTACCCCATGCCGGTCTGGACGACGGGATGGCGGCAGCCGGTGAGCTCGGTCAGCGCCGTCCTCATCCGGCCACCTCGCGGTCGCGCGCCCGGCCGGGATCCAGCCGGTCCAGGACGGCCAGCTCGACGGCGTCCGGCTCCCGCGTCGTGGGCACCTCCGGCGGGACGACCAGGTCGAAGCCGGTGGCGGCCAGCACGTCGGCCACGCTCACCCCCGGATGCGTGGACACCAGGCGCATCGAGCCGTCGGGTGTGGCGAAGTCGAGCACCGCCAGGTCCGTCACCACCCGCCGCAGCTCGTACGCCCCCCGGTCGGTGCCCAGCCCGCTCACCATGTCCACCGCGGGCACGAACACCCGCCGCGAGTGCCGCGGGATCCAGTAGCTCGTCGGGTCGCACCGCGTGTTCCCCGGCGCCCCGCGCACCCCGAGGAGCTGGGCCTTGGGACGGGCCCAGTCGCCGATGCAGGAGATGTTGCTGTTCCCGTGCCGGTCGATCTGGCTCGCGCCGAGCATCACGTGCCGGCGGCCGTTCAGCACCAGCCACAGGTGCTCCCGGAACGGCAGCCACCCCTCCACCACCTCGGGCGCCGCTCCCAGCGCGGGCACGTCGCCGGTGAGCAGGCAGACGCCGTCGGAGGTGAGCAGGCCGGGCTCGAACGTCAGCCGGGCCAGCCGCGCGGCCAGCACCGTGACCGCCCCGCCGATCCCGGCCGCCAGGATCTCCCCGTCGCCCCTGAACGCCTCCGCACAGGCCAGCACGCAAACGTCGGCCCTGCTCACCTCAGTTCTGGTCATCGACGCCGCCCTCCACGTACCGCCGCTGCCGTTCCTCGTCGCGCCCGTAGTCCGGCTCGCAGGAGGTGAACCCGGCCCCGCCGGGCGCCTCCACCACGCCCGTCACCATCGACCGGCTGATCAGCAACGACTGCACCGGCCCCTCCTTCAGCAGGTCGGCGGTGTCCACCAGCCGCTCGCAGGACACGTAGCAGCGCCCGGCCGCCTTGGCGTACAGGTCGTCGAAGTACGGGTCGGGGCCCAGGTACTGGGCGTTCCCGCGGACGTCGGCCCGGTTCAGGTGCACCAGGGCCACGTCCATGGTCAGGGCGGGCACCGCGACCAGCTCCTCCCCGTCCCCGTACGGCGAGCGCACCGTCCGCAGCTCCGGGTTGACCCGCAGCACGCCGGACCCCAGCCCCGCCCGCGTCGGCAGGAACGGCAGCCGGTGCGCCGCCGCCAGCAGCCCGAACATGAACATGCCCTCGTCGTACTCGGTGAACTCGACCGCGCCCGCCTGCCTGGCCGCCCGGAAGTGCGGTTCGAGGGGGATGGAGTCGAGCGTGACGAACGGCGCCACGACCCTGCGCACCTTGCCCGCCGCGCACAACATGCCGACGTCCGGGCCGCCGTAGGAGACGATCGTCAGATCCCGGACGGACGTGCGCAGCAGGCCGCCCACCAGCGCCATGGGCTTGCGCCGCGAGCCCCAGCCGCCGATCCCGACCGTCATCCCGCTCTCCACCGAGGCCGCGACCTCCTCGACGGACATAACCTTGCTCATCGGAACCGCTCCCTGTGCTCGTCGCCCATGCCCATGAGGTTCAGCTCGAAGGTGAAGCCCTGCTCGAAGCGGTAGCTGCGCCGCACGTCCACCGGGTCGATGCCGTTCAGCGACTCCTTGGCGCGGCGGATGACGTACGGGTCCTTGGCCGCGATCTGCCCGGCCACCTCCATCGCCGCCTCGCGCAACTTGTCGGGCGGCACCACCTCCAGCACCGACCCGAACGCGTGCAGCTCGGCCGCCGTGACGTTCCGGCACGTGTAGACCATGGCCCGCATGAGGTGCTGGGGCACCAGCCGGGCCAGGTGCGTGGCGGCCCCGAGCGCCCCGCGGTCCACCTCGGGCAGCCCGAAGTAGGCGTCCTCGCTCGCCACCACCACGTCCGCGTTGCCGACCAGGCCGACGCCGCCGCCCAGGCAGTGTCCGTGCACGGCGGCGATCACCGGCACCTCGCACTCGTAGACGGCCGCGAACGCCTCGAAACACTGCCGGTTCGCGCCGACGAGCGCCGTGTGCCCGGGGTCGGCCCGCATCTCCTTGATGTCCACGCCGGCGTTGAACCCGCGGCCCTCGGCCCGCAGCACCACCACCCTGGTCGCCGGGTCGCGCCCGGCCGCGCGCACCGCCGCCGCCAGGTCGGCCCAGCCCTGGACGGTCAACGCGTTCACCGGCGGCACGTCCACCACGACCTCGGCGACCGGCCCGTCCCGCAGTGTGATCCCCATCGCGCTCCCTGGTCGCACCTAACGCTTGCTTGGTACGGTAGCACCCGTGACGGTCACTTACGACTACACGGGCAGGTCCGTGCTGGTGACGGGCGGCACCCAGGGCATCGGCGTGGGCATCGCCCACGCCTTCCGCGCGGCCGGCGCCGACGTGACGGTCTGCGCCAGGAAGGACCCCGGCCCCCTGGACGGCCTGCGCTTCGTCCAGACCGACGTGCGCGTCCCGGCGGACGTCGAACGGCTGGTCGCCGGGTTCGACCGGCTCGACGTGGTGGTC
The DNA here is from genome assembly GCF_040631115.1 of Nonomuraea sp. NPDC005692. NCBI lineage: Bacteria > Bacillati > Actinomycetota > Actinomycetes > Streptosporangiales > Streptosporangiaceae > Nonomuraea > Nonomuraea sp. NPDC005692. Next base: position 22,862 of record NZ_JBEXYU010000034.1, on the reverse strand, counting down.
AACAACGCCGGCGGCTCGCCGCCCGCCCCCGTGTCGGGCACCTCGCCGCGCCTGCACGCCCGCGTCATCGAGCTCAACCTGACCGCCCCCCTGCTGGTCTCCCAGCGGGCCCACCCGCTGCTGGCCGCGGCCCGCGGGGCGATCGTGATGATCGGCAGCGTCAGCGGCGCGCGTCCCTCGCCCGGCACCGCCGCGTACGGCGCCGCCAAGGCGGGCCTGCACCACCTGGCCCGCTGCCTGGCCGCCGAATGGGCCCCCGAGGTCAGGGTCAACTCGGTCGTGGTCGGCCTGGCCGACACCACGGCGGCCGAGCGGTACACCGGTCAGGGGCGGGCGGACGCCACCATCCCCGCGGGCCGCCCCGCCACGCCCGCCGACGTGGCCGCGGCGTGCCTGTGGCTGGCCGCCCCCGGCTACGTCACCGGCGCCGAGGTACGGGTGGACGGCGGCGGCGAGATCCCCGCCTGGCAACACCTAGCTTCTGACGATATTTCTTGATATCTGTGCATGATCCCCTTGGGAGGTCTTGTGGGCATTTGCGCTGGCCGCGTGGTGATCGTGACAGGCGCCGGACGCGGCATCGGCAGGCAGCACGCCCTGGAGTTCGCCCGGCAGGGCGCCCGCGTCGTGGTGAACGACCTCGGCACCGCCCGCGACGGCGGCGGCGCGTCGTCCGGCCCGACCCACGAGGTCGTCGCGGAGATCGAGGCCCTCGGCGGCCGGGCGGTGGCCAACTGCGACGACGTGTCCGACTGGGCCGGCGCCGCCCGGCTGGTCAAGACCGCCGTCAGCGCGTACGGCCGGCTGGACGTCCTGGTGAACAACGCCGGCTTCCTGCGCGACCGCATGCTGGTCTCGATGACCGAGCAGGAGTGGGACGACGTCGTCCGCGTGCACCTCAAGGGCCACTTCCTGCCGCTGCGGCACGCGGCCGCGTACTGGCGGGAGCGCTCGAAGGCGGGCGAGGAGGTGTCCGGCAGGGTGGTCAACACCTCGTCGGGCGCGGGCCTGCTGGGCAGCGTCGGCCAGGCCGGCTATTCGGCGGCCAAGGCCGGTATCGCCGCGCTCACCCAGGTCGCCGCCGCCGAGCTGGCCCGCTACGGCGTCACCGTCAACGCCATCGCGCCGGCCGCCCGCACCCGGATGACCGAGGAGGTGTTCGCGGCGACCATGGCCAGGCCGCGGGCCGGGTTCGATCCCATGGACCCGGCGAACGTCGCCCCGCTCGTGGTCTGGCTCGGCTCGGCGGCCGCCGCGCACGTGACGGGCCGGGTCTTCGAGGTGGAGGGCGGCACGATCGCGCTGGCCACCGGCTGGCGCCACGGCCCCGCCGTGGACCGGGGGGCCCGCTGGTCGCCGGAGGAGGTGGGCGAGGCCGTCGCCACGCTCCTGGAGGCCGCGCCCGCCCCCGAGCCCGTCTACGGCGCGGCCCCCTGATCCCCGCCGGCTAGCGGACCAGCCCGGGCACGGACGACTGGCCGTCCCCCCGCAGCGCGAACAGCTCGGTGGCACGCCCCGAGGTCACGTCCACCGCGTAGACCCTGGCGACGGCGCGGGGGTCGTCGTCCGGATAGGCCAGCATCGTCACCTCCTGGGGGGACGTCCAGCCGCCCAGCTTGGCCGGCCGCAGCCCCTCGGCGAGTCCCGACGGCCTGACCCGGCGCTCCTTTCCTCCCGTGACGTCGAAGACGACGATCGTGCCGTCGCGCTGCACCATGGGCTCCCGGTTCCGGTCGAGGGTCGTGCCGACGCGTGCGATCGTGCGCCCGTCCGGGGCCAGGGCGCTGAAGTCGTAGGTGTGCTCCGGAACCGTCACCGGGTCGCGGCCGAGCACCCGCAACGACGTGGTGTCCTCCTTGGCACTGGCCAGCACGACCGGGCCCGTCCCGTCCGCCACGCTCACCGGCCACGAGCCCTTCGGCAGGGGGGTCGCCGTGCCGCGCTCCACGTCCACGAGCCGGGGCACGCCCGCCCCCGCCACCACGAAGCGCAGGCCGCCGGGCGAGAGCCGCAGCGCGTACTCGGCGGCGAAGTCCTCCGCATCCTGCTTCAGCGGCGACGTCCACACCTGGCCCCCGGCCAGGTCCCGGACGACGATCGCGTGCCTGCCGGGGCTGTAGTAGGCGATCCTGCGCCCGTCGGCCGTCGCCTCGACCGGCCCGTTCTGCGGCCCGTCGGCCAGCTCGTACGTGGCGCCGTCCCGGGTCACCAGCCGCCACGGGCAGGCCGAGGCGTCGTCGCGGCACATCGGCCGGTAGAACTGCTCGACCGGCGCGACGCCCTCGGCGGGCAGTTCGAGGGCGGTGGCCGTCGGCGGGGTGAGCACGATCGGCGGCGCCGGGCGTGCCTCCCGCAGGAGCACCGCGCCGCCGCCCCCGATCACGCAGACCGCCGCCGCGACGCTCACGGCCAGGCGGGCCGCGCGCCTGCGCCGGGCGCGCAGGACGGCCCGCGCGGCCAGGTCGACGACCGGTGCCTGCTCGGCCAGCGCCCGCAGGTCCTCGCGCAGCGTCTTCATCGGTACACCTCCGTGGGGGTGAGGGCACGCAGCCTGGACAGCGCGTAGTGCGTCTGGCTCTTGACCGTGCCGAGTGAGACGCCCATGAGCCGGGCGGTCTCGTGCTCGGTGCGGTCCTCGTAGAAGCGCAGCACGATCACCGCGCGCTGTTTCGGGGTGAGCCGGCCCAGCGCGTCGAGTAGGGTCAGGCGGCGCACGGTCGCCTCGTCGTGCGCGTGCCCGCCGGTCTCCGGCAGCTCGGCGGCGGGCAGCTCGGGCCGTCTGCGCCGGCGCCAGGAGATGGTCTGGTTCACCAGGGCCCGGCGCGCGTACGCCTCGGGGTTGCCGTCCTTGGCGAGCTTGCCCCAGTGCGAGGCGACACGGGTGAGGACCGTCTGCAACAGGTCCTCGGCGAGATGGGGGTCTCCGGTGAGCAGGTACGCGGTCCGCATCAGCGACTGCTGACGGGCGCGTACGAACTCGTGGAACCCCTCGTAGCGGTCCATGTAGGAAATCAACTCCACCGAGGGCCCGAGGGTTGGAAGAAGTCGTCAGCGCATCGACGACCGGGCGGTGGGACGCAGGCGCAGCCGCACCGGCGGGGCGGTCAGGCGGGCGTCCAGCATGGGCAGGTCCGCCCGGCGCTCGTCCTCGGGCCGGGCGAACCGGGTGAACCACACGAACACGTTCTCCCCGGTCCGGACGGGCAGGCGGGGGAAGGTGTTCTGGGCGTGCTCGCTCTCCAGGCAGCCGACCGGCGGCGTCCCGGCCTCGGCCAGCGCGGGCGCGACCCGCCGGGCGAAGAACTCGGCGAAGTCCGCCCCGACGTGGCAGATCGTCGCGACGTACAGGGCGTCCGGCGGCTCGGCGGCGCCCGCGGGCGGCCGTTCCCAGGAGGGCAGCTCCGGGCCGGACGGGCGGAGCAGGAGCACGTCGTCGGAGTCGATCATCGTGGCGTTGGCGGCGTCGCGGTGCGCCCGCCAGACGGGGCCGTCGTAGAAGCCCTCCAGCGCCGCCCGGCGCGCCTCCATGTCGGGGAAGGCGCGCAGCCAGGTGAAGGTGTCGGGCGCGTCGGGATCGCGGAAGGTGCCCGCCACGCGCATGCCCTGCGCCTCCTGCGGCTCGACGAACTCGCGCTCGAACAGCGTGATCAGCGTGTCGCGCCGTCCGGGGTGAAGGGTGTACCGCCGTAGTTCATAGATCATGCCCGGACGTTAGGGCGGGGTCGCTGCCATCTCATGTCAGGGTAGGCGGCGAACAATGTTCTGATCACTCTGAGCTACCGAACGGCAACGCAGAGTTATATAGTCGCATTGACCTTGATCCCAATGGGTCACAGAAGGTCAAAAAGGGGGCGGCGGTTGCCCAGGGCCCTGGCGCCCGCCGTCCTCGCAGGGGTCCTCACCGGTGAAGGAGCAGAAGTGATCAAAAGGCTGTGCGCCGCAGGTGCCGTGCTGGCCGCGGCCGGCGTCGCCATGGCGGCCGTTCCCGCCCACGCTGACACCTGGTCCGACAACTGGAGCAGCAACAGCGACTCGTCGCAGTCGGGCAACAACTTCGGCGACGTCTCCGCGGCCAACCGCGGTGGCTGGGACTCGACCAACGTCAACAACATCAACGGCGTCGCGACCACCGCCACCGACGGCGGCATCGCGGTGACCTACATCTTCTACTGACCTCCGTACAGCTCTGAGGAAGGGACATCGACATGATGAAGAAGCTCTGCGTGACCACCGGCGCCGTCGCCGCGGCCGCCGCCCTGACGCTCCTGTCCGCCCCGGCCCACGCCGACGTCACCGCGGGCAACTCCAGCTCCAACCATGACACCTCCCAGTCGGGCAACAACTTCGGCAACGTCGTGAACGTCAACGTGAGCGGCACCGACGCCACCAGCGTCAACAACGTCAACGGCAACGCCACGACCGCCACCGACGACAGCCACGCCGGCACCAGCGTCGACTCCTAGCCGGACCCGGGGGCGCCCTCCGGCGCGGAGAGGGCGTCCCCGTGCGGGCCGGGTCGAGGCGGCCCGGCCCGCTCCCACTACCATCCCTGGATGACGAACTGTGCATATGTCACCTTTGATGACCCAACCGGCCTCGACGACGAGCGCGACCTCGCCCTCTCCCACTGGCAGGCCAACGGCATCGAAGGCCGCGCCGAACGCTGGGACGACCCCGCGGCCGACTGGAGCGCCTACGACGCCGTCGTGGTGCGATCGGCCTGGGACTACATCGACCGGCGCGAAGAGTTCCTGGCCTGGGCCCGCCGCGTCGAGTCCGTCACCAAGCTGCTCAACCCGGTCGTCGTCCTTGAGGGCAACACCGACAAGACCTACCTGAGAGACCTGGGCGTGCCGACCGTGCCCACCCATTGGTCCGCCCACGACCTGCCCGACTGGCCCGAGTACGTCGTCAAGCCCGCGATCTCCGCCGGAGCCCGCGACACGACCAGGACCACCGACCGCGACAAGGCCGCGGAGCTGGCCGCCGCGCTCGAGGCCGCGGGGCGGCAGCCGATGGTCCAGCCCTACCTCGACATGGTGGAGTCGGAGGGCGAGACCTCCCTGCTGTACTTCAACGGCCGCCTCAGCCACGCCGTCCGCCGCCATCCGATGCTGGCGGCGGAGGCGACCCTCGACTACAACGCGCGGGCCGAGCTCCGCACCCCGGCCCCGGACCAGGTCGACCTGGCCGAGAAGGTGCTAGCAGCCATTCCCCACGCCCTTCTCTACGCCAGGATCGACCTGGTCCGGCTGTCCGACGGCACGCCGGTGGTCATCGAGCTGGAGCTGACCGAGCCGTACCTGTTCCTGCGGTACGCGCCGGACGCCGCGGCGAACTTCGCCAGGGCTCTGGGGGAGCTGGTCTGATCAGCAGGAGATCCCGCCGTCCACCGGGATGACCGTGCCCGTCAGGTACGAACCCGCCCGCGAGGACAGGAAGACGGCCGCGCCCGCCATGTCGTCGGGCCGGCCGATCCGTCCCAGGGGCACGGTCGAGGCGATGGCGGCGCGGGTGGAGGGGTCGTCCAGGGCGAAGGCCATCATCTTGGAGTCGAACGGCCCGGGGGCGATGGCGTTGACCGTGATGTGCTCCTTGGCCAGCTGTCTGGCCAGGTGGCGGGTCAGCATGTGCACGGCCGCCTTGGTGGAGGAGTAGGCGTAGCTCTCCAGGGCGGGCACCCGGATGCCGTCGATCGAGCCCACGTTGATCACCCGGGCCGGGTCGTCCGGGCCGGCCGCCTCGCGCAGGTTCGGCAGGAACTTCTGGGTCAGGTAGAAGACGCCCTTGACGTTGATGTCCCAGAGCTTGTCGAAGGCGTGCTCCGGATACTCCTCCAGAGGCGCGCCCCAGGTGGCGCCGGCGTTGTTGACCAGCACGTGCAGCGGGCCGCCCACCGCCGTGACCAGCATGTCCACCCCCTCGGGCGTGGACAGATCGGCCTGGACGGCCGTGCAGCCCAGCTCGGCGGCGGTCTTGTCGACCTCCGCCGCCTTGCGTGCCGATATGACGACGGTCGCGCCGGCCGCGACGAACCCGGCGGCGATCATGCGGCCGATGCCGTGCGAACCGCCGGTGACGACGACCGTCTTGCCTTCCACCGAGAACAGACTCATGTTCCGGAAGCATGCCATACCGACTGGTCGGTTACTAGCTGCCCTCGTCCTTCACCCAGAGTCGCAACAGCCCCCGGAAGTGCTCGGTGAACCGCTCGCGCTCGGCCGCCGGGTACGTGGCCGCCACCGTGTCGACCAGCAGCCGGTCGAACTCCGGGCCGGCCACCCACTCCAGCACGATCTCGTCGATGTGCCCCAGATGGGTCCGGCAGAACTCCTCGTACCGGTCCACCTCGAAGTACCGGTCGGCCAGCTCGCGGTACCGGGCCAGCCGTTCCCCGTAGTCGCCGGTGACCTCGAAGTAGTCGTGCGTCTCCAGGTCGATGCGCGGCCGGCGGCGGGTGGCCACGCAGAACACGCTCCACTTCACCAGCGCCTTGATCGCCCACGGGAAGTAGTAGTGCAGGCTGGTCAGGGCCACGTCGGGGCAGGCGTTGGCGTAGTCGATCGGGTGCACGTCGGAGCCCTTGACCAGCGTCTCGCAGGAGTTGAACTCCCAGCGGAAGAACGCGTTCACCAGCCGCCCGACGGTGACGACCTCCTCGCCCACGGACGGCGAGAGGAACTCGTGGTCCACGGCGTACCGGGCGTGCATCGGCTCGTCGGGGCGGAAGCGCATGACCATGGTCTCCGCGCCGATCGACAACGACCTGGCGAAGGCGTCGTACCCCTCGACGGACTGCTGGAGGTGCATGAGCATCTCGCCGCTCTCGTCGTAGGCGCGGTGCAGCTCGTCGCGGTCGCGGACGCGGGAGACGCCCCGCCAGGCGCCGCCGTCGTACGGCTTCATGAACAGCGGATAGCCGATGCGCTCGGCGACCGCGTCGAGGTCGAAGGACTGGTTGTAACGCTCGGCGGTGTAGGCGTAGCGGGAGTTGTCCACCGGGTTCTTGTACGGCACCAGCACAGTCTCCGGCACCTTGAGCCCCAGCCGCATCATCGCGCAGTAGGCCGCGTGCTTCTCCATCGACTGGAACGTGAACGGGCTGTTCAGCAGATAGACGTCGTCCATCATGGCGATCTTCTTCAGCCACTCGCGGGGGTGGTAGTACCAGTACGCCAGCCGGTCGATCACCAGCTCGTGACGTGGCTTGGCACGCAGGTCGAACGGCTCGATCGTGATGCGCTCGACGTCGAACTCGCCCACCCCCTTGATCGGCCCCAACCGGCGTAACACGGTCTCGAACGCCGCCGGCCAGTCCTCCTCGGTCCCCAGCAGCAGCCCAATGAGATGACGCACGATGCTCCTCCGCGGCCGCCGCGCGGGCTCACACTCCGGGCAGGCGACCGTTCCTGAACAGGTCGACGAACCGTTGATGGTCTTCACGAGCCTGTGCCCCATATCGGTGGGCGAAATCCACCAACATGCCGATGAATCCGGATTGATCGCCGTTGATGACCGCCACGATCGCCTCCTCCGTCGAGAAGTCCACCAGGTCGTGACTGGACTCGTCGTCGGCCACCGAGTGCATGCGCGCCACCGCCCGTCCCAGGTCGCGCATGATGGAACGCAGCTCGTCCGGCTCGTTGACGTCGTCCCAGTCGAGGTCGGCCGAGTACGGCGACACCTCGGCCACGAGCTGGCCCACCCCGTCGAGTGAGGCGTACCCGAGCCAGGGGTCGGCATATGCCTGTAGCGCCCGCTGCGACTCGGCCGTGCGGTGGCCCTGGTGCAGGAAGTAGGAGGCCGCCTTCTCGTTGTCGACGTACCGGGCCACGGCCGGCACCTGGGCCTGCTTCATGTAGAGGATGACGTCGTTCTCCAGCGCCTGCGAACGCCCCTCAAGCAGCAGGTTGTACGACGGCAGCCCCGCCGACCCGATCCCCACGCCCTTGCGCAGCGCCACGTCCTTGACGACGTGCTCGACCGGGTTGGACGGCGTGGGCAGCGTGCCGAGGTAGCCCTCGAACGCCGCCAGCACCCTCTCCCGGGCCGCGGCGTCGACCTCCTCCCGGCCGTCCATGAGGGCGAAGCGCCGGTCGTAGTCGTCGATGACGGTCTCCACGTCGAGCATCGCCACCCGCGTGCTGAGCCGCGCCGTCTGCAGCACCCGGTGCAGCACGCCGCCGGTGGTCTCCAGGGTGAGCGAGCCGATGGCGTCGTCGCCGCCGGTCGCGATGCCGTGCAGCTCGGCCAGGTACGCCCGCGCGAACTCGGTCACCAGCGCGCTGATCGTCTCGTCCGACAGCGCCTTGGCGTAGCCGATCAGCGCCACGCTGGCGGCGAAGCGCTTGAGGTCCCAGACGTAGGGGCCGACGTAGGCCTCGTCGAAGTCGTTGACGTTGAAGACCAGCACCCCGGAGGCGTTCATGTACGTGCCGAAGTTCTCGGCGTGCAGGTCGCCGTGGATCCAGACCCGGCCCGTGGGCTCGTCGAGGTAGGAGCCGTCGGCGAAGTCGCCGGTCAGGTCGGCGTAGAACAGGCCGGCACTGCCCCGGTAGAAGGCGAACGGGGAGGCCGCCATCTTGCGGAACTTGCGCCGGAAGGCGGCCGGGTCCCGTTTGATCGACTCGCCGAACTCGCTGATCAGGACGTCGAGCAGGAAGGAGGAGCGTGTGCCCATGACACGGACGGTAGCCCGCCGGATCCTCGCCGCCTACCCCGAATTCTCCCTGACAGGGCCAGGTCAGGGATGTTGCGAGGACACCGAGACGGTCTCGCCCGTCATGTACGAGGAGTAGTCGCTGGCCAGGAAGACGATCACGTTGGCCACCTCCCACGGCTCGGCCGACCGCCCGAACGCCTCCTTGGCGGCCAGCTCCGCCAGCAGCTCCTCGCTCGTCACCTTCGCCAGGAAGGGATGCACGGCCAGTGACGGCGCCACCGCGTTCACTCGGACGCCGTGCTCGGCGACCTCAAGCGCGACGCACCTCGTCAACGCCATCACCCCGGCCTTGGCCGCCGCGTAGTGCGCCTGCCCGCGCTGCGCCCGCCAGCCGACCACCGAGGCGTTGTTCACGATCACGCCGGAGCCCTGGCCGATCATGTGCCGGACCGCCGCCCTGGTGCACCGCATGGTGCCGTTGAGGGTGACGTCGAGGACCGTGTGCCACTGCTCGTCGGTCATCTCGGCCAGCGGGGCCGTACCGCCGAGGCCGGCGTTGTTGATCACCACGTCGAGCCGGCCGTGCGCCTCCACCACCGCGTCGAACAGCGCCAGCACCTGCGGCTCCGACGTCACGTCGCACGGGACCGCCAGGGGCTTGACGCCGGTCAGCTCGGTCAGTGCCTCGGCGGCGGCGGCCAGGCGGCGCTCGTGCCGGTCGGACAGGACGATCGTCGCCCCCTCCTCCGCGCAGCGCCTGGCGGTGGCGTAGCCGATGCCCGCGCCCGCGGCGGCGGTCACCAGCGTGACCTTGCCGTCGAGCAGACCGTGCGACTTCGGATAGGGCGGTGCCATCCGTGCTCCAATCAGCGGGGGAGTCCGAGAGTGCGCTCGGCGATGATGTTCCGCTGGATCTCACTCGACCCGGCATAGATCGTGTCCGCCCGGCTGAACAAATACAAGCGCTGCAGGTCGTTCAGACCGTCCGCCGCCACGAGCCCGGCCTTCCCCTGGACCTCCTGCGCCAGCTCGCCCAGCCGGCGATGCCACTCCGACCAGTAGAGCTTGGCGATCGACACCTCCGGACCCGGGTCCGGGCCCAGCATCCGCAGGGCGTTCAGCCGCATGATCTCCAGCTCCAGCCACGACCGGACGAGCCGGTCGCGCAGCACCGGGTCCTGCGCCGCCCCGGTCCGCCGGGCGGTCGCGATCACCTCGGCCAGCTCCCGCCGGAACCCGATCTGCTGCCCCAGCGTGGACGCGCCGCGCTCGTGGCCCAGCGTGGCCATGGCCACCCGCCAGCCGTCGCCCTGCGCCCCGAGCAGGTTCCCCGCCGCCGTGCGCGCGCCGTCGAAGAACACCTCGTTGAACTCGGAGGTGCCGGTGAGCTGCCTGATCGGACGTACGGTGACGCCCGGCCCGCCCATCGGCACCAGCAGGTACGACAGCCCGCGATGCCGCTGCGAGCCCTCCTCGGTCCGGCACAGGACGAAGCACCAGTCGGCGACGTGGGCCAGCGACGTCCACACCTTCTGCCCGGTGATCACCCACTCGTCGCCTTCGAGCCGCGCCCTGGTCTGGACGTTCGCCAGGTCGGACCCGGCCTCGGGCTCGGAGTAGCCCTGGCACCACAGCTCCTCGCCGCGCTGGATCGGTGGGAGGAAGCGGTCTTTCTGCTCCTCGGTGCCGAACTCCAGGATGGTCGGGCCGATCAACCCCTCGCCGATCAGGCCGACCCGGGCCGGGGCGCCGGCCCTGGCGTACTCCTCGTAGAAGGCGACCTGGTCGTCGAGGGAGGCGGCCCGGCCGCCGTACCGCTCGGGCCAGCTCAGGCAGGTCCAGCCCGCCTGGCCGAGCCGGCGTTCCCAGGCCAGGCGCAGGTCGTGCCCCTCGTGCTCCCTGCCGGGGCCGCCGAGACCGCGGACGTGCGCGAACTCGCCGGACAGGCTCTCCTCCAGCCAGGCGCGGGCCTGCTCACGCAGGCTCAACAAAGCCCCCGTAGCCGCCCTGGAAGAAGACCAGGGGGCCGCCGTCGGCGTGCGTGTCGAGCTGCAGCACCCGGGCCACCACGATCATGTGGTCGCCGGCCGGGTGCTCGGCCTCGATCACGCAGTCGAGCCAGGCCAGCGCGCCTTCCAGCACCGGGTTGCCGCCGGGGGAGCCGGTCCAGGCCAGACCGGCGAACTTGTCGCCGCCCTTGGCCGCCATCTGCGCGCAGACCGGCTGCTGGTGCTCGGCCAGCACGTTCACGGTGACGACCTTCGCGCCGCGTACCCGGGGCCAGCTCGTGCTGGTGTGGGCCACGCAGAAGGCCACCAGCGGCGGGTCGAGCGAGACGGACGTGAAGGAGTTGGCCGCCAGGCCGCACGGCTGGTCGTTCGCCGGGTCGAGGGCGGTGATCGCCACCACGCCGGTCGCGAACCTGCCGAGGACCTGACGGAACCGGCGGCTGTCGACCTGGCCGTTCCCGTTGTGCTGTGTTGGGCCGGGCGGCATGGCGGCTCCGTTGCGAGTCCTGCTGCGCTGGTGGGGCGCCGGAAGGCCGCGACAGCCGTCCGGCGCTATGAGCCGGGCAGCGTGTGTGCTCATGGGGTCCGCCTCCTCGTCACCGACTGCGCCCATCATACATACCAAGCGCTTGCTTGGACACTAGGTCCGTCCCGGAAACCCTGTCAATCCGTCCGGAGCGTGGTCCGGCCCCGGCCGCCGCTCGTTCCTCCGCTGCCGGGTCGCCTGCGGTTGACATGGGGAAAAAGGTGGGCATAGCGTGATCTATGTGCCCAAGCGCTTGCTTGATTTCCGGGATGTGACCGCCATCGCGGGGGTCGGCTACACCCCCTTCACCAAGAACTCGGGCGTCAGCACCCTCACCCTGGCCTGCCGCGCCGTCCTGGCCGCCCTCGACGACGCCGGCCTGCCCCCGGACGCCGTGGACGGCCTGGCCACCCACCGCGTCGGCGACTCGGCCCCGCCCTCCCTGGTGGCCCCCGCCCTCGGCCTGCCCGACCTCGCCTGGCACCTCGACCAGTTCGGCGGCGGCAGCGTCTCGCACGCCGTCATCGGCCAGGCCGCCCTGGCCGTGGCCACCGGGATGGCCGAGACCGTCGTCTGCTACCGCGCGATCAACGCCCGTTCCGAGTTCCGCATGGGCGGCACCGGGCGTGGCGTGCCGGTCAGCCCCGAAGTCCAGTACCAGGCCCCGTACGGCTACTTCGCCCCGCCGCAGCAGTACGCCATGTACGCCCGCGCCCACATGCTCCGGTACGGCACCAGGCCCGAGCACTTCGGTCGCCTCGCGGTCACCCAGCGCGCCAACGCGGTCAAGAACCCGCGGGCCCTCATGCGTACCCCCATCACGCTGGAGGACTACCTGGCCAGCAGGTGGATCGCCGAGCCGTTCCGCCTCCTGGACTGCTGCCTGGAGACCGACGGCGCCTGCGCCCTCGTCGTCACCACCGCCGAACGCGCCCGCGACCTGCGCCGCCACCCCGTCCTGATCTCGGCGGCGGCCTGGGGCGGCGGCACGTCCCACCTGTCGGGCACGGGCCCGGCCGACCCCACGGTCACCGCGGCCGCCGCCCTGGCCCCGCGCCTGTACGCGCAGGCCGGCCTCGGCCCCGGCGACGTGGACGTGGCCGAGATCTACGACTGCTTCACGTACTCGGTGATCGTGCAGCTGGAGGACTACGGCTTCTGCGCCAAGGGCGAGGGCGGCCCGTACGTGGAGTCGGGCGCCACGGCCCCGGACGGCGAGCTGCCCGTGAACACCCACGGCGGTTTCCTGTCGGAGGGGTATGTGCACGGCGTCAACCACGTCGCCGAGGCGGTCGCCCAGCTCCGGGGCGAGGCCGGCGACCGGCAGGTGCCCGGCGCCGAGGTGGCGCTCTCGACGGCCCAGCCCGGCTACATCCTGCCCGCCACCTCCGCCCTGATCCTCAGGAGGTCCTGACCGATGACCCACGGTCCCCGTCCCGAGCCTGACCGGGACTCCGCCGAGTGGTGGGAGCGCCTGGCGCGGGAGGGGTTCGCGGTGCAGCGCTGCGACGGCTGCGGCACCGCGCGCTTCCCGGCGCGGGCCTTCTGCCCGTCCTGCCGGGGCGAGGCGTGGCGGTGGCTCCCGGTGCCGGCCGAGGGCGTGGTCGAGAGCTGGATCGTCAACCGCCGGCCTTTCATACCGGGGGCGGGGGAGCCGTACGTCGTGGTGATGGTCCGGCTGGACGCCGTGCCCGGCTGCCTGGTGCACGGGAACTGGCGCGGCGCCGCCCCCGAGCCGCTGCCCGGCCAGCGCGTACGAGGGGTGCGCACGCGCATCGACGATCGGCTGACCCTGCTCGACTGGGAGCCCCTGACCGGGGACGCGGATGCCCATTCGCCCGAGCGCACATCCTCCCGCTGATCGGTCCAGATCCGGACATTCGATTCGTACCGGAAATTCCCACCAGTCCCACCATTGCGAAGGTGCCTACAGGTTGGCCCCTGAGGGTTGATGATGAAGCTGAGGCGTCAACCATGGAGGCGACCCGGACGTGGCGGCGTACGTGTGCGGTAGCGACTCGGCGACAGACGTGACACCGAGGTCACGACCGCTGACTCCTGCCGCCGGCCCGGGCCTGGCTCGGATGGCGCGCAGCCCTCCGGGCACGGGGGGCGGTACGGCGGCGCAAGAAGGTCCCTCTCGGAGGAAGGCGCGTCCTGGCGGGCGTGGGGGACCCGCCAGGACGCGCTTCCTGCCCCGTGAACGGCGACGCCAGGACTCCGGCGAGGGATGGAGTCCTAGGCCGCGAGTTCGCTCACGGAGTCGGTGGGGGTGTGCGAAGGCACGTGCCGCCGGTGACGAACGGTGCTGCGTCGAGCCGCACCGACAGGGTCATCGATGGGGTGCGTGACGGGGGCGCCACCCTCCTCGTTCCAGACAAAGGATCCGTCTATGCACCACACGGTCAGTTCGGTCGACACCGAGAGCACGGACATTGCCTTTCCCTTGCTCTGGTGCTTGTGGGAGAACCCGTCGCGCCGCAACGCGTAACGCAGTAAACGAGTTGCTTCGCGGGGGTCCTGCCAGGGCAGGAACGGCGTGTCCGAGTGAACCGGCAACACTTGGCCTCCACCCCCCTCACCGGCCTTTAGATGGATTTGTACCAACGAATGGATGATGGGCCGGTCGAGGGGCTTCGGTCAAGGGGTTGTGGCCTGCTAGAACCAGATCGTCTAAATTGTTGGAACAAAAGGGGTGAAAGTGGCAAGGTCGGTGCTGTATCAGCAGGTGGCGGCGGAATTGCGTCGAGCCATCTACTCGGGTGTCCTCGGCCCCGGGGCGCAGCTGCCGACCGAGGCACAGCTCATGGAAGACCACGGGGTGAGCAGGAACACCGTCAGGCTGGCTCTCGGGGAGCTCGTCAACGAGGGGCTGGTCACGCGCACGCCGAGGCGCGGCACGGTGGTCCGCGACCGCAGGCCGCTGCTCATCTACCCGCAGCGCGAGCTGGAGCCGCAGCCCACCGGAGAACTGAAGGAGGCCTTCGCCTACGCCGTTGCGCAGGAAGGCCGGGCGCCGAGCCAGTACATTGAAGTGCTGACGGTTTCTCCCGTCGAGGAGATCGCCAGCAGGCTCGAGCTGGCCGACGGAGAGCTGGCGGTCGTGCGTCGCCGCCTGCGGTTCGTCGACGGCCAGCCGTACAACACCAACGACTCCTACTTCCCCCGTGATCTGGTCGCCGACTCCGAGATCGCCAGGCCCGGAGACATCGCGCGCGGGGCGAACAGGGTCCTGGAAGAACTCGGCCACGCGCAGATTCGCGTCGTCGACGACATCTGGGCCCGCATGCCCAACCAGGAGGAGGCCGAGCGCCTCCAACTCGAACTCGGCACGCCAGTCATGGTCTACGTCCGAGTCGGATACGACGGGGCCGACATGCCAGTGCGTGTCGCTGTGTCGGTGCTGCCCGCCGACAAACATCTGATCAGATACGAGCTCGATCGTCGCCGCTGACGGGCTCGGTTGAAGGGGTGATCCCGCCGGCCGGGCGCAGCGAGAAAGCCGCCTCGCTGGCCTAGGGGAGTCGTGCATACTCCCCTAAATCGCCATTTATCCATATATATCGGGTTGAGGACCCATATCGCCCCTGCGCGACATTGCGTCATCACGCTGTGTGTCGGCATGGGCACCCAACGCATCGAAGGGCTGTATTATGCACACAAACACCCTCCTTCACCCGCTCGCACTCCGGCGTGCGGAGCCCGCGGACCTTCCCGGCGTACTCAGGCTTCTCGCGGACACCGCCGAGTGGCTGCACACGCAGGGAGTGCGGCAGTGGCCGCGGCAGGGATTCGGCCCCGAGCGGATCGAGCCGCTCATCGAGGAGCGGGTCCTGTACCTGCTCGACGACGAGCTGCGCTATCTCGACCCCGACGTCCAGGCCCCGCCCGTGGCGACCATCGCCCTCGACGGCAACGCCGACCCGGAGTTCTGGACCCCGTCCGACGACCCGGGGGCCGCGCTCTACGTCCACAAGCTGGCCGTGGCCAGGCCGTGGTCCGGCAGCGGGCTCGGCGACGCGCTCCTCGACTGGGCCTGCTCCTCGGCCCGTTCCGCCGGGCTGCCCTGGCTCCGGCTCGACTGCGCCAAGGCCAACCCGCGGCTGCAGGAGTACTACCGCATGCGCGGTTTCCGGCACGTCCGTACGGTGGACCTGCCGCACCGCTCGTCCGGGGCCCTGTTCCAGCGGCCGTCGCGCGACCTGTCCACGACGGCCTTCCGTGACCTGACGGTCGCGGAGCTGATCAGCGCCTAGCGAACCCCTCTGGCCGGATCCGGTCCGGAAGAGGGCCGGGTCCGGCCGGTGGTCGCGCGCCGCCTCATGTCAGGCGGCAGGTCACCTCGTTGGCCATGTTGTTCGAAGGCTGCTCGGCCACGGCGTCGCGGCCCTGGAACTTCCACTGGCACACGGTCGTCGCGGTGATGCGCGCGCCGCCGAAGCACCACAGGTTGTCCCAGGTCCCGCCGCCCATGTTCTGGCCCTGCGCCTTGCAGTACTCCTGGACGTCGGTGAAGGTGATCGTGCCCTGGGACGGCGGCGGCGGGTCGTCGTCGGGCGGCGGCGTGCTCTTGGCGGGGCGGCTCGTCGGCTTGCGGGCCGGTTCCCTGGTGGCGGTGGGGGCGTCCGGTGCGGGGTCGGCCGGGCTGGTGCGGGGCTTGTGGGTGGCGGCGGGCGTGCGCGTGGGGTCGGCGATCCTGGTCGCGGCCGCCTTGGAGGTGGCCTTGGCCGACGACGACTGCGCCGAGCCCTCGGGGGTGGGCGTCGGCGCCTCCGGCGTGGTGACGGCCGGTGAGGAGACCGGCGCGGACGCGGGTGAGGACACCGTGGGGGCCGCCGCGCCCGCCGTACGTTCGCCTGGGGCCCAGGCGAGGTAGCCGGTGGCGGCGGCGACGAGCATGACCACGCTCACCGCACCGACGATCAGCGGCCGCCTGCCCGCACCCCCCGCCGGAGCGGCGGGAGACGTGAAGGGGCCGGGAGCGGCAGGCCCGTGAGGGGTTCCGGAAGTGATCGGGGGCGAGGCGGGGACGGCGCGTAGGCGTTCGACGAGCTGGGCGGCGGTGGGACGCAGCGACGGGTCCTTGGCCAGGCACGCGCCCACCAGTTCCCGCAGCACCCCGTCCAGCCGCCCGAGCTCCGGCTCCCCCTGGAGGATCGTGTGCAGGACGCGCGGGATCGAGTCGCCAGGGAAGGCCCGCTGCCCGGTGGCCGCGTAGACCATGGTCGCGCCCCACGCGAACAGGTCGGCCGCCGGCCCGACCGCGTCCCCGGCGATCTGCTCGGGCGCCATGTACGCCGGGCTGCCGATCGGCTGGCTGCTGACCGCCGACTGGCTGAGATCGAGCGCCCTGGCGATGCCGAAGTCGATGACGACCGGCCCGTCCGGCCCGAGCAGCACGTTGGCCGGCTTGAAGTCGCGGTGGACCACCCCGGCCTGGTGGACGCCCGCCAGCGCGGTGGCGGTGTTGACCGCCAGCCGCTGGAGGGCGGCCGCCCCGCGCGGCCCGTTGTCGCGTACGGCGCTCTGCAGCGAGGGCCCGTCGACGAACTCGCTCACGATGTACGGCCGCCCGCCCAGGAACCCCGAGTCGAGCACCTGCGCCGTGCAGAAGGGCGCCACCCGCCTGGCGGTCTCCACCTCCCGCAGGAAGCGCCGCCGGGCCTGCTCGTCGGCCATCAGGTGCGCGTGCAGCAGCTTGACCGCCACGCGCCCGCCGCCGCCGTCCCGGCCCACGTAGACGACGCCCTGGCCGCCGGCCCCGAGCCGCCCCTCCAGCGTGTACGGCCCGACCGCCCCCGGATCCTCGGACGACAGCGCCAGCACCTCGGGCACCAAGCCTCCAGCCAGTCGAGTGGGGCCAAGATCGTACCGCAGCGGCCCCAATGAGCACGCGCGTTTCCGGCGCAAGTGGACAGAGCGCCATATAACCTCTTTGCCATGACCGGATCCCTCCTTGAGGTGATCGCGCTCAATGTGCGCGACGCCGTGGCCGCCGAGCAGGGCGGCGCCGACCGCCTGGAGGTCGTCGCCGACATGGCTGCCGACGGGCTCACCCCCGCACCGGAGACGGTCGCCGCGATCGCCGCGGAGTGCCCCCTGCCCCAGATGGTGATGCTCCGCTGCGCGGCCAACTTCACCGCCGATCCCGACGTCCTGGACCGGCTGCGCCGCGACGCCAAGGAGCTCGCGCAGGCCGGCGCGGCCGGGTTCGTGTTCGGTTTCCTTGACGGCGCTGGCGTGGTCGATCTGGCGGCCACCGAGGCGCTCATCCACGCCGTCTCGCCGCTCCCGTGGACCTTCCACCGCGCGGTCGACCACGCCGCCGACGTGCAGGCGTCCTGGCGGGCCGTGCGGCTGCTGCCCAACCTGGCCACCGT
The DNA here is from genome assembly GCF_040631115.1 of Nonomuraea sp. NPDC005692. NCBI lineage: Bacteria > Bacillati > Actinomycetota > Actinomycetes > Streptosporangiales > Streptosporangiaceae > Nonomuraea > Nonomuraea sp. NPDC005692. Next base: position 5,285 of record NZ_JBEXYU010000034.1, on the reverse strand, counting down.
GCTCACCTCCGGCTCCCCTCAGGGGGTCGGCGCGGGGCTGTCCACGCTCAGGTCCAGGGCCGAGGCCGGCGACGGGTCGATCATCCTGGCCGGCGGCGGGCTCAAGCCCGCTCACGTGCCCGACCTGCTGGACTACGGCATCCGCGCCTTCCACGTGGGCTCGGCCGTACGGGCGAGCTGGACGGACCCGGTCGAGTGGCGGCTGGTCCGGCAGTGGCGCTCCCTGGTCGAGCGCGACTGAGCCCCTCAGGGCCCCAGGGATCCCCGGGCCGCCCGGCTCAGGGGAACAGGGCCGCGTCGGCGCGGCGGAGGGCGGCGGCCAGCGTCCTGACGGTGGCCGGCTCGTCCATGACGCCGCCCCCGGCCGCCCGCCGCTCCTCCCAGGCCCGGACGCGCTCCCGATAGGAGTCGTAGTGGGCCAGGTGGAAGGCGTAGACGGTGGCGAACCTGCTGACGAGCTGCGCCGGATGCATGTCCCAGCCCTGGTGGAAGCCGTGGGCCAGGGAGTGGCCGACCAGCCGGGCGTGCCTGCCCCACAGGGCGTGGACGTCGTCCGCCCGGTCGGAGGCGGGCCCGGCGGCCAGCGAGCCGTCGGACAGTTCGACGCCCGTGCCCGCGAACGCCGTCTGCATCACGTGCCTGGCGTGGTCGCAGGCCGGATGGTCGAGCCGCTGCTCGTGCGGCGGCAGGCCGATGGCGGCGGTGTAGTCGAACACGCCGAAGTGCGCCGCGGCCAGCCGTCCGCCGAGCGTCCCGGGCAGCTCGGCCCGCAGGAAGGGCAGCGTCTGCGGAGCCTCCACCTGCATCTCGAAGCGCAGCCCGGACAGGCCGAGCCGCGCCTCCAGCCGTTCCAGCACGCCCGCGAACTGCCCGAGGTACGCCTCCATCAGCACCTTCGGGAACGTGACCGTGAACCCCGCCGGCAGCTCGCCCGCATGCTCCAGCACCCCGGCCAGGAAGCCGCCGAGCGTGCGCACCGACCTCGCCGGGTCGCCGTCGGCGAACGACTTCACCCGCAGCCCCCACCGGCGCGGCAGGGTCCCGGCGGCGTGCAGACGGGCCACGGCCCGCGCGGCCTGATCGGCGTGCCCGTCCTCCTCCTCGTACGGGCGCACGCCGTAGCCGTCCTCGAAGTCGATCCGCAGGTCCTCGACCGGCTCGCGGGCCAGCTTGCCGAGCACCCGGTCGCGCACGTCGGGCGCGAACGCCTCCAGATGCGCCTCGGCCAGCGAGAGCGCCCGCCCTCCCCACTCGGCGACGGTCGAGGCGGAGAAACGGTCGGCGGGCACGTAGACGGTGTGGACCGGCTGCCGGCCCGGCTCGGCCATCGGGTAGCGGGCCTGCTGCACCGCGTACACCTCGGCGAAACCGGGCACGGGCTCGTCGGGCACGTACGGGCTCATTCCAGGTGGGCGCAGGCGCGGAGCATGGTGTCGACGCCGACCAGCTTGACGCGTTCGCCCCGGCCGAGCGATCTGGCCAGCTCGCCCTCGGCCCGTTCGATGGCCAGCCAGTCGTCGTAGGTCACCGGCCGCACGCCCCGCTCGGCCAGCAGCGACTCGACCGTCGGCCGCGACATCCGCTCGCCGCCCTCCAGGGACTCGCCCTCCAGGTCGGCCAGCAGCGTGCGGACCGTCTCGGCGGCGTCGGACTTGTTGGTGCCGATGACGCCGGTCGGCCCGCGTTTGAGCCAGCCCGCCACGTACTCGCGCGGGCGCACCCGGCCCGCCTCGTTGGGCACGGTCATGGTCCGCTCGGAGAACGGCACGCCGGGCAGCGGGACGCTCTGGTAGCCGACCGAGCGCAGCACCATGCCGACGGGCAGCGTCTCGTACTCGCCGGTGCCGACGACGCGGCCCTCCTCCGACAGGCGGGTGCGTTCGAGCCGGAGCCCCTCGACCCGGTCGGCGCCCAGGATCTCCACCGGCCGCAGCCAGAACCGCACGTCGAGGCGGCGCGGCCGGCCCACGGGCTCGCGGCCGGCCCACGACTGCAGGACCTTGATGTTGCCCTGGACCTGGCGCGGGAAGTCGGCGCCGAGGACGGCCGCCTCGTCGGGGCGCACGCAGACGTCGGCGTTGACCAGCTCGCCCAGCTCGCGCAGCTCCTTCAGGGTGAACTTGGCGTGCTCGGGCCCCCGCCTGCCGACCATGTGGATCGCCTTGACCTGGCTCTGGCTCAGCCGGTCGAGCACGTCGTGGGGCACGTCGGTGTGCCGCAGCTCGTCGGCCGTCTTGGCCAGCACACGGACGACGTCGACGGCCACGTTGCCGACCCCGATCACCGCGATCTCGGAGCTGTCCAGCGTGAAGCGCCCTGGATCGACGTCGGGGTGGCCGCAGTACCAGTTGACGAAGTCGGTGGCCGCCACGCTGCCCGGCAGGTCCTCGCCGGGGATGCCGAGCCGCCGGTCGACCATCGCGCCCGTGCAGTAGACGACCGCGTCGTAGACGCCGAGCAGGTCCGCGACGGAGACGTGGTCGCCCAGCGTGACGCCGCCGAGGAAGCGCACCTGGGGCAGTTCGAGTACCCTGCGCAGGTAGTTCGCGATCGACTTGATCGAGGTGTGGTCGGGCGCCACGCCGTACCTGACCAGCCCGTACGGCGTGGGCAGCCGTTCCAGGACGTCGACCAGCACAGGCTCGGCCGACTGCTTGACCAGCGCCTCGGCCGTGTAGATCCCGGCCGGGCCCGACCCGATGACCGCCACGTGCAACGCCACGCTGCCTCCTCATGCCGGTGAAGGTGCGACGCGGAGGACGCGTCCCTAGAGGTGCAACCGGCCCGTGTGCTCGATGTATCCCCGGTCGCCCGCCGGTGAACCCGTCTTCCGTGAATACCCGTCCAACCGGATTCTCGCTCACGAGGCCCCTCATGGCAGCCCCTGAAACGCCGCTATCCGGAGACGGCCCGCGAGCGGAGGGCGAGCTTGTCGACCTTGCCGTTGACGTTGACGGGCAGCGCGTCCACCACCTCGACGCGCTTGGGCACCTTGTAGTTGGACATGTTGGCCTTCGCCCAGGCCAGCAGCGCGCCGGCGGTGACGCGGGCGTCCGGCCGGGGCACCACGTACGCCACGCCGGCCTCGCCGGAGACCGGGTCGGGCACGCCGACCACGGCGGCCTGGGCCAGCGAGCCCTCGCGCAGCAGGAGCGCCTCGACCTCGGCAGGGGAGACGTTGAACCCGTTGACGATGTAGAGCTCCTTCTTCCTGTCCACGATGGCGAGGTTGCCGGCCGCGTCCAGCACGCCGACGTCGCCGGTGTGCAGCCAGCCGTCGGCGTCGATCACCTCGGCCGTCCTGCCGGGCTCGTCCCAGTAGCCGCGCATGACGCCGTAGCCGCGTTGCAGGATCTCGCCGCGCAGGCCGGGCGCGACCTCCTTGCCGTCGTCGTCCACGATCTTGACCTCGATGCCGGGGACGGCCCTGCCGGTGGTGTTCGCGATCACGTCGATGGGGTCGCCGGCCCGCGTCATGGACACGACCGTGCCCTCCATCAGCCCGTACGCGTTGATCATCCGTTCCAGGCCGACCCGCTCGGCCAGCCGGGTGATCAGCGTGGCGGGCACGGAGGCGGCTCCGCAGATGGCCACCCGCAGCGAGGAGACGTCCCAGTCGGCGCGGTCCAGCTCGTCCAGGATCCGGGCGAACAGGGTGGGCGGCCCGGCCAGGATCGTCACCCGCTCGGAGGAGATCAGCGACATCAGGGCGTCCGGCGAGAACACCGGGATCGGCAACATCGTGGCCCGGCGCAGCACGCACGCGACGAGCCCGGCGTTCAGCCCGAACCCGTGGTTGAACGGCGCGATCACCGGATAGCGGTCGTGCTCGTCCAGCGTGACGATCTCCGCCCAGTCCCAGTAGCCGCGCAGGACCTGGGCGTGGTCGAGCATCACGCCCTTGGGCGTGCCCGTGGTGCCGGACGTGGACATGATCTCGCACAGGTCGCCGGGCCCGACCGCCAGCGCCCGTTCCTCGCCCGCCCGTACGGTCACCCCGCCCGCGTCCAGGTCACCGGTCGCGCGTACGGCCACCCGGGCGTCCATGGGCGGCAGCAGGCCGGCGAGCGGCGGATCGCCGACGATGACGACCTTCACCCCGGTCCGCTCGATCAGCCCGGCCGCCTCGATGCCCTTGTACCGCGACGACAACGGCACGAGGACGGCCCCCGCGTCCCAGACGCCGAACGCGTGCCGCACCCAGGACGCCGAGTTCGAGCCCCAGATCGCCACCCGGTCGCCCGGCTCGACGCCGAGCGCGATCAGCCCGCGGGCCACCTCGGCGGCTCCCGTCCTGAGCTCCGACAGCGTGACGCGGGCGGCGCCCTCGACGACCGCGACGGCGTCCGGATGGCGGGCGGCCTGGTCGCGCAGCATGCGGGGGAGCGTCCCCCAGTCGGGCATCGATGCCATCGGCTACTCCGTCGCGCTAGCTGACGAGGGCCCTGTCCCGGCCGAGATGGTGGCCGCGCCGGTCGTCCACCGTGCCGGGCGCGGGGGTCTCCAGGACGTCCTGGGCGATCCGCACGTCGATCGAGATCGGGGTCAGGGCGCGCACGGCCTGCTCGATCCTCGACCGCCACATCGGGTTCCTGACCAGGCTCTCCCGGCCGAACGAGACGGTCAGGGCGGCGGCGTCCAGGGTGCCCTGGCGTTCGACCGACAACTCCCAGCCGGTCACGCCGTCGATCTTCGACAGCGCCTTCTCGACCCGCGGCAGCGCCAGCCACACGCCCCTGACCAGCACGTGCTCGCCGACCGTGTGCGCGGGCGCGGGCAGCCCGGCGCCGCCGGCCCTGGCCACCAGGCCGGTCCTGAGCACGGCGTCGCCCAGCGTGGAGTGCCCGGACGGCGTGAGGACCAGCTCGGCCAGCGCGTCCTCCTGGCCGGCCAGGTCGTCCTTGGTCAGCGAGGCGAGGCCCAGAACGCCGTCCGCGAGCGGGGTGAGCGGCGCGTCCTCGGCGGTCCTGAACGCGAGGGCGGCCCCGCCGAACGGGCTGGCGAGCACTTCGGTGACCGCGCAGCCGAACTCGCCCGCCAGATGCCCCATCGTGCGCCTGGAGGCGATCTCGCCGGTCAGGACGATGTGTTCGAGCCCGAGGTCGAGCGGGTCGAGGAGGAACTCCAGGTGCAGGCGGGCCAGCAGGTCCATCGCGCCCGTCGGGGTGCTGACCAGCGTGGTCGCGCCGAGCGCGGTCAGCGCGTGGTGCAGGCGCAGGCGGCCGCGCGGCCCGACGGCGGCGGCGGCCCGCGCGACCTGCGCGGCGGCGGCGGCCCACAGCGCG
>NZ_JBEXYU010000033.1:0-123786 GCF_040631115.1 Nonomuraea sp. NPDC005692 | reverse complement strand
CCAGCTTCAACCCGGCCTCGGTGACCTCCGGCAACTCCTCCACGCTGACCCTGTCGGTCGGCGCCTCCACGGCCCAGGGCACCTACCCGATCACCATCACGGGCACCGGCTCCACCACGCACACCGCGACCTTCACCCTGACGGTCGGCACCGGCGGCCCCGGCGGCCAGGACCCGCCTGACGTCAGCGTCGCCAACGTCAAGACGCACCTGGCGCAGTTCCAGAGCATCGCCACCGCGAACGGCGGCAACCGCAGGTCCACCGGCCAGGGCTACCTGCAGTCGGTCTCCTACGTCGAGCAGAAGCTCCAGGCGGCCGGGTACACCGTGACCCGCCAGTCCTGCAGCGTCTCCTACTGCACCAGCGGCGCCGGCCCCAACCTGATCGCCGACTGGCCCGGCGGCGACGCCAACCAGGTCATCATGTCCGGCGCCCACCTGGACAGCGTGTCCGCGGGACCGGGCATCAACGACAACGGCTCCGGCTCGGCCACCCTCCTGGAGGTCGCGCTGACCCTGGCCCAGAAGAACCCCACGCTCACCAAGCACGTGCGGTTCGGCTGGTGGACCGACGAGGAGCAGGGCCTGAACGGCTCCGAGGCCTACGTCGCCTCGCTCAGCTCGACCGAGCGGTCGAAGATCAAGGTCTACTACAACTACGACATGGTCGGCTCGCCCAACGGTGGTTACTTCATCAACAACATCACCACCACCGGCGCGTCCTTCCTGAAGGAGTTCTACGACAAGCTGAGCCTGCAGCCGGAGGAGAACACCGAGGGCGCCAACCGCTCCGACGACGCCTCCTTCCGCAACGCCGGCATCGCCAGCTCGGGCGTGGCGGCGGGCGCGAGCGCCATCAAGACCTCGGCGCAGGCGACCAAGTGGGGCGGCACGGCCAACCGGGCCTACGACTCCTGCTACCACTCCTCCTGCGACACCACCTCCAACATCAACGACACCGTCCTCGACCGGGCGGCGGACGCCGCGGCGTACGCGATCTGGAAGCAGGCGGTCGGCGGCACCACCCAGCCGCGTGACTTCTCGCTCTCCGCCAACCCCGGCTCGGGCACGGTGCAGGCCGGCTCCACCGCCACGACGACGATCGGCTCGACCACCACGAACGGGACCGCCCAGACGGTGAACCTGTCCGCGAGCGGCCTGCCGACCGGCGCCACGGCCTCGTTCAACCCGGCCAGCATCACGTCGGGCGGCTCGTCCAGCCTGTCGATCGCGACCTCGCCCACCACCCCGGCGGGCAGCTACACGATCACCGTGACCGGCACCGGCGAGACGGCGACGCACACCACGTCGTACGCGCTGACCGTCCAGGGCACCTCGGGTGGCCGGACGTTCACCAACGACACCGACTACCAGATCAGGGACTACTCCAACACCCAGAGCTCGATCACGTCCACCGCGACGGGCACCGCGGCCTCCCCGGTCAAGGTGTCCATCACGATCAGCCACACCTGCGCCGAGGACCTCGACATCTGGCTCCGCGGCCCGAGCGGCACCTGGTACGTGGTCGACGCCTACGGCGGCACCACCTGCACGCAGTACGGCACCAGGACCTTCTCGATCCCGGTCAGCCAGCAGGCCGCCGGCACCTGGACGCTCGACATCGAGGACGTCTACCTCGGTGACACCGGCTTCCTGGACAGCTGGAGCATCACGGTCTAACCATCGGAATCAGGGGTAGCGAGCCCCGGCCGGTCATCCGGCCGGGGCTCCTTCACGTCGTTGCGGGTGCGCACGCCGAGCTTCTGCAGCACCCGCGCGACGTGCGTGTCCACCGTCCGCCGCGACAGGAACAGCACCTCGGCGATCTCCCTGTTCGTCCGGCCCAGCGCGACCAGCCTGGCCACCTCGGCCTCCCGCGGCGACAACACCCCGCTGCGGCCCTTCCTGCCCCGGCGCGGCGCGCTGCCCGGCCCGATCTCGCGCAGCAGGTGGCGGCAGCGGGCGGCGTCGTGGGTCGCGCCCAGGCCGGCGTACCGTTCGCAGGCGTCCGCGATCAGGTCGGCGGCCCGTGCCCGGTCGCCCATCGCCAGCCGGGCCGCCGCCTCGGACTCGGCCGTCCTGGCCACGCTGTAGGGCCTGGGCATCGCCTCGTACGCGGCCCGCGCCCTGGCGAAACACCTGGCCGCCTCCTCGTACGCGCCCCGGTCCAGGGCCAGCGAGCCCGCCGCCGCGTCGAGGCCGGCGTGCGCGGAGGGGGCGTCGCGGCCCTCGATGCCCGCCGCGAACTCGGCCACCAGCTCCTCGGCCTCCTCCGCCCGCCCGGCCTTCAGCAGCGCCGCCACGGCCGGCGGCACGAGCTGGTCGCCCCACACCCACATGCCCTTGCGCCGCAGCCTGGCCACCGCACGCTCGGCCTCGGCCAGCGCCTCGTGCGGGCAGTCGCGGGTCAGGTGCAGCTCGATCAGGCCGCCCGAGGCCACGGCGGCGACCGGCAGGAACCCTGACTCGAGGTCGTTGACCCCCGCCGCCAGCAGGTGCTCGGCGGCCTCCTCCCACTCGCCCCTGGCCAGGGCCAGCATGCCCAGCGCGAGCCGGGCGTCCACGGCCAGCAGCGGCGCCTCGGCCGTCATCTCGACCGCCGCGACGGCCCGTTCCCGCAGGCCCTCCCAGCGGCCGGTGAGCAGGGCGAGCCGGATCGAGGACATCTCCACCAGGAACACCGGGTACTGCGCGCCCGTCTCCTCGGCGATGCGCCTGCTCTGGTCGGCGAAGCGCTCGGCCGCCGCGTAGTGGCCGAGCGCGATGGCCGCGTCGAACAGGTTGGAGTAGCCGCGCGCCACCTGCCTGCGCACCGCCGCCGACGGGTCGTTCGCGGGCAGCGTCGCGGCCAGGTCGAAGGCGTCCGGCGAGCCGAGCATCATGGCCAGGCTGATCTTGTTGGCGTGCACGGCGGCGGTCAGCTCGGGATCCTGGTCCTCGACCGTGGCCAGCAGCTTCTCCGCCCGGTTCATCCACTCCTCGTGGACGCTCAGCGGCTCGTCGCCCCAGGCGGGCATCGCCAGCAGCGCCAGCCCGCGCGCGGCCAGGCTCGGCCGGTCGTGCAGGTCGGGCAGGGCGAGCAGGATCTCCTGGCGGCCGGCGGCGACCACGCCCGCCTGGTTGGACAGCAGCACGCCCAGGTTGAGCCGGGCCTCGCCGCGTACGTGCCGGGACAGGAAGTCCTCGGCCAGCAAGTGGCGCAACGAGCGCACCACCCGCCGGTAGGACAGCCCGATCGCGGCAACCCGGCTGAGCCGCAGCGCGAGCGGGCCGCGCGCGTCGTGCGGGAGCTTCGGGTCGGCCAGCATGCCGGCCAGCACCTCGACGGCGAGCGGGATGTCGCCGATGGCGGCGGCGTGGTCGGCCGCCGCCGGGCCGTGCCGCTGCCAGGACTCGAAGTCGCCCGCGCGCCTGGCGTGGTAGGCGAGCTGGACGAGCGGCGGCGGTTCGAGGGCGGACAGCGCGGTCACCGCCCGCTGGTGGGTGAGCCGCCGGTCGGGGCCGGGGATCGCGTCGTAGACGGCCTGCTGGGCGAGGGCGTGGCGGAAGCCGTACTGGCCGTCGTGCTGTTCGAGCAGCACGCCGGCCTTCAGCGCCTGGCTCAGCCCGTCGCCGAGGGGGTGGCCGGAGACGGCGGCGATGAGCTGCTCGTCGGCGGGCAGCCCGAGCACGGCGGCGGCGTGCACGGCGTGCAGCGCGGCCGGCGAGAGCCCGGTGAGCTGCTCGGTCATCGCCTCGCGCAGCAGCAGCGGCACCGCCATGCGCTCCAGGACCTCAGGCTCCTCCTCGCCGCCGAGTAACTGGCCCTCGTCGTCGAGCAACGAGCGCACCACCTCCTCGATCACGAACGGCACCCCCGCCGTGCGGTCGCGCAGCTTCGTGACGAAGTCGGAGGTCAGCGTCGAACGGCCGAGCAACGCCCCGGTCAGGCGGCGCACCCCCTCGACGTCGAGCGGCGTCAGCGAGATCACCTCGCTGCGCACCCCCGGCGGACGCCGGTACGCCCGCCCGAACGGCAGTCCCGGCACCGGCAGCCCCTCCCGGCGGAACGTCACCACCAGCGCGAGCCCCGCCGGCGGCTGGTCGGTGAGGAAGCGCAGCAGGTCACGGGTGCCGTCGTCGGCCCAGTGGAGGTCCTCGATCACCAGCACCGCCGGGCCCGCGGCGGCCAGCAGCGCGTGCACCGCGCGGAACAGGCGGTGGCGCTCGGCGCGCGGGTCGTCCAGCGGGGGCGGCGACGGCACCGGCGGCAGGTGTCCGGCCAGCTCCGGCAGGTAGCCGCGCAGGGCGCCGGTGACCGGGTTGAGCGTGCCCGTCTCGGGCAGCGCGCCACCGACGTGCCGCAGCGCGTCGAACACCGGGCCGTACGGGAACGGCTCGCGGATCTGGTGGCAATGGCCGATCAGGACGGTGCGTTCGCCGTCGGGCAACAGGTCGAGCGCGGCCCTGACCAGCCGGGTCTTCCCGATGCCCGCCTCGCCCTGCACGAGGATGACGGCCGGAGGGCCGGTGATGGCGTCGACGAGTGAGCGTAACTGGGCGTCACGCCCGATCAACCCAGGAGAAGCCAGGCTTGTCATCGGGGTCTCCGTAACAGTGCAGGTTTACTCCCCCTGTCGGAATACTGTTATCCATCACGGGTCAGCGCGGGTCAACCCTCTGTTTTCCGGTCAAATGCCGTGCCCTTGGTGGCGCCGGTGATCCCGGCGCCCTCGGCCGCCCCGTCCCGCCCGGGCGGCGCCTCAGGAGGCGACGGGGGTCCTGCCGTCACCCGCCGGAGCGGGTTCGGCCAGGTCCACGCTGTCGCGGAGCTTGGTCGGCTTGAGGAACAGGGTGGCGATCACGCCGATCACGGCGATGCCCGCCGAGATCAGGAAGATGTGCCCGGTGGCGTCGCCGTACGCGGCCCTGACGATGCTCTTGAACGGCTCCGGCAGCGCCGCGATGTTGAGCGTGCTCCTGCCGCCCGCGGCCGCCTTGGCCGGGTCGATGCCCGCCTTGGCCAGCCCTTCGGCGATGCCGGTCGCGACCCGGTTGGCCAGCACCGCGCCGAGCACCGACACGCCCACCGTGCCGCCCAGCGAGCGGAAGAACGTCACGGCCCCGCTGGCCGCGCCCAGCTCGCGCAGCGGCACGGTGTTCTGGATCGCGAGGACGAGGTTCTGCATCGACATGCCGACACCCGCGCCGACCAGCACCATCGCGCCGGCGATGAGCACGAGCGAGGTCTGGTGGTCCATCGTGGACAGCACCAGGAACCCGACGGTCAGCACGACCGCCCCGGTCACGATGTAGGGCTTGACGTTCCCGCTCCTCGACACCATGCGCCCGGAGATCGCCGAGGACAGCAGCACGCCGAGCATCATCGGGATCGTCAGCAGCCCCGCCTCGGTCGGGCTGTAGCCGCGGCCGATCTGGAAGTACTGGCCGAGGAAGACCGAGCCGCCGAACATCGCCATGCCCACCGCGAGGCTCGCCAGGATGGCCAGCGCCGGGGTACGGCGGCGGATGACGTGCAGCGGCACGACCGGCTCCTTGACCACGGTCTCCACCCAGGTCGCGGCCGCGAGGACGACGACGCCGCCGAGCACCATCGCCGCGGTCTGCCAGGACAGCCAGTCGAAGGAGTTGCCGACGAAGGTCACCCAGATGAGCAGCACGCTCACGCCGACCGCGATCAGCGTGGCGCCGACGTAGTCCACCTTGACGCCCTCGCGGCGCACGTGGGTCACCCGCAGGGTCTTCTGCAGCAGGAGGAAGGCGACCACGGTGAACGGCGCCGCCACGAAGAAGCACCAGCGCCAGCCGAGCCAGGAGGTGTCCGCGATCAGGCCGCCGAGCAGCGGTCCGGCCACGGTCGCGACGGCCATGACGCCGCCGAGGTAGCCGTTGTACTTGCCCCGGTCCTTGGGGCTGATCATCGCCGCGATGATCACCTGGACCAGGACCTGCAGCGCGCCCATGCCGAGGCCCTGGAGGGCGCGGAAGGCGATGAGCTGGCCGGTGTCCTGGGCGAAGCCGCAGGCCACCGAGCTGACCATGAAGATCACGATAGAGATCTGCAACAGCAGCTTCTTGCTGAACAGGTCGGCCAGCTTGCCCCAGATCGGGGTGGAGGCCGTGGACGCCAGCAACGAGGCGGTGATCACCCAGGTGTACTGCGACTGCGTGCCGTTCAGCGCGCCGATGATCTGCGGCAGCGCGACCGACACGATCGTGCCGCTGATCATCGCCACGAACAGGACCAGCAGCAGCCCGCTCAGGGCCTCCATGATCTGCCGATGGCTCATCTGACCCGGCGGCGCGGCCGGGACGGTCGGTGCGCTCATGCGCGGCCTCCTCCTACGTTAAAACAATGCCCAATGGGAAAGTTTGCCCGCTGAGCATATATTCCCGGACGGTAGGCTTGGCGCATCATGGACAGCACCGGCGGGCTGCGCGAGCGCAAGAAGGCCGAGACGCGGCAGGCCGTGCACGAGGCGGCCATGCGGCTGGTCGGCGAGCACGGCCTCGACGCCGTCACGGTCGAGACCATCGCCGACGCCGCGAACATCTCGCGCCGCACGTTCTCCAACTACTTCGCCGGCAAGGAGGACGCCGTCCTCTACGGCGAGGAGCAGCGCATCCGCGACCTGGTCGAGAAGGTGGGCGCCCAGCCGGCCGGCCGTACCGCCTGGCAGGCGCTCTGTGGGGCGATCGACGACGTGTTCGAGGAGGTGGGCGAGCCGGCGCGGGAGTGGGCCGTGCGCGCCCGCCTGGCCAAGCGGCACCCGTCTCTGCTGGCCCGGCAGCTCGCCAACCACGCGGCGCTGGAGCGTGACCTGGCCCAGGCGATCTCCGAGCGGGAGAGCCCGGTGCGTCCCCAGGTCATGGCGGCCGGGTTCCTCACGGCGTTGCGGCTCGGCTCGCACCTGTGGGTCGAGGAGCGCCAGGCGCGCTCGTTGCGGGAGGTCATGGCCGAGATGCTCGACGAGATGTCCCGCCCGTTCAGCTGACCGCCCGCGTCCCCGGCGCCCGAACGCGGCGTCATGCTCGGCCGCCGTGTTCGGGCACGTCAATGCGAGGACGCCCGTCGTCCCTGCTGACCTGCGGGAACGCCTGAAACTTTCATGCCCTGGTAGTGCCAGGTGGAGTGCGGGTCCTCGCGGCCGCGCCAATGTGCCAGGACGCGCCCGTCACTTGAATGGCAGGCATGACGATCACGCGTATGACGATCCCCGGGCGCTGGGTGGAGGGGGCCGGGCTGGTGCTCGGACCGGCGCTGCTGCTCGCCGGAGTCCTCGTCCGCCTCGGCGCCGACGACTTCTTCCCCGGCCAGCTCGCCGCCTACGCCGCCGACCCGGGCCGCATGGTCCTGTCCTACAGCCTGTACGCCGCGGGCGCCGTGCTGCTGTGGCCGGCGGTGACCGCGCTCGGCCGGGTGATCGCCGCCACCCACCCGGCTCTGGCCAGGTGGGGCGTGACACTGGCGGTGCTCGGGCTGTTCGGCAGGGTGTTCCACACCGGGGTGGGCCATCTGGCGTTCCAGCTGGTGGACGCGCTCGGCCCGGAGGCGGCCGAGCGGGTCGTCGCCGGCACGTACGGGGCCTTCCACGTGTTCAAGGCGGTCAACGTCTGCATCATGGGCGGCTGGGTCGTGCTGGCCGTGGGCGCCTTCCGGGCCCGGGCCCTCGGGGCCGGACCGGCCGGCGTGGCCAGGTGCGTCGCGCTGGCGCTGGCGGCCGGGCTGCCGCTCGGCGTGCTCAAGGGCAGCAGCGACCCGATCGCGCTGGCCGGGCTGGCCGGGCTCGTCGTCGCGCTCGTGCCCATGGGCATCACGGTGCTCCGGACGGGCCCCGCACCCCGCTGGTGGGCGCTCGTCCTCACGCTCGCGCTGGTCCCGGCGGCGTTCTTCGTGGGGATGGCGGGCTGACTCCTTTATAGTTGACATCAACTAGCCGACGATGGATAGTTGAAATCAACTAAAGGGGACTGCGATGGAGAAGCGCCGCAAGGTGGCCAACCCGCTCGCGCTGGCGGTGCTGGCGTTCCTGCTGGTCGAGCCCATGCACCCGTACGAGCTGGGTCGCCGCCTGCAGGAGACCGACAAGGACAAGAGCTTCAAGTACAACCGCGGCTCGCTCTACATGGTCGTCAAGCAGCTCGCCAAGGCGGGGTTCATCGTCGAGCGGGAGACCGTCCGCGACACCGAGCGGCCCGAGCGCACGCTCTACGAGCTCACCGGCGAGGGCCGCGCGGAGCTCTACGACTGGCTGCGCGAGCTGGTCTCGACGCCGCAGGAGGACTATCCGCACTTCGGCGTCGCGTTGTCGCTGATCAGCGTGCTCGACCCGGCCGAGGCCGTCGGGCTGCTGGAGCGGCGCGCGGCGGCGATGACCGCCCAGCGGGCCGAGCTCGCCCGGACGGCCGACGCCGCCCGCGCGGGCGGCGTGGCCTGGGTCTTCCTCGTGGAGGACGACTACCGCCTCGCGGTGCTCGACGCCGAGCTGGCCTTCGTCGCCCGCCTCATCGAGTCCCTCAGCGCACCTGACTACGCCAGGACCTGGCACGAGATGTTCGGGAGTCGGCAATGACAGCAGTGAGCACGGCATTGGTGATCGGCGGTGGCATCGCCGGCTGCGTCACCGCGATGGCGCTGCGCCGCGCGGGGATCGAGGCGACCCTGTACGAGGCGTACGACAGCGGCGCGGAGGGCGTCGGCGGCACGCTCACGATCGCCCCGAACGGGCTCGCGGCGCTGCGGGCCGTCGGCGCGGAGGAGGCCGTCCGGGCGGTCGGCCAGCCGGTGGCGCACACGGTCGTCCGCGACGGCGCGGGCAGGCGCATGGGCGAGCTGGCCGGCCTGCCCGACCTGCCGCCCAGCCAGGCGATGTGGCGCTCGCAGCTCTACGGCGCGGTCCGCGACCAGGCCCTGGCCGCCGGCATCCGCACCGAGTACGGCCGCCGCCTGGTCGGCGTCGAGGAGCACTCCGGCGGCGTCACCGCGCGCTTCGCCGACGGCGGCAGCGCGAGCGCCGACATCCTGGTCGGGGCCGACGGCATCCGTTCGGTGGTCCGGTCCCTGATCGACCCGGCCGCGCCGGGGCCGCGCCACGTGCCCCTGCTGAACTTCGGCGGCCTGGCCGACGTCGCCGTGCCGGCCGAGAAGCAGGCGTCCTACTTCGTGTTCGGGCGGCGGGCGTTCCTCGGCTACTGGGTGCAGCCCGACGGGCGCACGGCCTGGTTCTGCAACGTCCCGCACGCCGAGCCGACGACGTCCGCGCAGGCGCGCCGGGTGCCGGCCGGGGAGTGGCTGCGCCGCCTGGGCGAGCTCTTCACGGGCGAGGAGCCGGGGCAGGAGCTGGTGCGGCACACGTCCCCCGAGAACCTGGTGGCGCTCGGCACGGTGGAGATCATGCCGAGCGTCCCGCGCTGGCACCGCGGCAGGATGGTGCTGGTGGGCGACTCGGTGCACGCGCCCTCGCCCAGCTCGGGGCAGGGGGCCTCGCTGGCCGCCGAGAGCGCCGTCCAGCTCGCCCGCTGCCTGCGCGACCTGCCCGGCGTGCCCGCCGCGTTCGACGCCTACGTACGGCTGCGCCGCGACCGCGTCGAGCGGGTCGCCGCCCGCGCCTCCCGGACCAACAGCAGCAAGACCCTCGGGCCCTTCGCCGTCACGATGATGCGGCTCATGATGCCGGTGGCCACCCGGACGTTCCTCGCCCCCGAGCGCGCCCTCGGCCCCGAGCAGCGCCACCACCTCGACTGGGACGAGCCGGTGACCGCCTAGGCGTACCGGCTAGGCGGTCAGCAGCTTGACGATCGCCACCACCCCGATGCAGACGACCGCACCGCGCAACACCGGCGCGGGCAGCCTGCGTCCCACCCGCGCCCCCAGGAACCCGCCGACCGTCGAGCCCAGCGCCACCAGCAGCACGGCCCACCAGTCGACGTCGGCGACCAGCGTGTACAGGACGGCGGCCGTGGCGTTGACCACGAGCGACAACACGTTCTTGGCGGCGTTGACGCGCTGCAGCTCCTCGTCGAGGAAGATGCCGAGCAGGCCGATGAGCAGCACGCCCTGCGCCGCGCCGAAGTAGCCGCCGTACGCCCCGGCGGCCAGCACGCCCAGCCACAACCAGGGTCCGCCGTGCGCCTGCCGCGGGCGGCTGGCCAGCAGCCGGCTGATCCTGGGCTGGGCCAGGACCAGCACGCACGACAACCCGATCAGCACCGTCACGACCGCCGTGAACGTGCGCTCCGGCAGGTTGAGCAGCAGCAGCCCGCCGATCAGCGAGCCGACCGCGGAGGCCGAGGCCAGCCGGAGGAGGCGGCCGCGCTGACCCTTGAGCTCTTCGCGGTAGCCGAGGACGCCGGTCACGCCGCCGGGCACCAGGCCGATGTTGTTCGAGACGTTGGCGGTGATCGGCGGCAGTCCGACGGCCAGCAGCGTCGGGAACGTGATCAGCGACCCGGAACCGACGACGGCGTTGATGCCTCCCGCTCCGATGCCGGCCGCGAAGACCGCAGCCATCTCCCAAGGTGTCATGGCGGGTGACTCTAGTGCGTGGCCCTGGTGCGCTCGCTGGTCAGGTGGGGGTCAGCGGGTGAGGGTGCCCGCCCGCACCAGCCAGTCGACCGCCTCCGCGACCGCCTCCAGCGAGGTGTGCCGGGGGCGGTGGCCGAGCAGCCGCCCGGCCTTCTCCATGCTGCAGTGGGGGCTGTGCGCGATGTGGTCGTAGGTGAGGCGGGCGTCGTGCTCCGGCACGGTCTCCCGCCACTGCTCCCACGGCAGGTACGACAGCCGCGCCTCCCGGCCGAACCAGCCCGCCACCGCCTCGGCGTAGCCGCGCAGCGTCAGCGCGGTCACGGCCACCGAGTGGAAGCTCTCGCCCCTGGCGGCGGCCGGGTTGTTCATGGCGTCCACGAACAGCCGGGCGACGTCGTCGGCGTGGACGTGCTGCACGGTCTCCATGCCCAGGTTGGGCAGCCGCACCTCCGCGCCGTCGGCCAGCGCCTGGAACACGGCCGGGTCGAGGTTGCCCGCCGGGTTGACCGGGATCCAGCCCGGCCCGGTGATGTGGCCGGGATGGACGACCGTGGCCGGGAACCCCTCCCGCGCGGCCAGGTCGAGCAGGTACGCCTCGATCGCGGCCTTCTGCCGGCCGTACTCGCCGATGGGGCGTTTCGGGCGGTCTTCGGTCGTCGGGACGCGGGTGCTCGGGCCGTGCACCCAGATCGTGCCGCAGTGGAGGAACTGCCGGACCCGGCCGGCCAGCGCCCCGGCCAGGTGGCGGGCGCTCGCCTCGGTGAAGCAGATGAGGTCGACGACGACGTCGGCCTCCAGCTCGGCGATCCGCTGCCCGAACGTGCCCGCGGCCTCCTCGGCCTCCCGGTCGGCGACCACGGTGGCGACCCGTTCCCACGCGCCGTGCGGCGTGTACGGCTCCCGCTTGCCGCGGCTCACCGCGACCACGTCGTGTCCCGCGTCCACCAGGCGCGGGACCAGATAGGTGCCGATGTGCCCACTCGCCCCGATCACCACTACGCGCATGCACCCACCCTAGACCGGCACGGGCAGGCGGCCCGATCGCCGGGCCCGGAGGCGATCGGGCGGAGCGGCCGATCACCAGGTCCGGGGGCGATCAGGCAGGACGACCGATCGCCAGGTCCGGGGGCGATCAGGCGGAGCGGCCGATCGCCAGGTCCAGGGCGTGGGCCGCGTCCTGGCCCGGCGACGGGCGCCAGGCCACGTGCTGGTCGGGGCGTACCAGGGCCAGTGAGCCGGCCGCGTCCGGCAGGTCCACCTCCCGCAGCGGCACGCCCAGCTCGGCCGCCCGCTCCACCAGCACTTTGGCCTCCGGCGACGACAGGTCGCCCACCAGGCTGAACCCGGGCCCGAGCCGGTCGTAGAGCGACTCGCCCGGAGCGAGCCACCGGTGCGGCAGCCGCTCGCCGCACCCGCCGGCCACCACCGGCGACCCCGCGTACGTGTACCCCAGCACCAGGTCCAGGCTGTGGAACTCGCTGTCCTTGGTCCGCCGCACCGCCTCCGCGACGGCCGGGCGCACCCGCTCGAACTCCGCGTCCGAGCCCATCAGCGCGGGATCGGCCAGTTCGGGCGCGAGCGTGGCCATGTTGGCGGCGGCGGCCCCGATCGTGGCCGCCGCGATCGGCCGGCGTTCGGCCTCGTAGCTGGCCAGCAGGGTCGCCGGAGCCCATCCGTTCAGCACGGCGGCCAGCTTCCAGCCGAGGTTGACCGCGTCGCCGAGGCCGGTGTTGAAGCCGTGGCCGCCGTAGGGCGGGTTCTGGTGCGCGGCGTCGCCCGCCAGGAACACCCGCTCGCCGGCGTACCGGTCGGCCAGCAGCATGCGCGCGGTCCACGGGTCGGTGGCCAGGATCTCGACCTCGACGTCGGCCCCGGCCAGGTTGCGGACCAGGCGTACCGGGTCGGTGCCCTCCGCCGGGACGCCCTGGGCGATGCACCACCACAGGTCCTCCAGGTCGAGCCGGCCGAGCATGCCGGGCTGGGCCGGGTTCAGCACCCAGTAGTGCACGGCGGGGCCGTGGGGCACCCGTTCGGCCAGGCCGGGCGCGCGGAAGACGACGTTGAAGTTGGGCCTGGCGTCCTGGCGGCCCTCGTAGCGGGCGCCGATGGCCGCGCGCGTCACGCTGCGGGCGCCGTCGCAGCCGACGACGTACGCGGCGCGCACCTGGCGGGTGTCGCCGTCCGCGGTGGCCAGGTCGGCGGTGACGCCGTCGGCGTCCTCGCGCAGGCCGGTCACCCGCCAGCCGGTGAGCAGCGCGTCACCGGCGGCCTCGCGCAGCACCTCCTCGACGATCGGCTGCGGCACCTGCTGGCCCGGCTCGGCGGCCAGGTCGGAGCCGGTCAGGTCGAGGCCGAAGCAGCCGCCGATCCTGGTGATCTCGCGGCCGAGGAGGCCCGTCGTGAACACCGCCTCGTCCGACCAGGAGACCGCGAGCGGCGCGCGGGCGCGCAACGTCTCGGCCAGCCCCCACCTGCGCAGCAGCTCCATCGACCGCGCCGACGTGGTCTTGGCGCGCGGACGCAGCCACGACACGCTCTCGCGCGGCTCGACGACCATGCTGCGCACCCCGTGATGGGCCAGCTCCACGGCCGTCGCCAGCCCGACGGGCCCGCCTCCGGCGATCAGTACCGGTATGTCGGTCTGGCGCACGCTTGCTCCCATTCGTCATGGTGATCAGCGGCATACTCCAAGCGCCGCGCGTCCCACGTCAAGCTCGGGCCGAAACCGCCGCCCGGATCACCGATCGGGAACGATCTAGAGGACGGCCGCCGGACTTGTTACGGTCGTTGCATGACTGAGTCCTCGGCGGTGCCGCTGCACATGCGGCGGGTGGAGTTCGATCCGGCCCCCGAGCTGGGCGAGGTGCGCGACCAGGAGCGGATCAAGCGCATCGACACCCTCCTCGGCCTGGCGGTGTGGGTGGTGACCCGGCACGCCGACGTCCGCGAGGTCCTGGGCGACGCCGACCGGTTCAGGCTCGCCAGGCAGGGCGCCGCCCGCATGCCCGGAGCGCCCGAGCTGACCGAGGAACAGCTCGCCGAGCTGCGCGCGGGCAACCTGCTGGCCCTGGACCCGCCCGAGCACACCCGGCTGCGCAGGCTGCTGACGCCCGAGTTCACGATCCGCCGGATGAAGCGGCTGGAGCCCCGCATCAGGGACATCGTGCGCGAGCACCTCGACGCCATGGAGGCCGCGGGCTCCCCGGCCGACCTGGTGTCGGCGTTCGCCCTGCCGATCCCGTCGCTGGTGATCTGCGAGCTGCTGGGCGTGCCCTACGAGGACCGCGCCGACTTCCAGCGGCGTACCGGGCGCATGCTGGACCTGTCGCTGCCGGTCGAGGAGCGGGTGGCGGCCAACTTCGAGTCGCGGGCGTACATGCGCGACCTGGTCACCCACATGCGCACCGACCCGGGCGAGGACCTGCTCGGCATGCTCATCCGCGAGCACGGCGACGACCTGACCACCGGCGAGCTCGTCGGCATCGGCAACCTGCTGCTGCTCGCCGGGCACGAGACCACCTCCAACATGCTCTCGCTCGGCACGCTCGCCCTGCTGCGCAACCCCGGGCAGCTCGAACTCCTGCGCAAGGAGCCCGAGCGCATCGACGCGACGGTCGAGGAGCTGCTGCGCTGGCTCAGCATCGTCCACTCCGGCACGATCAAGATCACGTCCAGGGAGGTCGAGCTGGGCGGCCGGACCATCGGCGCGGGCGAGATGATCCTGTGCTCGCTGCCCGCCGCCAACCGCGACCCCGGCTTCATCGCCGACCCCGACATCCTCGACATCACCCGCGGCGCCCCCGGCCACGTCGCCTTCGGCCACGGCGTCCACCACTGCCTGGGCGCGCCGCTCGCCCGCATGGAGATGAAGATCGCCTTCCCCGCGCTCTTCGAGCGTTTCCCCGGCCTGCGCCTGACCGGGTCCACGCCGGAGTTCCGCTCCTACAACGTCGTCTACGGCCTCACCGAGCTGGAGGTCGCCTGGTAGCGGCGCGGACGCGGATTTGTCGGTGGCGGCGGATAACGTGCGGGTGTCATGCCAACCGAAGCCAGGCCACACGAGCTGATCGGCAGGGACCACCCCGCCGCGCTGCTGCGTGCCGAGGTCACACGGGTGGTCGACAGCCACGGCGGCCTGGTCCTCGTCACCGGCGAGGCCGGCATCGGCAAGACCACGCTGGTCACCAGCGCCGCCGCCGAGGCCAGGCGCAGGGGCGCGCTCGTGGTCGGCGGCGCCTGCTGGGACTCCGGCAGCGCCCCCGGCTACTGGCCGTGGGTCCAGGTCATCCGCGCCCTGCGCCGCGCGGCCGCCCCCCACGAGTGGGCCGAGGCCGAGCAGTCGGCCGGGGGCAGCCTGGCCGCCCTGCTCGGCGAGGCGGCGGCGCTCGCCCAGCCCCACCTGGAGATCACCGCCGACGCCGACCCCGCCTCCGCGTTCCAGATCTACGACGCGGTCACCACCGCCCTGGTGGCGCTCTCGCAACACCACCCGCTCGTGATCGTCATCGACGACCTCCACGCGGCCGACCCCGCCTCGCTGCGGCTTCTCGAGTTCGCGGCCCGCCAGACCTGGTTCGAGCGCCTGCTCCTCGTCGGCACCTACCGCGACGCCGAGGTCGAGCCGGTCGACCACCCGCTGCGCGACCTGCTGTCCCCGCTCGTCGCCAAGGCCACCACCATCACGCTCACCGGCCTCGACCAGGCCGGGGTGGGCGCCCTCATGGCCCGCACCGCCGGTCTCGACCCGCCCGCCGACCTGGTGGCCGAGGTCCACGTGCGCACGGGCGGAAACCCGTTCTTCGTCGAGCAGACGGCCCGGCTGTGGCGCAGCGGCGGCTCGGCCACGGCCGTGGCGCCCGGCGTCCGCGACGCGCTGCTGCGCCGGCTGTCCCTGCTGCCGCGTCCGGTGTCGGAGCTGCTGCCCGCCGCGGCCGTGCTCGGGCGCGAGTTCCACCGCCAGGTGCTGGCCGCCACCGTGGCCGCCCCCGTCGCGCACGTCGACCGTCTCCTCGATCTCGCCGTGATCGCCAGGCTGGTGGTGACCAAGGGCGGCGGCCGGTTCGCCTTCGCCCACGACCTCGTCCGCGAGACCCTCTACGACGCCGTCGCCGACGTGCGCGACCTGCACGCCGCCGTGGTGCGCGCCCTCGACGGCGCCCCCGACCTGGCCCGCCGCATGCTGCCGAGCGACCTGGCCCGGCACGCCTACCTCGCCGGCGCCCGCGTCGATCCCGAGCGCGCGATCGACCTGCTCCAGGCCGCCGCCCGCGCCGCCCGCAGCCGGCTCGCCGGCGAGGAGGAGCTCGGCCACCTGCGCCGCGCCCACGAGCTGAGCGCCGCCGCCACGCCCCGCCGGCGCGTGCTGGTCTGCCTCGACCTCGGCCGGGAGCTGCACCACCGCGGCGAGCGCGACGCGGGCCGCCGTCTGTTCGAGGAGGCCGGCGCCGTCGCCGCCGATCTCGGCGACCCCGAGCTGACCGCCCGCGTCGCGCTGGTCTTCCGCTCCCACTACGGCCACGACGACTCCCTCGACCGGCTGCGCCGGGCCCACGCCGCGCTCGTCGGCGAGCCGGCCCCCGACGACCGCCTGGCCCTCGACCTGGTCTTCCACCTCACCGCCCAGGCCCGCCAGGGAGGCGACGACGACGTCCTGGCCTTCAGCCTGTGGGCACACCACGACATCATCTGGGGCCCCGGCACGGCGGGCGAGCGGGTGGCCCTGACCGGCGAGCTGCTCGACGTCGCCCGGCGCACCTCCGACCGCGAGCTCGAACACTTCGCCGGCGCCCTGCGCTGGGTGGCCATGATCGAGGAGGGCGACCCCCGCTACCTCGACCGGTTCCACGACTACGCGGCCAGGGGCCGCAGCACCGACGACGCCCACCTCAACCTCACCACGTCCGTCGACGCCAGCATCGTCGCCGCGCTCGCCGGCCGCTTCGCCGAGGCCGAGTCGCTGATGACGGGGCTGTCCCTCGACGGCAAGGACCACGACTTCGACGTCATGCTCGACCACCACCGATGGGCGATCCGCTGGCTCCAGGGCAGGGTGGAGGAGCAGGAAGACGTCCTGCACAGGCTCAGGTCCGGCCGCCACCCCGACCGCGGCCTGCTGGAGGCGCTGACCGCCCTGCAGGCCGGCGACGTCGGCACCGCGCTGCGCCACCACGCGGCCGGCGCGAGGGTGGGGCGCATGGCCGAGCCGCTGTGGCTGCGTTTCCAGGCGGAGCTGGCCGCCGCCACCCATGACCGGGAGCTCGCCGCCGGGGCGCGGGCCGCGCTGCTGCCGCACCGGGGGCGGTGGGCGGTGTCCTACTACGGCTGGGACATCAGCGGCCCCTACGACCTGTGGATCGCCGTGCTCGACCTGGCCGAGGGGCGGTGGGCGGAGGCGGCCGAGGGGTTCACGCGGGCGTACCGGTCGGCCGACCGGATGCGGGCCCGCCCGTGGTCGGTCCTGGCCCGTGCCCGCCTGGCCGAGGCCCTCCTGGGCGGCGGCGACACCGGCCGGGCCCGTTCCCTGCTGGAGGAGGTCCGGCGCGAGGCGGCCGAGCTCGGCATGCACCACGTCCTCGACACCCTCCCGCCGCGGGGGAGTGCCGCCGCCGAGCCCGCGCCCCCGCAGGCCCCCCAACGCGACGAGAGCCCCGGCCCCGAGCCGGCCACGGGCGACTTCCGCAAGGACGGCGAGGTCTGGGCCCTCAGGTTCGCCGGGCGGCTGGCCCACATGCCCGACGCCAAGGGCCTGCGCGACCTGCACCACCTGCTCGGCCACCCCGGCGCCGACATCCCCGCCGTGGCCCTGCTCGCCCCGGAGGGCGGCGACCTCGTGCTGGCCGCCCGCGCGATGGGCGGCGACGCCGTGCTCGACGAGGAGGCCAAGGCCGACTACCGCCGCCGCCTGTCCGTCCTCGACGACGAGATCGACCGGGCCGCCGACCGCGGCGACGACGACCGGGCGGCCGAGTACGACCGCGAAAGGGCGGCCCTGCTGGAAGAGCTCCGCACGGCCGCCGGGCTGGGCGGCCGCTCCCGCCGTCTGGGCGACGAAGCCGAACGGGCCCGCAAGACGGTGACCGCCAGAATCCGCGACACCCTCCGCAAGCTCACCCAGACCCATCCCGAACTCGCCACCCACCTCCGCGCCACCATCTCCACCGGCGCCACCTGCCGCTACCAGCCCACCACCCCCGTCACCTGGCACCTCTGACGATCACGAAGGCCGACGAAGCGCAGCATGACCGAGGACGAGATCTTTGCGGCCGTACGCGCGAGCGTCGGCCCCGACCTGCCGCCACCCGCTACGGAGACGGCCGTCGCCGAGGCGGAGGAGGCCGTCGGCTACCCCTTGCCATCCCTGTTACGGCGCCTGTATCTGGAGGTGGGTAACGGCGGCTTCGGCCCACGAGGCGGCGTGATCGGTGTTCGCGGCTATGACTTCTGGGCCAGTGACATCTACCCGGACATCAC
The DNA here is from genome assembly GCF_040631115.1 of Nonomuraea sp. NPDC005692. Classification (NCBI taxonomy): domain Bacteria; kingdom Bacillati; phylum Actinomycetota; class Actinomycetes; order Streptosporangiales; family Streptosporangiaceae; genus Nonomuraea; species Nonomuraea sp. NPDC005692. The sequence goes on along the minus strand of NZ_JBEXYU010000033.1, from coordinate 105,792 downwards.
CGCGTCGGCCCTGGAGCTACGAACAGAGCCCTCCGGACGGTGGTCGGGCATGGTGCAGCTGATGGACTGGGGATGCGGGATCGCGTCACTGCTGGACTGCCGCGACCCCGCAGGCGCGATGTGGGGCTGGGACCCCAACAGGTGCTGTTTCCACCACGCTCTCTTCCCCCAGGACATCTCCTTCGCCGATTGGCTCGCCGACTCGCTGGGACGCGGTTTCGACGACGTCTTCTACGACGGCTACTTCGACGTCCTGGTGGAAGAGGCCGATGGCATCGAGCCGGTCGGGCTGAAGGCGGACGAGGACGAAGAAGAGGAGGAACCGTGCGCCTGGGTGCCCCCTGCCTGGGTGAACGGACGGCAGGTCGGCGGCTGGCGGCACCGGCCCGCAATCGCCCCGTAAGACGGGCGGGACCACGCGAGACAGCGGCAGGCCACGCACTGCGGTGAGTGCGTGGCCTGCCACGGGTGGGCATCCGTGTCCTGATGGGTTATTTGCGGTTGTAGAGGCGCATGGTCAGGGTGCCGAAGATCGCGATGAGCAGGACGGACGCGATCAGGACCCAGGCCAGCTCGCCCATGTCCGGGGTGCCGGCCATCAGGGAGCGGACGGCGGCCACCAGCCGGGTGATCGGGTTGACGTTGACGAAGATCTGCAGCCAGCCGGGCATCGTGGCCGGATCGACGTACACGTTGCTGAGGAAGGTCAGCGGGAACAGGACGAGCATGCTCACGCCCATCACCGACTTCTCGCTCCGCATGAGCAGGCCGAACATCGTCCACACCCACGAGAAGGCGAAGGAGAAGCCGAGCAGCAGCACGATCCCGGCCAGTACGCCCGTGACGCCCCCCTGCGGACGGAACCCCAGGACCAGGCCGACGGCCAGGATGACCGTCGAGGCCAGGGTGTAGCGCAGGACGTCGCCGAGCAGGTAGCCCACCATGGTCGAGGGACGCCAGATCGGCAGGGTGCGGAAGCGGTCGAACACCCCCTTCTCGATGTCCTTGTTGACCTCCACCCCGGTGTACATGGTGATCATCACGACGCTGCTGACCATGATGCCGGGCAGCAGGAACTGCAGGTAGTCGGTCGGGGAGCCGGCCAGGGCGCCGCCGAACAGGTACGTGAACATCAGCGTCATCATGAGCGGGAACGCGGTCACGTCGAACAGCTGCTCGGGCACGTGCTTGATCTTCAGGATGGCCCGCCAGCCGAACGTGACCGACGCCGACCACGCGCTCGGCCGGGGCGGCTTCACCCCGGGGGCCAGGACGGTGCCGAGCACGTCGGCGGCGGGGGAGTAGGTCGTGGCGGTCTCGGTGGTGGCGGTCATGCTGCGGCCTCCTGCGCGGTCGCGGACTCGGCGGTCTCGGTGGCGGGGTGGTCGGTGAGGGCGAGGAAGACCTCGTCCAGGCTGGGCTGACCGAGGGAGAAGTCGTCGACGACGATCCCGGCCTCGGCCAGGCGGCCCAGCGCGCGCGAGGCCTGCTCGGCGGCGGCGGCCTCGCGGCCGTGGCCGGTGATGCGGGCGGTGAGCGACACGGGGTCGGCGTCCAGGTAGACGGGCGCGTCGAGGGTCTGGGACAGCAGCCGTTCGGCTTCGGGACGGGTGCCGGGGTCGCGCAGCCGTACGTGGACCGAGCCGGCGCCGACGGACGACTTGAGCTCGCCCGGCGTGCCCTCGGCGATGACCCTGCCGTGGTCGATGACCGCGATGCGGCCGGCCAGACGGTCGGCCTCCTCCAGGTACTGGGTGGTGAGCAGCACGGTGGTGCCGTGGGCGACGACGATGCGGACGATGTCCCAGACCTGGTTGCGGCTGCGCGGGTCGAGGCCGGTCGTCGGCTCGTCGAGGAAGAGCAGGTCAGGCGTGTTGAGGATGCTGGCGGCGATGTCGATGCGCCGCCGCATGCCGCCCGAGTACGTCTTGACCTGCCGCCCCGCGGCCTCCGTCAGCCCGAACGCCTCCAGCAGCTGCGCCGCCCGCTCCCGGGCGGCCGGCTTGCGGTGGCCGAGCAGGCGGCCGAGCAGGATCAGGTTCTCGGCGCCGGTCATGTCCTCGTCGACGGAGGCGTACTGGCCGGTCAGGCTGACGCGGCCGCGTACGGCGTCGGCCTCGCGCACCACGTCGTGCCCGAACACGGTGGCCTCGCCGCCGTCCGGCCGCAGCAGGGTGGCCAGCATGCGGACGGCGGTGGTCTTGCCCGCGCCGTTGGGGCCGAGCACGCCGTAGACGGTGCCGGCCGGCACCTCCAGGTCGAGGCCGTCCACGGCGCGGTTGTCGCCGAAGACCTTGACCAGGCCGGAGGTCTGTATCGCCAGGTCTCGCATGGGTGTTCCTCTCATGAGCAGTACGGCTGGGCGCGCCGGGCGTCCCGCAACGCCCGGCCCCACCAGGTGAGCTGGTCGAGCATGGCCGCGACCGCACGCGCGCGGTCGTCGGTGTCGTACGGTTCGCCGCTTCCGGCCACGTCGTCCCCCAGCAGGTCGAGGCCGACCCAGTCGCGCATCGTCACGACGTGCAGGGCGGAGAAGACGGTACGGAGCTGCTCGACCGCGTACAGACCGGAAGATCCCGAGCCGTAGGCGACGAAGCCGGCCGGCTTGGCCTGCCATTCGTCGTAGGCGTAGTCGATGGCCTGCTTGAGCGAGGCCGGGAAGCTGCGGTTGTACTCGGGGGTGACGACGGCGAAGGCGTCGGCCTCGCCGACGGCCGCGGTGAAGCGGCGCATCGAGGGGGTGCTGCGCTCGGGGTAGCGGTCGGGGAAGGCGTAGTCGGCCAGGTCGAGGAGGTCGACCGCCAGGTCGGGACGGTCGCGGGCGCGGCCGGCGAACCATTTCGCCACCGTCTCGCCCATCCGCCCGACGCGGGTGCTCGCGATGATCACCGCGAGGCGGAGCGGTGCGGCGCTCCCGCCGGCGGTGTCGTCCCTGCCCGTCATCGTCCACCTCCCTCGGCCCGTTCCGGGCTCTCACCAAGGAGGCGCGAGACGGCCGCCAGACGTCCGCTAGACGGGATCTAGCGGGCCGTCAGGCGGCCGGTCTGAGCACGTAGCCGACGCCGCGCAGGGTGTGGATCATCGGACGGCGGTCCGCGTCGATCTTGCGGCGCAGGTAGGAGATGTACAGCTCGACGATGTTGCCCTGGCCGGCGAAGTCGTAGGCCCACACCCGGTCGAGGATGTGCGCCTTGCTGAGCGCGCGTCCCGGATGGCGCATGAGCAGCCGCAGCAGCTCGAACTCGGTCGGGGTGAGCCTGATCTGCCGGCCGGCCCTCCGTACCTCGCGGGTCTCCTGGTCGAGGGTGAGGTCGCCGACGGAGAGGGCGTCGGCCGAGCGGCGCAGCAGGCCGTGCAGCCTGATCACGACCTCGTCCACGCCGAACGGCCGCATCACGTAGTCGTCGGCGCCCGCGCGCATCCCGAGCGTCGGGTCGGGCAGGGCGTCCGGCGCGGTCAGGAAGAGGACCGGCACGCCGGGCAGCGCGGCCCGCAGCCGGGGCAGGCAGCGGCCGCCGCCCCTGACGTCCAGGACGATCGCCCCGGGACGGAGCCCGCGCGCGGCCCGGACCGCCTCGTCGCCGCCCAGGCTGCGCACGTCCCAGCTGCGCATCGCGCGGGAGAGGGACTGGCCGAGCGGGCGCTCGTCCACGACGAGGACGGCGTACGAGTCGCGCGCGGATCCGGGCGTGACGGTCGAACCGGTCGGGTGCATGCCGGGAACGATGCCGGTCGTGCATGAGGTTTGTCTGAGGAGCGCTTGTGACGCGGATGAGGACTCTTGTGACGCGGATGAGGATGCGCTTGTGAGGCGTATGAGGATGCGCCTGCGACGCGTACGAGGCCCGGGGAACAGCGGAAGGGCCCGGCCGTAGCCGGGCCCTTCCCATCCCTTGAAGCGCGATCACCGTTCCTGCCGCTACCCGGAATGTGCGGCATATCACCCGGCAGAGTCAGTTCTTTGACTAGACCTTCACTGCGGTTGAGGTTCTAGGCTGCCTTTCATGGGCGGAATTCTGGTGACCGGCGCGACCGGCCACGTGGGCAGGCGCGTCGTCTCCTCCCTGGCGGAGGCGGGACACGAGGTGCGGGCGCTGGTCCGCGACCCGGCCGGGGCGGTGTTCCCGGCGGGCGTCGAGCCCGTACGCGGCGATCTGGCCGACCCCGGCAGCCTTGAGGCCGCCCTGCGCGGCGTCGACCGGGTGTACCTGATGTGGCCCGGCATCCCCGTGGACCCCCGGGTGGTGACCACGGTGGCCGGACGGGCCGAGCAGGTCGTGTACCTGTCGACGGACGTGCCCGACCTGGCGGACGGCGAGCCCGCCACGAGCTACCACCAGGAGATCGAACGGCTGATCAGGGCGTCCGGGACGCGGTGGACGTTCGTCCGGGCCATCGACTTCGCCACGAACACGCTGGCCTGGGCCGCCCAGATCCGGAGCGGAGTGGTCCGGCTCCCGTACGGCAAGGCCGCCAGATCGCTGATCCACGAGCGGGACATCGCCGACGTCGTCACCCACGTGCTCACCACCCCCGGCCACGACGGCGCCAAGTACCTGATCACCGGCCCCGAGTCGATCACCCAGGAGGAGCTGGCACGGACCGTCGGCGAGGAGATCAGCATCGAGGTGCGCTGGGAGGACCTGCCGCCGGAGATCGCCCGCGAGCAGCTGACGGCCGCCTGGGGGAATCCGGCGTTCGTCGAGGCCCGGCTCAGGGTGTGGGAGTCGTTCACGCACACCCCGGAACGCGTGACCGGCACGGTGCGGGAGCTGCTGGGCCGGCCCGCCCGCACGTTCCGCTCGTGGGCCCGCGACCACGCAGCCGACTTCCGCACGCCCTAGAGCCCGCGCCCACCTTGGCACTCGGCGGCGCGCCAAGGGATGCGGCGTGCCGACAGGTGCGGCGCGCCTACGCGGTCAGGCTCACCGCCGCGACCGTCTCGCCCATGTCGTCGAGCAGGTCGGCGACCACCGGGCCGGCCTGCAGCCGCCAGGCGAGCGCCTGCAGGCCGTGTCCCGGCACCGGCACCTCCCGCCCGGCCAGCCTGACGGTCTCCACCTCGGCCGACAGCCGCAGCAGCCCGTAGGCCACCCACCGCTTCGGCCGGGGCAGCCAGCGACCCGCGTTGGTGTCGAAGCGCCCGTTCTCGTCGGTCAGCCCGTGCTCCTTGAGCACCGAGACGCCCTGGCGGTGGGCCAGCAGGTCGTCGCTGCGCGCGGCCGACATGCTGTCGCCGGCGCGCAGTGCCCAGCGTCCGCGGTGGAACGACAGCAGCCAGACGTCCACCCAGGACAGGCCGAAGCCGTCCAGGCGGGCGAAGGCGGTCGCCGCGATCCGGTCGCCGACGTACAGGGAGGCAGGGGTGAAGCGGAAGCGTCCGCTCAGGTTGCCGGGGAGGGACCTCGGCAGCCCGTGATCGATGAGTCGCAGGCTCTCGACGGCGGGGTTGTACCCAAAATCATGAGTACGTTCCACAGGCTCACCATACACACGGACGGCCCGAACGAGACGCGCGCTTTGTTCCTTATTGATGAATGATGATGCTCATGGACCGAATCGAAGCTTCTGACCGTCAGCGGGCCCTGGTGCTCGGGGGCGGCGGCGTGGCCGGCATCGCCTGGGCGACCGGCGTGCTGGCCGGGCTGGCCGACGAGGGCGTGGACGTACGGGACGCCGACCTGATCGTGGGCACCTCGGCCGGCTCGGCGGTCGGCGCCCAGGCCCGCAGCCGGCTGACCGTCGAGGAGCTGTTCCAGCGGCAGGTCGATCCCGCGCTGCAGGCCAGGGAGATCCCCGCGGTGTTCGACGCGGCCTCCTTCGCGGTCGCCCTCCAGGGCATCCTGACCGGCGCCCACGACCGCGACGAACTGCACCGGCGCATCGGCGCCTGGGCGCTGGAGGCCCCCACGGTCGGCGAGCCGGAACGGCGTGCGGCGGTGGCCTCGCGCCTGCCCGAGGCCGACTGGCCGGAGCGGCCGCTCGTGCTGGTCGCGCTCGACGCGGCGACCGGGGAGACGCGCCTGTTCGACCGGGCGTCCGGGGTGGACCTGGTGGACGCGGTGGCGGCCAGTTGCGCCGTGCCCGGGGTGTGGCCGCCGGTCACCATCGAGGGCCGCCGCTACGTCGACGGCGGTGTGCGGTCCAGCGACAACGCCGACCTGGCCGCCGGCTTCGAACGGGTGCTGGTGGTCTCGCCCCAGCCGCCCGGCGCCCCCGCCTCACCCTGGACGTCGCTCGAACAGGAGGTGGCCCTGCTGCGCAAGGAGGGCTCCGCGGTCGAGGTCGTCAGCCCGGACGAGGGGGCCGTCGCGGCCATGGGCGCCAACCCGCTCGACCCCGCCGTACGGTCACCGGCGGCCCACGCCGGCCGCGAGCAGGGCCGGCGGGTGGCCGCCGCCGTCCACAGCCTGTGGGTCTAGCCGGCCGCGGCGCGCTCGGCGAGCGGGCGGCGGCGCAGCGCCGGGTCGGTCAGTGACGCCGGACGCCACGCGCCGTCCGGCTGGTACATGTCACGCCCCGGCGGGACGATCTCGTCGATCCGGTCGAGCGCGGCGTCGTCGAGCGTGAGCGAGGCGCCCTTCAGCAGGTCGTCGAGCTGCGCCATCGTCCGCGGCCCGGTGATCACCGAGGTGACCGCCGGGTGCGCGGCGGCGAAGGCCACGGCGAGCTGGGGGAGCGTGCAGCCGAGGTCGTCGGCCACCTCGACCAGCTGCTCGACGGCGTCGAGCTTGGCGGCGTTCTCCGGGATCGACGGGTCGAAGCGGTGGGGGGTCAGCGCGGCCCGGCCGGTGGTCAGGTCGATGTCGCCGTTCTTGCGGTAGCGGCCGCTCAGGAAGCCGGACGCGAGCGGGCTCCAGGTCAGGACGCCCATGCCGTACCGGCGGCAGACGGGCAGCAGGTCCTTCTCGATGCCGCGGGCGAACAGCGAGTACGGCGGCTGCTCCGTCCTGAAGCGGTGCAGCGCCCGCCGCTCCGAGACCTGGTGAGCCTCGACGATCTCCGCCGCCGGGAACGTCGAGCAGCCGAACGCGCGGATCTTGCCCTGCCGCACGAGGTCGGTCAGCGCCGACAACGTCTCCTCGATGTCGGTCGTGTGGTCGGGCCGGTGGATCTGGTAGAGGTCGATCCAGTCCGTGCCGAGCCGCCGGAGGCTCTGCTCGACCTCCTTCATGATCCACAAGCGCGAGTTCCCGGACCTGTTCGGCCCCTCGCCCATCCGGAAGTGCACCTTGGTGGCCAGCACGACGTCGTCGCGGCGGCCCTTCAACGCCTTGCCGACGATCTCCTCGGACTCGCCCGCGGAGTACATGTCCGCCGTGTCCACGAAGTTGACGCCCTGGTCGAGCGCGGCGTGGATGATGCGGGCGCAGTCGTCGTGGTCGGGGTTGCCGACGGCGCCGAACATCATCGCCCCAAGGCAGTGGACGCTCACCTCGATGCCGGTGCCGCCGAGTACGCGGTAGCGCATTGTCATAGTCCGCGACTCTAGGACCTGGAGTCCACTCCACCTCAAGGGCTCGGCGGCAGGTGTGACAGGGGCGCCCAGGGGCACCGGAGGCGGATGGGGATGGTGACGGTGTCGTCCTGGCGCGAGCTGGACGACGCGATCAGCGCGGCCGGCCACACCGAAGGCCCGGCCCAGGCGCACTCGACGCTGGTCTTCCGCGGCCTGGCGAAGAGCACGTACTCGCACGTGCACAGCCTGGCGCGGCTGGCGGGCGACTACGCCACCCTAGAAACCCACTTGATACGAAATTTTAGGAAATACGCGCACAGAGCCGCCCCCGGCCCTTCCGTCTGGGACTGGCTGGCCCTCGGCCAGCACCACGGCCTGCCCACCCGCCTCCTGGACTGGACGTTCTCCCCGCTGGTCGCGCTGCACTTCGCCACGGCGTCCTGGCCCGGCGACGACGCCGTCCTGTTGGCCGTCGACTGCGCGGGCGCGCACCGCCTGCTGCCCGAGCCGCTGCGCGAGGTGCTCGACGGCGAGGGCGCGCTGCTGTTCAGCACCGAGATGCTCGCCGAACGCGCCACCGGCCTGGCCCGCTTCGACGCGCTCGGCCGCGACCGCCCGTTCGTCGCCTTCTTCGAGCCGCCGTCGCTGGACGAGCGCATGGTCAACCAGTCGTCGGTGTTGTCGGCGATGTCGGGGGCGACGTACCAGCTCGACGACTGGCTGGCCGAGCATCCCGGGCTGTGGCGGGGCTGGTCGATTCCGGCCGGGGTCAAGGTCGAGATCCGGCGGCGGCTCGACCAGGCCGGGATCACCGAGCGGGTGCTGCTCCCCGGCCTCGACGGGCTGGCCGAGTGGCTGCGCCGCTACTACTCCCCGGGCAGCGTCGACGCGCCGGCCGGCGGCTCCAGCATGTCCGGGCCCGAGCGCCTCGGCCAGCAGGAGGGCCGCATGAACGACTGACCGCTCACCCGGGCAGCGTGCCGCGCACGGCGTCCTCGGTGCGGCCGATCACGGCGTGCCCGTCGTCGGCGGTGATGATCGGCCGCTGGATCAGGATCGGGTGCGCGGACAGCGCGGCGATCCAGCGTTCGCGGGCGTCCGGGTCGCGCGGCCAGGCGTCGAGGCCCAGCTCGGTCGCGATCGGCTCGCCCGTACGGGTGATGTCCCACGGCTCCAGCCCGAGCCGGGCCAGGACGGCGCGCAGCTCGTCCGGCGACGGCGGGTCCTCCAGGTAGCGGCGGACCTTGTAGTCGGCCGCCTCGGCGTCGAGGATCGACAGGGCCGAACGGCACTTGGAGCAGTCGGGGTTGATCCAGATTTCCATGACGCCGAGGTTCTCACGCCGGGGCGCCCGGCGCGGTCAGCCGGTCGATGAGGCAAGCCGGGCCTGCAGGCCGTCGAGCACCCGGTCGAGGCCGTAGCCGAAGTCCTCCTCCCGGACGCGCGCCGGATCGGTGAACCCCTTGGCCGCGTACTCCGCCCGCACCCGTGGGTGGTCCTCGAACGCCTGCTCGGCGGTCGGCCGGACGGCGTCGATCCACTCCTGCTCGGTACGGCCGCTGCGGGCCAGCGTCGACAGGTACGCCGCCTCGGCGATCGCCACGCCGATCACGTACGCCAGCACGGTGCTGACCGCCCGGTCGGCCTCGCCGGGGGCGAACCCGGCAGAGTGCGCCAGCGCCAGCAGGTCCTCCGAGCGCCGCATCACATTGGGCCCCAGGCTGGTGAGCCCGACCTGGCCGAGCACGGCCCCCATCCACGGATGGCGCAGGATCACCGCCCGCAGGCTGTGGGCGGACCTGGCGAGCCCGTCGCGCCAGCCCTCCGCCTTCTCGACGGACGGCACGCGCAGCTCGCCGTAGACCTCGTCGACGACCAGCTCGATCAGCTCGTCCTTGTTGGCGACGTGGCGGTAGAGGGAGGTCGCGCCCGCGTCGAGCCGGGTGCCGAGGCTGCGCATGCTCAGCGCCTCCAGCCCCTCTTCGTCGAGCAGCTGGACGGCCTCGGACACGATCCGGTCGAGGGTGAGCGCGGGCCGCTCCCGCTGCCGGCGCTGACGGACCCAGACCGAGGGGACGGGCGGCTGCGATGCTGGCATGACCCGAGCCTAGCGCACACTGTACGCATCAGCGAACACTGGCTTGCGTACATCACTTTCGTCTGCGTACAGTGTGCGCATTCCGAGAGCGACGTACGCAAGTTGAAGGGGAGAAACCCATGAACCGCCGCTGGTGGATCCTGGTGGTGTTGTGCCTCAGCACATTGGTGCTGGTCGTCGACAACATGGTGCTGACGGTGGCGGTCCCGCCCCTGGCGGCCGATCTGGGCGCCGACGCCCAGGACCTGCAATGGATCCTCGACTCCTACATCCTGGTCTTCGCCGGCCTGCTGCTGACCGCGGGCAGCCTGTCCGACCGCTTCGGCCGGCGCCGGGTGATGGTCATCGGCCTGGCGCTCTTCGGGGCCGCGTCCCTGCTGGCCGCCTACGCCGCCGATCCGGCGCAGCTCATCGCGGCCCGCGCCGCGATGGGCGTCGGCGGCGCGCTGATCATGCCGAGCACGTTGTCGATCCTGATCACCGTGTTCGACGAGGCCGAACGCCGCAAGGCGATGGCCGCCTGGAGCGCGGTGGCGATGATCGGCATGGTCGGGGGGCCGGTCCTGGGCGGCGCGCTGATCGCCTGGTTCTGGTGGGGCGCGGTGTTCCTGATCAACGTGCCGGTGGCGCTGCTCGCCATCGTCGCCTCCCTGCTGCTCATGCCCGAGTCGAAGGGCCCCTGGACCAAGCCCGACCCGCTGGGCGTGATCCTGTCGGCGACCGGCATGTCCGCCCTGGTGTGGACGATCATCGAGCTGCCGCACGGCGTGTCCTGGCCGGCCCTGGCCCTCACCGTGTTCTCCCTGGCCGGCTTCGTGATCTGGGAGCTGCGCACGCCGCACCCGATGGTCCCGCTCGCCCTGTTCCGCGACCGCACGTTCAGCGGCGGCAGCTTCTCCCTGACCCTCGTCCAGGTCGGCAACGGCGGGCTGCTGCTCGTGCTCACCCAGTACCTGCAGTACGTGCTCGGCTACACGCCCACCGCGGCCGGGCTGGCGTTCCTGCCGATGGCGGTCGCCTCGCTGATCTTCAACGGCCTGGGCGCGAGCCTCGGCGCCCGGCTCGGCAACCGTCCCATGATCGTCACCGGGCTGCTCATCTGCGCCGCCGGGTTCGGCCTGCTCGCCACCGTCTCCTCCGGCAGCGGCATCCTCCTCACCGGCACGGCCCTGTTCGTGATGGGCGCGGGCGGCGGCCTGGCGATGCCCGCGGCCATCGCCGCGCTGATGGGCACCATCCCGCCCGAGCACGCCGGCGTCGGCTCGGCGCTCAACGACACCATCCAGCAGGCGGGCGCGGCGCTCGGCGTGGCCGTCCTCGGCAGCGTCCTGGCCGGGGCCTACACCAGGGGGATGCCGGCGGGCGCGCCCGAGGCGGCCCGGCGTTCGATCGGCGACGCGCTCGCCCTCGGCGACACCGGTCTCGCCCAGGTGGCCCGCGAGGCGTTCACCTCGGCCATGTCGGCCGCCTTCGCGATCAGCGCGGCGGGGGTGGTCGCCGCCGCCGTGCTGGCGCTGGTCGTGATGCGCGGCGAACGCAAGCCGGCGCAGGAACCGTCCCTCACCGCGACCCACTGAGAAGGAAGCCACCATGAACGACGTCCCCGTCACGCTGCCCGTCACCCGCCCCGCGGGCTGCCCCTTCGACCCGCCCGCGGGCCTGGCGGAGCTGCGCGAGCAGGCGCCCGTCACCCCGCTGGCCTTCCCCGACGGACACCGCGGCTGGCTGGTGACCGGCCACGCCGAGGCCAGGGCGGTGCTGGCGGACCGGCGGTTCAGCTCGCGCTACGAGTTCATGCACCACCCGACGGCCGCGCTGGGCCCGCTGCCGGCCGCGCCGCCCGGCGACCTCACCGGTCTCGACGCGCCCGAGCACACCCGCTACCGCAGGCTGCTCACCGGCAGGTTCACCGTCCGCAGGATGAACCTGCTCACCGAACGCGTGCGGCAGATCACCGCCGACCACCTGGACGCCATGGAACGCCTCGGCCCGCCCGCCGACCTGGTACGCGTCTTCGCCCAGCCCATCCCCGCGCTGATGATCTGCGAGCTGCTGGGCGTCCCGTACGCCGACCGCGACGCCTTCCAGCACCACGCCGCCGCGCTGACCGGCGTGGACACGGACGAGCAGGAGCAGCTCGCCGCCTACGCCGAGCTCCAGCGGTACATGGACGGCCTGGTCCAGGCCAAGCGCGACCGACCCGCCGACGACCTGCTCGGCGACCTGACCGCCACCGACCTCACCGACGAGGAGCTGGCCGGCGTCGGCACCTTCCTGCTCGCCGCCGGGCTCGACACCACCGCCAACATGCTCGCGCTCGGCACGTACGCGCTGCTCAGCGACCCCGGCCAGCTCGACGTCCTGCGGGCGGAGCCGGAGCGGGCGGCCCAGGTCGTGGAGGAGCTGCTGCGCCACCTCACCATCGCCCACACCGTCGTACGGGCCGCGCTGGAGGACGTCGAGCTGGCCGGCCGGCTGATCAGGGCGGGCGAGTCGGTCGTCGTGTCCCTCTCGGCCGCCAACCGCGACCCCCGCAGGTACGCCGACCCCGACCGCCTCGACCTGCGCCGCGACGCGACCGGCCACCTGTCCTTCGGCCACGGCATCCACCAGTGTCTCGGCCAGCAGCTGGCCCGGGTGGAGCTGCGCACGGCCCTTCCCGCGCTCGTCACCCGCTTCCCCGGCCTGCGCCTGGCCGTCGCGCCCGAGGAGGTGCCGGTACGCGTCGGCACCGACATCCACGGGGTGCTCAGTCTCCCGGTGCGGTGGTGACCGACGGACTATCATCGTGATCATCCTGGCCGGGTACCACTGCGCGTCACCGAGGCGAAAGGACCGCCATGTCCGGGGAGACCAGCAGGGCAGAGCACACCGAGGTCGTCGTCATCGGAGCCGGTCCGGCCGGGCTCACCCTGGCGAGCCTGCTCCGCCAGGCCGGCGTCGAGTGCGTGGTGCTCGAACGGCAGAGCCGCCCGTACGTCGAGCAGCGGCAGCGCGCGGGCATCCTCGACCACCACGGCGCCCGCGTCTTCGAGGAGTGGGGCCTGGCCGACACCGTCCTGGCGGGCATGCCGCAGGAGACCAGGTTCGAGTTCCGCGTCGACGGCGAGCGGCGGTTCCTCGACGTGCCCGCGATCACCGAGGGCCGGACGGGCCGGCTCGTGCCGCAGCAGGTGCTCGTCGGCAGGCTGCTGGCGCGCCTCCTCGAATCCGGCGGCGACCTGCGCTTCGAGGCGGCCGAGGTGACCCCGCGCGGCGTGGACGGGGCCGCGCCCACGGTCACCTACCGCGACGCCGGCGGCGTCACGCACGAGATCGCCTGCTCCTACGTCGCCGGCTGCGACGGCCACCACGGCGTCAGCCGGGCCGGCGTGCCCGCGCACGCCCTCACCACCTACTCCCACGACTACGGCATCGGCTGGCTGACGGTGCTCGCCGACGTCCCGCCGCCGAGCTACCCGCTCATGGCGATCACGGCTCACGGGTTCGCCGCCCACTTCCCGCGCGGCCCGCGGGCCAGCCGCTTCTACCTCCAGTGCGCCCCCGACGCCACCGCCGCCGACTGGCCCGACGAGCGGATCTGGGCCCAGTTGCGGCTACGCCTGGCCGACGAGGGCCTGCCGGACGGCCCGATCGGGGAGCGGGCGTTCGTCGAGATGCGCAGCCACGTCGTCGACCCGATGCGCTACGGCCGGCTCTTCCTGGTCGGCGACGCGGCCCACATCATCACGCCCATGGGCGGCAAGGGCATGAACCTGGCGGTCGCCGACGCCGACGTGCTGGCCCGCGCGTTGCGCGCCGCCCTGCGCGAGGGCGACGAGGAGCCGCTGGCCGCCTACTCCGCCACCTGCCTGGAACGGGTGTGGCACCACCAGGAGTTCTCCCGCTGGATGACGGAGATGACCCACGAGGCCGGCGACGAGACGCTGGCCGGGCCGTTCCGCCGCCGGCTGGCCAGGGCGCGGCTCGACCGGCTGTTCACCTCGGGCCCGGCGGCCCGCGCCTTCGGCGACATGATGGCGGGCGGCTGAAGTTGACTTGAACCGCGGTTCAAGTACGACGATCGTCCCCATGAGGATTCATCACCTGAACTGCGGATCCGTACGGACGATCGAAGCCACCTACGACGGCCCGCCCGCCACCCCCGCCGTGAACCACTGCCTGCTGGTGGAGACCCCGGCCGACGGGCTCGTGCTGGTCGAGACCGGGCTCGGGCTCGGCGATGTGCGCGACCCGGCCGGCACGCTGGGCGCCGACTGGGTGGCCATGGCCGGGCCCGCGCTGAAGGAGGAGGAGACCGCCGTCCGCCAGGTCGCCCGGCTCGGCTACCGCCCGGACGACGTGCGCCACGTCATCGTCACCCACCTCGACGTCGACCACTGCGGCGGGCTGCCGGACTTCCCCGGCGCGCGGGTGCACCTGCTGGCCGCCGAGCTGGAGGCGGCGCTGGCCGAGGCCCCGAGCTTCCGCTACCGCCCGGCCCACTGGGCGCACGGCCCCGACTGGGCCACCTACACCCCGGAGGCGAACGACGACTGGTTCGGCTTCGCCTCGATCAGGCCCGACGGCCTGCCCGAGGACATCAGGCTGATCCCCCTCGGCGGGCACACCGCCGGGCACACCGGCGTCGCCGTCCGCGAGGGGGACCGCTGGCTGCTGCACTGCGGCGACGCCTACTACTACCACCGCGAGCTGCAGCCGGACCCGCATCCGCACCCGCTGATGGACGTCGTGCAGACCCGCTCGGAGGTCCATCACGACCTGCGGCTCGGCACCCAGGCCCGGCTGCGGGAACTGGTACGGGACCACGGCGACCAGGTGAGCGTCTTCTCGGCCCACGACCCGTGGGAACTGGCCGCCGCGGTGGCCGGTTGATCAGACGCGGTCGGCCGCGATGAGCAGGTACTGGAAGCTGCCGTTCTTGTAGGCGTCGAGGAAGGACTGCTCGATGCCCGTGGCCAGGTGGGTGCGGGCGCGCAGCTCCCAGTACGGGATCGTGGCCGCCGTCAGGTCGACGACGCTGACCGGGACCAGCCGGTTGGCCGCCATCTGCTCGAAGTACGTGCTGCGGGGGTGGATGTCGCAGATGTAGTGGGCGTTGATCTGGCTGACCGCCCGGGACGGCAGGCCGTAGGCGTCGTTGTAGCAGCCGGTGACGCAGACGTACCGGCCGCCCCGGCGCAGCAGCCGGGAGTGCTCGGCGAACAGCAGGGACAGCTCGACGTACATGGTGCTCTCGTTGTTCCAGCTGGCCTGGAACGATCCAGTCTCGAAGCCGGTCTCCAGCATGTTGCGGAAGTGGAAACGCACCTTGCCGTCGACGCCGCGCTTCTTGGCCTGGTCGTTGGCGAAGGCGACCTGCGACTCGGAGATGGACACGCCGTCGACCTCGCAGCCGTACCGCATGTTGACCAGGAGGCTGCTGCCGCCGCGGCCGGAGCCGGCGTCGAGCACCCGGTGGTGGGGTTCGAGCGGGCCGAGATGGCTGAGCAGCAGGTCGGCCTGGGCGGTCTCCAGGCGGTGGAGCTCCTTGACGATGCGGTCCTCGCGGGTGTCCTCGGGGCCGTCGAGTACCGTCCAGTTCACCTCGCCGATGCCGTAGTGGTGGTGGTACAGGCCGTCGACGTCGCCCAGGCGCAGGTTGACCGGGTTCTTCTCGGCGTTCCAGTAGCTGGCGACGGAGTGCTGGTAGTGGCTCGTGAGGACGGGGGACTGGGTGTTGACGGTCACCTGGGAAGAGCTCCTTTCCGGCCGGGGGCGGCCGGTCGTCATCAGTGGTAGCGGCTGCTGCTGCCGTGCCATTCGAGGCAACCGGCCATCCAGCCCTGGGCGCCGCGCAGGAATCGCTGCAGTTCCACGGACGGAACGGCGGCGAGCTCGCGCTGGCTGGTCTCGAAGCCTTTGACGAAGTCGTTGTGCAGCGCGACGGCGCGTTCGGTGGCCTCGCGCGTGGAGCACTTCTCCTCGCCCGCGATGAGCAGGACGACGTTGGAGTCGGGCAGCTCGTCGGCCGCCTCCCGTGCGACGGAGTGGAGGTCGTTGACGATGACGCTGGCCGTGCCCGCCTGCATGAGCGCGGTGTGGAACCGCCGGTCGTAGAACAGGTTGGCGGGCAGCTCGTAGGCGGCGACGACGTCGATGAGGGTCATGGAGGTGTAGAAGCTGTCGTGCTGCCGGGCCGCGAGGTAGCGCCAGACGGGCGGCGGGGTCTCCAGGTAGCGCCAGGCGGCGTAGGCGGTCCAGCTCACGTACATCTGGAAGGTGGTGTTGCAGGCCCGCATGACCTGCGACGGCGTGCCGTGGCGGGACAGGTGGCCGGTGGCCGAGCGC
Organism: Nonomuraea sp. NPDC005692; assembly: GCF_040631115.1. NCBI lineage: Bacteria > Bacillati > Actinomycetota > Actinomycetes > Streptosporangiales > Streptosporangiaceae > Nonomuraea > Nonomuraea sp. NPDC005692. Next base: position 89,905 of record NZ_JBEXYU010000033.1, on the reverse strand, counting down.
AGGGAGACCAGCACGGGGTCCGCCTCGATCGCCTCTTCGAGCTGCTCGGTGTACCCGCCCGCGGGCGGGGGCGGGTCCATGGCCGACATGACGAGCGCGAGGCGCGGCGGCAGCTCGGTGGGGCTCGCGCCGAGGTCGGTCTCGTCGGCGTAGTAGTCGTCGGCCGCCCACCAGGCGGTGTTCATCTGCGCCGCGATCAGCAGCAGGTCGGGGTCGTCGCTGTCGGGGTGGGCGAGCATCGCCAGCCGGCCGAACCCGGTGGCGGCGAACTCGTCCATCCGCCCGGCGTGCAGGCCCACCTTCTCGGCCCACGCCACGAGCCGCCGGTCGACCTCCGCGCCGAGCGCCGGGTCGTCGCGGACCGTCTCGGGGCAGTAGAGCGGCGGGTAGGAGCCGTCGCCCCACTCCCGCTCGACATAGGGGATGGGAGCCGGGAGCTGCCGCGGCGCGGGGGGCGGAGCGGGGATCGGAAGGTGGAGCGCGGAGGTTCCGAGGCCGGTGGGGCCGGTCGGGAGCCGCGGGACCGCGGCGTACTGGGGCATGGCGCGCCTCTTCCCTGAGGAGGAGCAGGACATTACCGAAAGTAGTTATTCAGCTACTAAAAGTAGAGTAGCCAATCGGTAATGAGAGCCTTACCCTCCGGCGGGCGCACTCTGCCGGTCAGGGCCTTGTGTGCAGGCTTTCGAAGTCGTCGAGGCTCTTGCGGTAGAAGGCCAGGTCGTCCTCCAGCTTCGCCCGGGTCAGGCGCTGCGGCTCGGTCTCGCGCACGGTCCTGCCCAGGTCGCTCCAGAAGGCGTCGGGCGGCAGCTCGGCGGCCTCCGGCGGGAAGAACTTCAGCGCCTCGGCCACCGCGTCGGCGGCGAAGCGCCAGCCGGTCGCCACGGCGTCGTACCGCTCGGGGACGGCCGGGCCGACGGCGTAGAACAGGCCCTCCTCCAGGGCCCGGCTCGCGTACGTGGTGGCGATCAGCACCCACTGGCCGGGGTCGAGCAGCTCCGACAGGCCGGTGCCGAACGTCGCGCCGGTCTCCCTGGCCGCGCGCTCGGCCTCGACGGGGACCTCGACCTCCACGTCGTCGAGCCGCACCCACAGGCTCTCGGCGTCCTGGGCGACGGTGGCGCCGCGCGAGGCGCCCGGCGTGCCGGAGTGGGCCACCAGGTCGATGTAGACGTACGCCTCGACGAGCGAGCGGCCCAGACCCTGCTCAGGCATACTCACCTGCCAGCGCCTGGTAGGTGTCGCGGACGACCAGCAGCCGGTCGAGCTGGAACCTGCCGGGCTCGGCCGCGCGCACCCCCTGCCCGCGTTCGGACCAGAACCCGTCGGCGGGCACCGTGTCCGCGCCCGCCGGCACGAACTTGACGACCTCCTCCACCGCCGCGGCGGCGATCCTCAGCGTGCGCAGAGCCTCGGCCCGGTTGGCCACCGGCACGTCGCTGGCCGTCAGGTCGGCCACCCACAACCACTCGCCCGCGTCGAGCAGCTCCGACGGCTCGGGGCCACCGAACGTCGGGAACCCGGCGGGCAGCACCGGACGCTCCGGCAGCCCGAACACGAACTCGCGCGGCGTGCCGCACTCCTCGCACGGGCCGAAGTAGCGGTTGACCAGCTCGCCCTCGACGTCGACCAGCCCGTTGCGCCAGGTCGTGTCGGTGGACCCGCAGGCGCAGGGGTTGAGGTCGAGGTAGAGATGTGCCTCGTCCCTCGTCCGCGCCACCGCGAAAGCCATAGCCGTCCTCTCCTCGGGGTTCCCATGATGCCCGACGTCCCGCCTGTCACACCGCCACCGCCTCGGCGTCCGGCGTCACCAGCTGGGTGTCGTTCAGGCGGAGGCCGCACACGCATGGCTCGTCGTCCGGGCACACGCACTCGCCCTCGGGCGGGTTCCAGCCGGTCGTGTTCGCCAGCGCGCGGACCTCGTCCAGGATCGCGGACCAGTCGCGGGGGCGGCGGCCGTCCGCCAGGGTGGCCAGCTCGTTGGCCACCTGCGGCGGAAGCAGCCGCAGGATCTCCGGGCGGGCCTCGGTGACCAGGTCGAACAGCACGCCGAGGCGGCCCAGGCGCTGCCTGGTGTTGGCCACCCGGACCTGGCGCACGGCTTCGTGCAGCTCGGCCAGCTCCTGGCTGTCGGCGGGCGACAGGTCCAGCGCGCGGGCGATGGCGGCGGCGGCCGTCCCGGCGGCGGCCCGCTCGTTCGCGCCGACCGTGCGGGCCGGGTCCACGTCGTAGGTCAGCACGCCCGGGTCGGGCTCGCCGGACCCGGGCCGCCGGACCTCGACGGTGATGGGCGCCCGGCCGGGCAGCACGATGTCGAGAAGGCCGGGACCGTGGATCACGACACGCGCGCCCATGAGGGCGGCGGCCCGTACGACGGCTCCGGCGGCGGCCGTCTCGGGGAGCGTTGCGTGGCCGCGGATCGCCGTGACGTGGGCGGGGGTGAGATGGCCCGCGCGGGACAGCTCCGCCAGCCTGGACGGCGCCTCCTGCTGGTCGCCGGCCAGCCCCAGCCGCCGGGCCTCCTCCTGGAGCGCCGCCCGTTCGGTGCGCGAACGGACCGGGCCCGCCTCGGCGGCCGCCCGCGCCAGCCCGCGCAGCCGGGCCAGCGCCGCCGCCTCGGCCGGTCCGGGCCGCCCGCTGTCTGCGGGACGGTCCTGCGTCGACCGGCCGCCGGCGGGGTCGCCCGCGAGCGTGGCGGCGTGGGCCGCGACGTGCTCGGCGACGGCCGTCGTGGCCCGGGAGCCGGCGTCGGCGGGCACCCGCAGCATCAGGTGGCCGGGAGCGCTCGACTCGACGGTCACCCCGGCCGCGCCGGGCGCGGCCTCGGCCAGGGTCAGCGTGAACTCGCCGCCCGGGGCGGTCACCGTGAACGTGTCCGCCGGCCCCACGTGCGGGGCGGCGCCGTTGACGGCACCGGCTCCCGGGGTGATGGCGGGCACGCCGGCGATCTCGGCCAGCTTGCCCAGGCCGGGCGGCGAGGTGTCCAGGCCGGTGGCCGAGCCGCCGTTGAGCAGGCGGGCGATCCGGCTCTGCGGCTCGGGGGCCGCCGGCGCGCGTGGCCCGGTGCCCCACGGCGGGGCCGGCGGGGTGTGGCCGCGCCGGCGGATGTCCTCGGCGACGGCGTCGATGGCCGCCGCCAGGCGCTCCCGCCGGGCCGGGTCGGTGGTGGCGTGCCACTTGTCGGACAGGTGGGCGTGCTCGTCCATGCGGGGGAGCAGGCACAGGTCGGTGCCCTCGGTCTGCTCGCCCTGCGGCGACGTCCTGAGCACGCCCTGCGGCAGGCCGGCGGCCGCCGCGGTCGCCGCCTGGACGACGTGCGAGAGGTCGTGGACCAGGACCGACGAGACCAGGTCCGGATGCACGCGTCCCCAGATCCGCAGCAGGTGCGGCTCCTCGGCCGTGCCCGCGCGCGGCACGGTGATCGCGTTCAGGCCGTCGCCCGGCTCCCCGACCTCCACCCGGACGTGCTGGTCGGGCGCGCCCGGCACCTGGACGGTGAGGACGTCGTCCCCGGTCCAGCCCACGTGGGCGGCGGCGCCGCCGAGGTCGACGGCGGACACGGGCTGGCCGCGCAGCTCGTCCAGGCTCAGGTCGGGAACCCCTTGCGGGCGCGACGACCTGCTGAACGGCGTGTTCTCGATCGCGGGGGACGGCATCCCGGCGGCCGGCGTCACGCCCTGCGCCACGCTGCCGCCTACCGGGTCCGGCTGCTCGGCGTTGACGGGCTTGGGGGCCGGCCAGGCGGGCGGCGGGGCGGGCGCCGGAAGGGCGTCGACGGCCGCGAGCGCGGCCTGGACCTGTTCGGTGAAGGTGCCGGCCGTGCTCGGGTTCATGTAGACGTCGCGCAGGTCGAGCCCGGCGCCGACGGCCGCGTCCAGCAGGTCGGGGGCCAGGCCCGCGAACGCGTCGGCGAAACCGCCGTCGGCCGTCTCGCTGTACAGCGAGCCGTCCGGCATGACGCGGTAGCGGTGCACGCCGTCCGCCTCCCAGACCGCCACCCTGGCCACCTCGCCGCGGTTGCGGGCGGCCAGGCGGGCCTCCTGGAGGGTCTGGATCGGGTTCTGGTTCTCGGAGGCGGGCACGTGGGTGAACGTCGCGGGCGGCGGGCCGCCCGGACGCGGCGGCGCGATCCGTACGCCCGCGGCCATGCGGGCGCGCAGCTCCTCGATCTCCTCCCCGAACATGATCACGTCCACCTCGCCGGTTGACGCGCCCGGCAGGTGCACGGGCTCGCCGACCGGCCGCTCGTTGCCGTCGCGCAGGCGCGCCGTGTACTGGAAGTCGACGTCGTAGTCCACCCGTAGACGTACGGTGTAGAGCTTGCCCTTCTCGAACATGCTGCGCTCGCGGCGCGCCCCGTGGTGGTCGCTGACGCTCTCGGACGTCTGCTCGCCGCCCCGGGCGCCGCCGTTGACGCCGGTCGAGGAGTCCGACCCGTTGACGCCCCAGCCCACCGGGGTCGTGTGCCCGCGGGAGACGGTCACGTTCTGGGCGTCGGCCTGCCGGTCGACCTGGCCCTTCTCCCCGTCGTACGGCCCGGCCACGATCGTCAGGTCGGACGTGCGGGCGTGGACGGTGACCGTCACGCCCTGGTCCTTGAACTTCTGCCTGGACACCCGGACGACCGGCTCGCCCGAGGGGCCCGTCATCCGCTCGAAGGCCGTCAGCAGCGCCGACGGCGCCAGCCGCCTGACCAGCTCGGGACGGCGTTCCTGGACCGCCGCCGCGCCCAGCATCTTGGTGAGCTGGGCGGTGACGACCTCGTACAGGCTGGGCTTGGCCGGGCTCTCCCACAGCGCCGCCGGGAAGAAGCCGGGATGCAGCTCGGCCTGCCGGGGGTCGCTGGTCATGACGACCGGCCCCGGGTCCTCCCCGACGGGCCTGGTCATGCCGGTCGGGAGGCGTCGCACCAGCGTGGCCTTGTAGGTGACCGGCGGCGTGGCGCGCGGCTTGTGCTGCAGCCTGTCGGCCGCCTGCTTGGTGGCGGCCGACACCTTGCCGCCCCGTACGGGCCTGCGCTCGACCTCGATGACGAGCTGCATCTCCTGCTGTACCCGGGTCAGCCCGTTGAACAGGCCGATCCGCTGCAGCCTGGTGTTCTGGTGGTTGGTGGAGCCCGAGTACCCGCGGTTCCTGTCGGTGGACAGGCCGCCGCCCTGGCCGCCGTTCGGATCGCCGGCGCCCTGGTCGAGGCCCGCGGACCAGGACCCGTTGTACGACTCGGAATGCGACAGGTCGGTGTACCGGTAGTGCTGGACGATCAGGCCGGACTGCGACGTCTGGCTGAGCATCCTCGCCGTGCGCGGGTCGCCGACGGGCACCATGCGTACCCGGACCGTCACCTCCTCGGCCTGCGTCACCTGCGCGCCCTGCTGGACGTGGTAGCTGCGCTCGAAGCCGCGGGCGGACCACATGTCGGTGACGTGGATCAGCGCCGCGTCCTCGGAGAAGTCGACGTTCAACTCCTCGCCGAGGGTGGGGCTCTCGTCCAGCGCCCCGGGCACGGCGTCCTGCACGGCGCTCCGGACGGCGTCGATCACGTCGACCGGGTCGCCGTTCTCGTCCGTCAGGGTCAGCGACTCGGTCGAGCTCGCGCCCACCGACCGGTCGTACGGCGGCGCGAGCACCACGTCCCTGGAGCGTTCGAGCTGGTCGGCGGCCGTGTCCAGGGCCTGGTCGAGCTTCTCCTGCGGGCTTCCGCTGTCGGGGGTGTCGAGCCCGGTCACCTCCTTGAGCTTGCTCAGCAGGGCCTGCGGGGTGTGGCGGTCGCTGTACTCGTTGGTGACCCCCGACTCGACCATGTCCTTGACGTAGCGCTGGACGAGCGGGACCGCGAGGCTCCGGTCGAGGGTCAGGCTGCCGTTGAGGAACCGCTCGACCGCGTCGCCGACCAGGTGGGGCGGCAGGTCGAGGTCGCCTTCCGCGTGCATCAGCAGCGCGTCGTACTCCGAGACCGTGAACAGCGCGGTGCCGGACGTGCTCGTCGTCCTCGACTCGCTGAGGGGGATCCGCTCGCCGTTCGGCACGCCGTGCTCGGCGCTCTCGGAGCCGGTGAGGGTGAGCTCGACCGAGCTGCGCAGGATGTACTGGCGGCCGAACTCGATCGTCAGCTCCTCGCTGCCCCAGATGTCGAGGATCGAGGTGGACTCGGACGTGCCGCCGGACCGGGAGGGCAGCGAGAGCGTGCCGCTGTCGCTGGTCGTGCCGCCGTCGTCGAGGTCGCCCGCGTTCGTCGTCATGCCGGCGGACAGCCCGGACGAGCCGCCCCACGAGATGCCGGCGCTGCCGAGCCCGAACAGGATGTTGCCCGTGACCTGGTCGACGACGCCCAGCACCTCGGTCTCGCCGACCTCGCCGGACACCGACAGCGACGAGCGCGTCGGGCCGTTCGGCCGGATCATGACGTCCGTGGTGAGCGGCCGGTTCAGCAGCTTGGGGTGGGCGACCAGGTTGCGCACGTTCAGGAACGCCATCAGGTGCTGGAAGGCCACGGAGTCGCGGATCGTGGCCCGCGGCAGCACCCGGCTGGCCGCGCTCATCGGCCGGCCGACGTCCACGTGCAGCAGCCGCGCCTTGGACCGCAGCTTCGGGGACATCCGCCCGAGCGGCGCGGGCGGCGTGGGCTTGGTCGAGGGCAGCAGGTCGGCGGCGAAGACGAGCTGGGCCGAGCCCTCGCTGTTCACCCTCATCGTCGTCGTGCCGTTGTGCAGCAGCTCGGCGGTCATCTGGTGGCCCAGCGTGAAGATCGCGACCCCGCCCTTGCTCTCCTGGAGGGTCACGACGTTGGTCGTGCCGCCGGCGCTGGAGCCGGCCGAACGGGTGCGGTTGCCGCCGCCCTTGACGCCGGCCTCGTGCGAGAGGCCGTCCTGCCCCTCGTTCGGGCCGTCGCTCTCGCTGACCCCCGCCCCGCCGCTGTACGTCCTGGACCTGCCGATGCCTCTGGCGGAGGTGTCGGAGCCGATGTCGAGGTTGACGACCGTCTGGGAGTCGGTGTGACCGACGTAGGTCGCCTGGTTGAAGTCCTGCTTCAGCGACAGGCGCAGCATGTAGTGCTCGGGGGCGGAGTTGAGCCCGTGCAGCGTCAGGTCGAGCATGATGCCGTCCTGGGCCAGGGAGTCGTAGGCGGAGCGGATCCGGTGCTCCGAGAGCTGCTCCATGACCTCCTGGAGGTTGAGGATCTGGCTGGCGCGGGTGAGCCTGTTGGAGGAGTACTCCGGCACGCCGTTCACGGTCTTGGGGATGACGCCGCGCTCGGCGAGCCCGTCCAGCACCTTCTGCCGGAACTCCTCCAGCCCCTCGATGTCCTGCACCAGCCCGGGGCCGGCGCCGCGCATCTTCCCGGGCCCGTCGCCGAGCCATACGGGCAGCTCCTCCTTGCGGCCGGGCGGCGGGCCTGGGTGCGGGTCGCCGCGCATGATCTGCTCGCCGTTGGCGTCGGTGACCGGCACACCGTTCTTACGGGCCAGCGCCGCGCTGTCCACGGGCAGGCCGTACCGGTAGGCGGCCGACTCCCGCATGTCCACCAGCGCCTCGCTGAACATCGGCCGCAGGGTGACCGGCCGCTTGCCGACCTCCTCCACCGTGAACGTGGTCACCACCGTGAGCCGGTAGCTCTGCTTGTGGTGGGTCTTGCGGTGCACGCTCGGGTGGATCGCCTGCCTGTTGGCCGTGGCCGAGTACGACCGTGACGCGCCTCTCGCCCCGTTGGCCTTGGGGCCGATCGCGGGCTGGTACCCGCCGAGGTCCACGGCCGCCAGCCCGGGGGCCTTGAACCCGGCCGAGGCGCTGCCTTCCAGCGAGGAGCCCGACGAGGCGCCCCCCGGCGTCTGGACGAAGTCGACGAGCACCTCCTCCTCCCACTCCGCGGCGGTCGCGCCGCCGACCGGCTCGGCGGTCTCCACCACGACGCGGCTCTCGGCACGGATCCGGACGTGCGGCTCGCCGTTCCTGGTGATGACGCGCTCCAGCCCGCCGTTCACCGCGTCCCGTAGCCGGTGGGGCAGCTCCTGGGTGACGAAAGAGCGCAGCTCGTCGCGGGACACGGTGCCGACCGCGGCGTAGTCGCCGCCGAGGGTCTCGGCGAGCGCGTCGACGGCGCCCTCCAGGTCGCTCATGCTCTGGACGACGACGTTGGGCATCTTCTGGCCGCGCTTGGCCCGGTCGATCCACTCCAGTTTGCGCGGCGGCTGGTCGGTGGCGGAGTGGGAGAACCACAGCCGCTGGCTCGAGGAGTCGCCGGGAGCGCCGGAGTCGACCGTGACGGTGCCCCGCCAGTTCTCGTCCTGGCCGGTGCGGATCTCGGCCGTCCAGGTGGCGGCGGCGTCGAACAGCAGCGACTCGCTCCGGTTGTCGGTGACCGAGCCGCCCTGCGCGTACATGCCGGCCCCGCCGCTCGTCGACCAGTTGCGCCCGAGCGAGGCGCCGAGGCCGACGCCCAGCAGCTCGGCCACCGTCCGCGCCACGTGGTCCTCGGGCAGGAACTGCGCGAGGACGCTGGTGTCGAAGCCCGCCGACACCCCGCCGCTGCCCGACTGGGTGATCGAGGCCGTACGGCTGGCCTGGTAGAACAGGCCCACCATCATCTCCGACCCCTTGATGGCCGGGTCCAGCACCTCGATCAGGTCGGAGAGGGTCAGCTTGATCCGCACCTCGGCCGCCTTGCCGTGGTGCCCCACGGTCAGCACGAGGCCGTCGGGGGAGACGGCCTTGTGGAAGTCGGCCCGGATCGCCCGTTCCAGCTGGTCGGCGCTGTACCGGTGGCCGATGTCGTTGTCCGCCAGCAGGTTGTTGACGGCGTCGGTGAGGGTGGACAGGTGGGCCAGCCGGCCCGTCGGCTGGGCCCCGGCCAGGCTGATCTCCTGCGGTAACGCGTTCGCCAGTGCGTTCAGGTAGGCGGCGTGCTGCTGGAGCACCTGGTTGGCCAGCCGCTCGGCGACGTGCCGCATGCCGACCGGCCCGCTGGGCGCGCTGGGGTTCTCGATCTCGTTCATCGCCGTGAGCAGCTGCTCGTACGTCTGCCGGGTGCGCGTCGCCTGGCGCAGCGCGGCCTCGTACGCGTCGGCGATCCTGGTGTGCCGGTTACGCGTGGCCTGCTGGTTGCGGGCCTCCTTGCGCGCCGCGGCCGCCCGCTCATGGCGGCCCTGGTCGCGCTTCCGCTTGGCGTTCCGCATCTCCTTGGTGGACTTGCGGGCCGCTTCCTGGGCCTCCTGGGCGGTCTTCCGCTTGGCGTCGATCTGCTCCTGGAGCGCCGCCTCGGCCCGCTTGAGCGCGTCGATGACGGCCGGCAGCTCCTCGCGCGCGGGGCGGCCCTGCGGCACCGGCGGCGCGTGCGTGGGCCTGGACCCCGGCTTGGGGGCCCAGGGCGGCAGCGGCGGGGTGTGGCCGCGCTCGCTGAGCTGGCGGGACACGCCGTCGATGTCGAGGGCGAGGAGCCGCTGCTCCTGCGGCGTCTGCGCCGCGTGCCACTGCTCGGCCAGGAACGCCAGCTCGTTGAGCTGGGCCTGGGCGCACATGTCCTGGGTGGGCTCGCTGGTCGCCGGCTTGCGGCGCAGGAAGCCCCGCCGCTTGGGGGCGGTGTCCTCCTGGAGCTTCTGCAGGGTGTCGGTGATCTCGTGCAGCCAGACCCGGGACAGCTGGCTCGGGTCCATACCGGGGGCGAGGTGCACGACGTGTGCGTGCTGGGCGTCCTCGCCGGTCGAGAGCTCGGTCTCGCCCATGAGCCCCTCGGTCATCTCGCCGACGACCGGGCGGAAGTGGTGGGTGCCGTTGTTCCTGGTGCGGACGACGAGCGTGCCGTCGGCCGACCAGGTGATGTCCTCCACGTCCTGGTTGAGGAAGTGGGACGGCCGCAGGGCGTCGGCGCCCGCCTTGACCTCATCGGGCTGCAACGAGGTGCCCGATCGGGCGTCGGGGACGTGCCGGGTGCCCGGCACCGGCCTCGACGTGACCGTGCCCGGCTTGCTCGTGGCGGGCTGCCGGGTCTCGCCCGACTCCTGGGCCAGCAGCACCAGCGCGGTGGCCTCGGCCTGCAGCTCGTCGGCGTCGGTGACCTCCTCGGCGCGGGTGTCCAGGGCGGCGCGCACGCGTCTCATGGTGGCGGCGCGGATCACCCGTACGCTGCCGTCGGGGCCGGGGATGAGGAGGTCGTCGTTCGGGCCGACGACCGCGCCGGGGAAGTCCACGGTGAGCGAGTCGTGCAGCGCGTTACGGGCCCGGACGGTCGCCAGGACGGGCGTGGGCGGCGCGTTGTCGGGGGCGGCGGCCGAGGTGGTGGCGGGGGTGCCGTCGTTCTGCGGGGTGGCCGATGCCTGCTGGTCGCCCTGCTGCGCGGTCGGCCCCTGCCGGTTGTCCTGCTGTGCGTTCTGCTGCGTGTTCTGCTGAGCGCTCTGCTGGTTGTCCTGCTGTGCGTTCTGCTGCGTGTCCTGTTGAGTGCTCTGCTGGTTGTCCTGTTGGGCGTTCTGCTGGTTGTCCGGCCGGGTGTCCTGCTGGGCCGCCGGGGCGGGCCGGTCCTCCTGCTGGGGGGCCGGTTGCTGGTGGTCGTCCTGCCGGGTGTCCTGGGAGTCGTCCTGGGTCTGGGGGGTGGCCGGGGCGGCGGCGGTCTGCGGGGCCGGTGCGGAGCTGCCCTTCGCCCTCGGGTCCGGGGCCTGCGGCGTCGTGTCGGAGTCCGCCGCGGAGTCGTCGGTGGAGTCGTCGTCGGTCTCGGCCCGGGGCTCGCGGTCGGTGTTCTGCCGGTCGTCCTGCGAGGTGGAGCCGCGGCGCGGGCCGGCGTCCGAGTCGGGGGCGGACGTCGAGGAGGTGGTACCGCGCCTGACGTCGTCGTTCTGGCTGGAGGAGGGCGCACCGGCGGGCGCCGCCCCGCCAGGGGCGACGGGCCCGCCGCCTGAGGGGTCCTGGCCGCCGGCCGGCGGGTTCCCGCCCCCTGTGGCGGGGTCCCCGCCGCCACCCGCGCGGGCGGCGTCGGTACGGGCCGCGGTGTCGTAGGCCGACTGCAGGGCAGTGACCGGGTCGCCCAGCCATGTCCACGTGTCGGTGCTGTGGATGCCTTGCGTGTTGGTACGCCCCGCGCCGCCCAGGAAGCCGCCCATGATGGCGTCCGCCGTGAACGGGTTGTCCCACTGGCCGTACACCAGGCCGTTGGCGAAGAAGCTGCCGACCGGGGAGGCGATCGTGTTGGTCAGGCCGGTGGTCATCGCGCGACCGGGGTAGCCCGGCATGTGCCGGGTGACTTTGGAGATGGGCCCGGACAGCCCGGTGCCGACGAGCGCGCCGCCGCCGGCGCCGATGATCGCCGCCCGGGACTTCTTCCAGTCCCATTCCTTCCTGGTGCCCATCTGGATCTGCTGGTACTGGGCGCCGGCGTCGATGGTGAACTCCTCGCCGATCTCCTCGATCAGCTCCTTGCCGATCGCGGAGCCGAGCAGCCGGGTGATGAGGCCGCGCCCGGTGGCGCCGTTGAGCGCGGTCACCCGGGCCAGCTTCCCGGCGCCCACCTCCCTGGCGCCGATCATGGCGAGCCGGACCAGGATCCGGCTGATCGCCGCGCGTGCCGCGGCCGCGTACGGCCCGATGATCGCCGTAGAGGAGCCGGCCGTGAAGAAGGCGACGAAGAGCGCGATGGCGATGGCCACGATCGTGACCCAGAAGGCCACGTTGACGGACAACTTGGAGTACTGGGTCTCGACTGCGAAATTTTCCGACTGGCCCAGGTAGTCCTGCGACTTCCCGGCCGTGCCCGCCATGCCGGCCCCGTGGCCGAACAGGTACTTGGCGCGGTAGACGAAGTCCGCGCTGGCGGGCGAGGACCAGCCGGCCGCCACGGTGCGCACGGCCGAGCCGGCGCGCGGCGCGGTGCCGATCGCCCCGGCGGCGAGCGCGTGGTAGGCATGGGCGAGCTTGGACATCCCGCTCTCGCTCGCATCCGGCCACTTCTGACCGGCCGACAACATCGGGAGCAGCCAGTTGACCACCCAGTCGGGCAGCACTTCGGTCTCCCAGACCGGCTCCACGTCCCGGTCGATGCGGACCGGGGGCTGGACGGTGGGCGCACTCGACGAATTCTGAGAAGTCGGCCCCTGGGGGCCGGTGGCGCTGTGCGACACGCGTCAGACCTCTCGCGCTTTGAGGTCTTGCTCGATGGCGGCGTCCACGCTGAGGGTGTTGTCGATGCTGGCGCGGAGCCTGCCGCACGCGTCCATCAGCTGCTTGGAGAGGTCGACGCACTGGTTGAGCATGCGGTTGGGGCCGTCGTCGCGGAAATGGGAGTCCTTGAACGACCGGCCCTCCATGCCGTTGCCCCAGGGGGCGGCGGCCAGCGCCTCGACGACCGCGGCGACCAGCCGCTCGGACTCCTTCTCCCAGTCCTCGGCCATGGTGGTCCACTGGGAGATGCCCGAGTCCACGACGGGCTTGATGATCTGGGTGCCGTCCCAGGGCCTCATCGGCTGCCTCCCATGCGGTCGGCGAGCCGGGCCATGACGGTTTCGAGGTCGCCGCTCAGATGCGCCTCGAAGTCCTCGCGCGGGATCACCGGCTCGAAGATCTCGGTGACGCGCTCCAGGGCGCGCTCGGCGGCCAGCCGGGTGGTCTCGGCGATGGTGTCGGCGAGCTGACGGGCGTCGGGGCGGCGGTAGATGCGCGGGTCGAGGTCGAGCCGGATCAGCTCGCCGCGCGAGCCGACGGTCACCGACACCAGGCCGTCCCGCGAGGTCTCGGTCACCTGGACGGCCTTGGCCTGCTGGTGCAGCTCCATGCCCACGTCCTGGATCTGGCGGAACATGTCGCGCAGCTCGTCGCCGTATGCCCGCATCCCCGCCACGTCAGGAGAATCCATGACACCCCCGCCCCAATGCTGCGTGTTTCTTACGTCACATCCACCTTTCAGGTCAGTTTCTGTCACATGAACAACAGGAGACAAGAGCCAATCCTCAAAAAGGCCCATTCTGCGGACTTATCGCCACAACTTCCTCGCGGAGCTCGGTGATCTCCGTCCGTGGGGCCCACGCCCGGTACACCCCCCGCTCGACGCGCTCCAGCCCCAGCGCGAGCGCCGCGGGCGCGGAGCCGCCCAGGTATTCGAGCAGGAGCAGGCCGTCCCGCTCGTCGTGCACCTGGAACCGCTCGCCCCGCCAGGTGCACTCCGTGGTCACGAACTGCAGGGACGCGCACTCGGTGACCGGCACCGTGCGGACGTGGCAGCCGGGCTCGACCTCCTCGAAGCCGTCGGCCGGGCCGGTGGTGCGCAGGCGTACCCACAGCTCCAGGGGGTGCGGCTCGGGGCTGGCCACGTAGTCGGCGCCCTGCCAGTGGGCGCGGTAGAAGTGCCAGGTCATGCCGCCGCCCTCCGGCCGATCAGCAGCCATCGCCGCAGGTCACCGTGGTAGAGCGCGCGCCGGTGCTCGGTGCCCTGGTGGGTGAGCTCCCAGATCTCCGCGCCGTGCGGCAGGCCGACCCCGTACACCTTGTACTCGCGGATGACCTGGTCGACGTTGGGCACCAGGCCCATGCCCACGAACGGCGGCTCCTCGACCACCCAGCCGGCCACCGCGTCCCGGCCCTGCTCGTCGAGCCCTCCGTACGGGGTGCGGTAGAGGTCGAGGCCGACGGGATGCCAGCGCAGGATGTTCAGCGAGCCGTCCTCGGTCAGCATGTCGGGCTGCCCCAGCGCGTCGGCCAGCACTGTGGGCGTGGCGATGTGCGAGACGTCGAGGGCGTGGTGGCAGTAGCCGGAGACGCGCGGCTCGGCCGTCGCCAGCAGGTCGCCGATGTCGGACGGGGACAGCAGCTTCTGCACCACCGGCACCCCCGACCCGGGCGCGAGCCGCAGGTCCTGGACGAGCGTGGGCACCGCCAGCCTGGCCAGCGTCCCCGACTCCAGCAGGAACTCGGCTCCCAGGCCCGGGTTGACCGCCAGGCCCCATCGCGGGTCCGGCCAGCCGGCCGCCAGCTCGGCGGGCGAGACGATCCGGCAGTGCGTGGCGAGGCCGCCGGTCGCGGTCACCATCGCCTCGACCGACGTGAAGGCCAGCAGCCACGTACGGCCGGAGCCCGTGGCCGTCGCCCAGGCGGGCGGCTCGGTCCCGGCCGCCGCGGCGGCGGTGATCGGCAACGCCAGGTCGGCGTCGCGGAGCAGGCCCAGGCACAGGGCGATCTGCCCGTCCTGGTGGGCCGCCCACAACCGTTCCTCGAACGGCGTGGCCGGCAGATGATCACTGGACGTCATCCGCCCAGTCTGCCCGCTACAACTCCAGGCGTACGCCGTAGGAGGTCAGCCAGACGTTCAGATCCAGCGCCAGCTCCAGGCCGTACCTGCTCATCGTGGTCGTCACCTTCCCGGCCGGCGCGAAGGCGGCCTCGCGGACGGCGTCGGCGTCGAGCAGCTGCAGCACCGGGGCGTCCTTGTCGGCGGCCAGCTCGCGCAGCGCGTCCCGGAGCGCCTGCTCGTAGCCCACGTCCTGGGTCACCGGGTACGGGGCCTTGACCCGGCGCACGATCGGCTCGGGCAGCAGGTCGGCCCCGGCCGCCCGCAGCAGGCTCTTCTCCCTGCCGTCGAACGTCTTCATCGACCAGGGCGTGTTGAACACGTAGTCGACCAGCCGGTGGTCGCAGAACGGCACGCGCACCTCCAGCCCGACGGCCATGCTCATCCGGTCCTTGCGGTCGAGCAGGAAGGGCAGGAAGCGGGTGAGGTGCAGGTAGCAGATCTCGCGCATGCGCCGCTCGCGGGCGTCCTGCCCGGCCACGTGGGGCACCTCGGCCAGCGCCGTACGGTAGCCGTCGGCGGTGAAGGCGTCCAGGTCGAGCTGGCGGATCAGCGACTTGTCGAGGATGTCGGTCGGCTGCTGCTCGCGCATCACCATCGCCAGCCACGGGAAGGTGTCGGCTTGGACCGTCTGCGGCAGGTGGAACCAGGCGTACCCGCCGAAGATCTCGTCGGCGGACTCGCCGGACAGCGCCACGGTCGAATGCTCGCGGATGGCGCGGAAGAGCATGTAGAGGGAGGAGTTCATGTCGCCCAGGAAGCTCGGCGCGTCCCAGGCCCGGACCACCGAGGCCCGCAGCTCGGGATCGGCCAGCTCCGCCGGTCCGAGGATGATGTCGGTGTGCTCGGAGCCGACGTGCTCGGCCAGCATCCGCACGAACGGCCGGTCCGGGTCGCCGCGGTACTCGTCGGCCCGGAACTGCTCGGCGTAACCGGCGTAGTCCACGGCGAACGAGCGGATCGGGCCGTGCGTCCTGGCCAGCGCGGTGACGACGCTGGAGTCGAGGCCGCCGGAGAGCAGCGTGCAGAGCGGCACGTCGGAGACCAGCTGCCGGCCGACGATGTCGTCGAGCAGCTCGCGCACCGTGCGTACGGTCGTGTCGAGGTCGTCGGTGTGCTCGCGGCCCTCCAGCGACCAGTAGCGGCGCAGCCGCGTGCCCTGCCGGCCCACGCGCAGCAGATGACCGGGCGGCAGCTCGCACAGGCCCTTGTAGACCGACCGCTCCCGGACGGTGGCCATGCTGAGGAGCTGCCGCAGGCCGTCGAGGTCGACCACGGGCGGGGCCAGCGGGTTGGCCAGGATCGCCTTGGGCTCGGAGCCGAACAGCACGCCGCCCGGCAGGGGGTAGTAGAACAGGGGCTTGATGCCCATGCGGTCGCGGATCAGCACGAGCTCCTGCGCGCGCTCGTCCCAGACGGCGAAGGCGTACATGCCGTTGATCCGGTCGGCGACGCCCTCTCCCCATTCCAGGTAGCCGCGCAGCACGACCTCGGTGTCGCTCCTGGTGCGGAAGCGGTGGCCCTTGGCGGCCAGCTCCTCGCGCAGCTCGCGGAAGTTGTAGACCTCGCCGCTGTAGGTGATGACGGCCAGGCCCTCGGCCTCGATCGGCATGTGGCCGCCCTCGACGTCGATGACGGCGAGCCTGCGGTTGCCGAGCGCGGCGTGCGGTTCGAGGTGCAGGCCCTGGTCGTCGGGGCCCCGGCAGCTCATGGTCGCGGTCATGGCGAGGGCGGTGGCCCGTTCGCTGGTCAGGTCGCGGTCGAAGTCCACCCATCCGGCGATGCCGCACATGCGAGGGTCCTCTCAGACGCAGTCCTGGTGGTGCTCCCCGGCGTCGGTCTGACAACTTGCCTGACGCCCTCGCAACATAACCGCGCGGAGCTGATCGGTCCATACCCGATCAAATGCCCCCAAAAGCGGTCTGGGCCCGCACCCCCGAAGAGGTGCGGGCCCAGACGCGGGCTGCGTGAGGTCAGGCGGGAACGATGTTCTCGGCCTGCGGGCCCTTCTGGCCCTGCACGACGTCGAAGGCCACCTTCTGGCCCTCGGTCAGCTCACGGTAGCCACCGTTGGAGACGATGTTGGAGTAGTGGGCGAAGACGTCGGCGCCGCCGCCGTCCTGCGCGATGAAGCCGAAGCCCTTTTCCGAGTTGAACCACTTCACGGTACCGGTAGCCATAACGATCTCCTTCAGATGACGTGCAGAGACGGGATCCGCACCGTGCGGATCCCCGTGTCGCCGCGATGAGCCCATCCCGGAGATGACCGGAAAACAAAAACGCACCTGAAAGTCCAGCTAGGTCAGGTGCGCACAAAGTCTTTTATGGGTACCACAACTGCAACGGGATTAAAGCTAGCACACGATCTGCTCCGGAGGCAAACGCGGGGCGGTTCACCGCGGATCGCGGCGCAGCGGATGGCCGGGCGGCACCTCCACCAGGACGATGCGATGGCCGTCGGGGTCGGCGATCCACATCTCGACCAGGCCCCACGGCTCGAGCCGCGGCTCGCGCAGCACCGTGACGCCCGCCTGACGCAGACGCTCCTCCTCGCGCCCGACGTCGCGCACCTGCAACCAGATCGACAGCGTGCCGCCGGTCGCGGGGCCGTCGGAACGCCCGGCGACCTCAAGGAAACCCTGGCCGAGGAAGAACACCACGCCGGGATCGTCGTCGGGGCCGAACTCGCGGTAGACCGCCAGGCCGAGGGTGTCGGCGTAGAAGCGGCGGGTTCGGGCAGGGTCGGTCGGCCGCAGGAGCACGCGGCTGCTCAGCACGTCCACGAGGTCATCGTAGGCCGCGGCGGGCGCGGCGGCCCGGATCCGCCGGGCGCACGTCGTGGCCCCGGAACCCGTCATGGGGTTCCGGGGCCACGCATCCTGACGTGTCTGGCGGGACTCGGCTCACGCGGGCCCGTCAGGCGTTCGGGGGCTGGTCGCCGAGCCTGCGCTGGAGGTCGGCGATCTGCCGTTCCAGGTCCGCGACCTGCCCGGACCTGGGGTCCGCGGGCGGGCTGAACTGGCCGTAGCGCACCGACCTGGTCTGGTCGCCGCCGGGCTGCTGGTGAGGGGGCTGCTGGTGAGAGGGCTGGTGGAAGTGGGCGTCCGGAGCCGATCCGTACGGGCTCGCGGCGTGGCCGTTCGCGCCGTACCCGCCGGGGCCGTGGCCGTCGCCGCCGTAGCCGTCGCCGCCGTGGCCGTACGGGCTCTGGGCCTGCTGCATCGGCTGCATCGGCGGTGAGAGCTGGGCCTGCGCCGCGGGGAGCTGCTGCCACGGGGGCGGCGGCACCGCGCCGTACCCGGGCTGGGGCGAGATGATGGCCGGCTGGGGCCGCCGGCGTCCGCGCAGGACCTTGACCACGACCGCGACCAGCACCAGGAGCAGCAGCACGCCGCCGGCGATCAGCACCCACATGAGGATCGGCTTGGGCGTCTCGTCCTTGCCGGCGGAGATGGCCTGCTGGGAGTCGCTGATGTACTTGGCCACGTACGGGTGGTTCGGGAACAGCGCCTGGACCTC
Source organism: Nonomuraea sp. NPDC005692 (assembly GCF_040631115.1). NCBI lineage: Bacteria > Bacillati > Actinomycetota > Actinomycetes > Streptosporangiales > Streptosporangiaceae > Nonomuraea > Nonomuraea sp. NPDC005692. The sequence goes on along the minus strand of NZ_JBEXYU010000033.1, from coordinate 72,132 downwards.
GCGGAACTTCGGCAGCGCGTCGGAGTAGTAGCGCCGGAAGAAGTCGTTGAGCGCCTCGTTGTACCGGGTCGTCGTGATGGCCTGGGCGGGCTTGACGTTCTTCTCGCCGAGCTTCTCCTTGATGATGCCGACCGGCAGGACGAAGCTCTCGCTCTCCGAGGCCTCGCCGCCCTCGCTCACCGTGCCCGCGATCAGCATGCCGACGACCTTGCCGTCCTTGCTGAACACCGGCCCGCCGGAGTTGCCGTGGTAGGACGGCGCCTGCGTCTGGATGTACGGCACGCCGGTCTGCGTGGTGCGCTTGGCGTTGTACGGGCCCTCGGTCAGGGCCGGCTCCAGCTTCGACTCCAGGCTGAAGAACGGCGTGTTGGTGACCAGGCCGGGGAAGCCGCTGATGTAGAGCGTGTCACCGGTGCGCACGTCGGCGTCGTCGCCGAGCGGCACGGTCGGCAGGTTCTGCTGGCCGTTCACCTTGAGCAGCGCGAAGTCCTTGCCGGGGTAGCTCTCGCCCACCGACACCAGCTCGGCCGGGACCGCCTTGGCCGTCTTGTCCACGCCGCCGCCGGGCAGGCTCTGCATGACCGACAGGCTCTGCTTGAGGTTGCTGAGCTGCATGTGGGTCGAGTTGAACGTGACGTAGATCTGCTGGGCGAGCTTGAGGATCTCCTCGTCGTTCTTGAGGTCGCCCAGGCCGCTGATGATCTCCTTGGCGTCCTGCTTGTTGAACTTGGCCAGCGCCTGCTGGGCGAAGAGCTGGCTGAGCTCGGTCTCGCCGACCTGGACGCAGTGCGCCCCGGTGACCATGTAGCCGTCGGGGGTGACCCACCAGCCGGTGCACATGCCGCCGACCTCGGCCTCGACCGTACGCATCGGCGTGGTCGAGGACACGTAGGTGTCCACGTTGGCCGCGATCTGCTGGAAGACCCACTTGCCGATGCTGCGCTCGTCCGAGGAGATCTTGCCGGACTGGACGGCGGCGACGGCTTCCCGGACGATCTGCTGGTAGGCCACCTCGTTGATCGTGTTGGACGGGACGGACACCGTCGCCGTGTAGGTGAAGCTGGTCAGCTGCACCGCGGGCTGCGTACGGGCCGCCAGCCAGGTGCCGACCGGGACGTCGGGCCGCTCGTCGGGGGAGTCGTCGGCGGCCGCCGGCAGCGCCGGCAGCATGACCGCCGCGACGACCGCCGCACCCGCGGCGACCCTCATCAGCCTTTTCCTGAAATATCCGCTCACAGGCGGAAATGATGAGTTAGCCCTCTTGTTCCTGGCTTGGAGCCGACTGGGAGCCCCCTCCAAGCCCTGCCAGACCCGGGGCCGGAGGCCCCTTCCAAGCCCTGCCAGAACCGGGCCCCAAGCTCCCGCACCGCCCCGGCGTAGCCCCTCCGGCGCGCTTCGGCGTCGGAGGGGCCGGGGCGTCTAGGAGGCGGTGATCACGGTGAGGTCGGCGTCGAAGTCGCGGTCGAGAGGGAAGACCGGCCGGGCCAGGCGCTCGTACGGCAGGCGCTGCAGGTCCTGGTCGACCCCGCCCGGCGTGAGCGCCAGCAGCCAGTCGCCCGCCGCGTCGAACAACTCGGGCTCCAGATAGCCGATCTTGACCGTCACCAGGTCGACGTCGTCCACCTGGACGCCCAGCCGGGCGTAGGAGGCCAGCTCGCGGTACTGCATGCGCCGGGAGGTGACGAACACGCTCAGACCGCCCACCCGCACGCTGACGCACAACCCGCCGTCGGGGTCGTCCGCGACCGCCTCCAGTACGCCCTCGATCGGCAGCGGCCCCGGCTCGCGGGCGTCGATCCGGCCGCCGACGCGCAGACTGACCGGCGAGCCGGGCGCGAGACCGGCGATCTGGGCCACGGCCTCGGGGTCGACCAGCGAGGCGTACACCGCGCGGACCGAGCCGCCGGCGATCTCTGGACGGGCCAGCATGCGTTCGAGGGCGAAGGTGACGTCGTCGGCGCCGCCCGCGCCCGGGTTGTCGCCCGAGTCGCTGATGAAGAACGGGCGCCGGGCCGGGTCCTTGACCGCGGTCAGCGCCTGGTCGAGGCATTCGTCCATGGAACCGGTGGGCGCGACGAAGGTGAACGCGTCGCGCGCCGCCCAGAACTGCTCGCCCAGCTCGCGGGCGGCCGCGGCGGTGGCGGCGGCGTCGGTGCCGGTGGCGACGACCGCGCCGCGGCAGCGGGGCTCGTCGGCCCAGGCGAAGCCGATCCAGATGGCCGCGTCGATGACGCCGTCCCTGGCCTCGATCTCGGGGACGCGGGCGTAGAGGCCCTTGGCCGGCTCGACGCGCGTGCTGGTCATCTCGCCGGGCAGCAGGATCGGCACGTGCACGAGGGCCTTGTGCGGACGCTGCCCGCGGCGCAGGGCCGCCACCAGGTTGCGCGCGGCGCGCTCGCGGGTCTCCCAGACGTCGACGTGCGGGGCGGTGCGGTAGCAGGTGAGCAGGTCGCAGCCGTCGAAGAAGCGGTGGGAGACGTTGCCGTGCAGGTCCATGGCCGCCGAGACGAACGGCTGGCCGCCGGTCACCGAGCGGACCACGGTGACCAGGTCGCCTTCGGCGTCCTCCAGCCCGACCACGCTCATCGCGCCGTGGATGTCGAGCAGGACGCCGTCCACCGGGCCCGCGGAGGCCAGCCCGGCGGCGATCTCGGCCGCCCAGGCGTCGTAGGTCTCCCTGGCCACGGCCCCGCCGGGCAGGGCGCGGGCGTGCACGAGCGGGATCCACTCGACGTCGGCCGCCCACGGCTCGGCGAGCCAGCCGTACCGCGCCAGCAGGGCGTCACCGCGGGTGACCTCGAAGTCGGCGGCGGTGCTCAGGTGCGGGGAGAAGGTGCTGGACTCGATGTGCACGCCGCCGACGGCGACGCGGAGGGGACGGGACACGGGCGGGGGACTCCTTGCCTAGGAGGGACGGACGTCGGCCGAGGCGCGCACGAGATGCCCGAGGCCGATCAGGGCGGCGTCCGGGCCGGCGGCGCTGGCCTCGATGGAAAGTGACTGGGTCATGGACGGCAGGCAGCGCTTGTAGAGCATGCTCCGGGCGGCGGCCACGTAGACGTCGAGGCTGGACAGCGCGCCGCCGATGACGACGGCGTCGGGGTTGAGGAAGTTGACCAGGCCGGACAGGGCGACCCCGAGCAGCTCGCCGGCGTGGCGTACCAGGGTCACGACGGACGGCTCGGCGTCGACGGTGGCGGCGACGACGTCGCGCGGCGTGCTGACCCGCAGGCCGCGGTCCTTGAGCTGGCGGACCAGGGCGGCGCCGCTGGCCACCGTCTCCAGGCAGCCGCGGCTGCCGCAGGAGCACTCGCGCTCGCCGCTGTCGGCCACCCGCACGTGGGTGACGTCGCCGCTGAGGCCGCGGCCGCCGCGGTAGATCTGGCCGCCGCTGACCAGGCAGCCGCCGATGCCGGTGCCGGCCTTGACGTAGATCATGTCGCCGGGGTCGCGGCCCCGGCTGACGTACTCGCCGATGGCGGCGGCCTTGGCGTCGTTGTCGACGACCGCGGGCACGCCGAAGCGCTCCCTCAGGTGGGTCTGGGCGTCGAAGCCGCTCCAGCCGGGCATCCGGGCCGGGCCGATCAGCCGGCCGTGCGGGTACTCGACCGGGCCGGGCAGCGCGACGCCGATGCCGAGCAACGCCTGGCCGGGGGCCTTGGCCGTGCTGAGCTGCTCGTACGCCCGCCAGATGGCGTCGAAGACCTGGCCGGGCCCTTCCGCTATGTCGGTGGCGATCTCCCGTACGGCCAGCAGCCGGCCGTCGGGCGCGCACAGCCCCACGCGCGCGTGCTGGGCGCCCAGCTCGGACACCGCGAAGGCGCCGGGGACGTCGCGCAGGCGCAGGATCCGCGGCCGCCGCCCGCCGGTGGAGCGGCCCACGCCCTCCTCCAGGATGGCGCCCTCCTCCAGCAACCGCCGGACCACGCTGGAGACCGTGGACGGAGCCACCTGGAGGGTCTCCACAAGATCGGCGCGCGACGTCGCCGCACCGCTGGCCAAGAGGCTGAGCGCCTGCTCACGCAGGTTGGCGGGACTCGATGGCTCCGGCATGCCGCTCCTCTTTCAGGCCGGTTCCCCGGCAGGCCCGTCGTCGCAACAGAGCCCCATCATGAGGCACCGGCGACTTCGACTCTAAACCGAAACAAGTCGGCGAACAAAGCGCATTAGTTCCGTTGACTTCATGCGGGACCATCTATACATTCTCCGCATTGAACGCACCAGGCCCCCGGTAAGCGCAGGGCGCCGTGCGACGTCAACCGAGGAGATCCCATGGGGAGCAGATTCCACCGGCGCGGGCTCCGCGGCACCGGCGCCCTGGCGGGCGTGCTGGCCCTCGGGCTGGCGCTGACCGCGTGCAGCGGGTCCGCCGGCGGCGCGCAGAAGGGCGCCCAGAGCGGGGGCCAGAGCAAGGACGGCGTGACCGTCGCCCTCAGGACCCCGAACTGGATCCTGCCTATTTCGGCACCCGGCTTCACCCAGGGCGAGAACGTCATCTTTGGCTCCGCCCAGTACCGTCACCTGTACGAGTACCTGCTGGACGGCTCGGCGAAGTACAACATCGACCCCGGGCGCTCGATGGCCGAACCGCCCGAGGTGAGCGACGGCGGCAAGACGCTGACGATCACGCTGAAGGACAACACGTGGTCCGACGGCAAGCCCGTCACCACCCGTGACATCCAGTTCTGGTGGAACCTCGTCACCGCGAACAAGGACAAGTGGGCGTCCTACCGGGAGGGCGGCTTCCCGGACAACATCGCCGAGTTCAAGGTGAAGGACGACAAGACCTTCTCCGTGACGACCACGAAGACGTACAACACCGGGTGGTTCGTCGGCAACCAGCTCAACCGCATCGTGCCGCTGCCCCAGCACGTCTGGGACAAGGACTCGGCCACCGGCAAGGTGGGCGACCTCGACAAGACCCCCGAGGGCGCCAAGAAGGTCTTCGACTTCCTCACCGCCGCGTCGAAGGACCCCAAGACGTACGCGACCAACGAGCTGTGGCAGGTCAACAGCGGCCCGTGGAAGCTGGAGAAGTACGTGCCGAACGGCGAGGTCGTCCTCACCGCCCGCGCGAACTACTCCGGCAGCGACAAGCCGAAGCTCAAGTCGGTCACGCTGCGCCCCTTCACCAGCGACGACGCCGAGTTCAACGTGCTGCGCGCCGGCCAGATCGACTACGGCTACGTGCCGCCGGCCAACCTGTCGCAGCAGAAGTACCTGGAGTCGAAGGGCTACCAGATCGCCCCCTGGTACGGCTGGTCCATCACCTACCTCCAGCTCAACTTCAACAACCCCGACTCGGGCCCCCTGTTCAAGCAGGTCTACCTGCGCCAGGCCCTGCAGTCGCTCATCGACCAGCCGACCATCAGCAAGGCCATCTGGTCCGGCATGGCGGCCCCGACCTGTGGCCCCGTCCCGGCCAAGCCCGGCACGAACGGCTCCAGCGAAGGCTGCGCCTACCCCTTCGACCCGGCCAAGGCCAAGCAGCTCCTGGAGAGCCACGGCTGGCAGGTGACCCCTGACGGCCAGACGACCTGCCAGAAGCCGGGCACCGGCGCCGACCAGTGCGGCGAGGGCATCAAGTCCGGCGCGGAGCTGGCCTTCACCGTCACCAGCCAGACCGGCTTCGCCGCGACGACCAAGATGTTCGCCGAGATCAAGTCGCAGATGGCCAAGCTGGGCATCCAGCTCACCATCAAGGAAGTGCCGGACTCGGTCGCGGTCACCCCGGCGTGCAAGCCGGCGGACTCCAACTGCTCGTGGGACATGTCGTTCTTCGGCTCGCAGGGCAGCTGGTACTACCCGGCCTTCCCCAGCGGCGAGCGGCTGTTCGCCACCGACGCCCCGGTCAACCTGGGCAGCTACAGCGACCCCGAGGCCGACAAGCTCATCGAGGCCACCCAGTTCGCCGACGACGAGGCGACGCTCAAGGCGTACAACGACCGGCTGGCCCAGGACCTGCCGGTGTTGTGGATGCCGAACCCCGTCTACCAGATCTCGGCGTACCGCGCCGGGCTCCAGGGCGTCACGCAGGACCCGATGAACAACATGTTCTTCCAGGACTGGTCCTGGAAGAGCTGAGACCGTCCCCGACTCCGGCGGCCCGTGCGGGGGTCGCCGGGGTCCCTGGAACAAGGAGGGGCCCCGCGTGGCCCGGTATCTGATCACCCGCTTGGGCCAGGCCCTGATCATCGTCGTGCTGGTCACGATGATCACGTTCGTCATCCTGCATCTGCTGCCGGGCGGCGCGGCGCGGGCCACCCTGGGCAAGGACGCGACGCTGGCCCAGCTGGCGGCGTTCGACCACGAGATGGGCTACGACCGCCCCTGGATCCAGCAGTACGTCATGTTCATCGGCCGCCTCCTGCGCGGCGACCTCGGCTACTCCTTCCAGCTCAACCAGTCGGTGGCCGAGGCCATCGGCCAGCGGCTGCCCAAGACCATGGTGTTGTCGTTGTTCTCGACGATGCTGGCCGTCGTCGTCGCCATCCCGCTCGGCGTCGTCCAGGCGATGCGGCGCAACCGGTGGCCCGACTACACGATCACCACCCTGTCGCTGCTGGCCTACGCCACGCCGATCTTCTTCATGGGTCTCATGATGATCATTCTCTTCTCGCAGGTCTGGCCGATCCTGCCGCCGGAGGCCTCGCAGGGGTTCACCCTGGGCGAGGTGCTGGCCGACCCGGCCGGGCTCGTGCTGCCCACCGTCACGCTCGCCATCGTGACCGTCGCCGTCTACTCGCGGTACGTGCGTTCCTCGATGGTCGACAACCTCAACGAGAACTACGTGCGCACCGCCCGCAGCAAGGGCCTGTCGGAGGCGCGCGTCGTCGCCCGGCACACGCTGCGCAACGGGCTGTTCCCGGTCATCACCCTGCTCGGGATGTACCTGCCCGCGCTGTTCAGCGGCGCCCTGGTCGTCGAGGCCCTGTTCAACTACCCCGGCATGGGCCAGCTCTTCTGGCAGGCGGCGCTGAAGCGGGACTTCCCGATCCTGTTCGGCGTCACCCTGATCATCGCGATCGCGACCGTGCTCGGCGCCCTGCTCGCCGACCTGCTGTACGCCGCCGTGGATCCGCGCGTACGGCTCAGGACGGCGGCCCGCTCATGACCGCGCCCGCCGAGGCGACCGGCACGCCGGTCCCCGCCGACGAGGCGCCCGTACGCGGCCAGTGGCGCCAGGCGCTGACCGTCTTCGCCGAGAACCGGCTCGCCCTGCTGGGCCTGGTCATCTTCATCGTGCTGGGCGGCCTGTGCTTCCTCGGCCCGCTGTTCTACCGGACCGACCAGGTGCACACCGACCTCGCCTCGGTCTACCTGGCCCCCGGCACCCCTGGCCATCCGCTGGGCACCGACGGCGTCGGCTACGACCAGCTCGGCCGCCTGCTGCTCGGCGGGCAGACGTCCATCGTGGTCGGGCTGGCCGCCGGCGTCCTGGCCACGGTCGTGGGCACGATCTGGGGCGCCATCGCCGGCTTCACCAGCGGCTGGGTGGACGCGGCCATGATGCGGGTGGTCGACGCGATGATGTCGATCCCCTCACTGTTCCTGTTCATGCTGATGGCGACCATCGTCACGCCGACCGTGCCGATGCTCATCCTGATCATCGGCGCCTTCGCCTGGCTGGGCCCGGCCCGGCTGGTCCGCGGCGAGGCGCTGACCCTGCGCTCGCGCGAGTACGTCCAGGCCATGCGGTCGATGGGCGGCACCGGCGGCCGGGCCGTACGGCGGCACATCATCCCCAACGCCATCGGCACCGTGATCGTCAACGCCACCTTCCAGGTCGCCGACGCCATCCTGTACGTGGCCTACCTGTCCTTCCTCGGCCTCGGCGTGCCGCCACCCGCGGCGAACTGGGGCGGGATGCTCTCCGACGGCCTCGCCAACACCTACAGCGGCTACTGGTGGCTGCTGTACCCGCCCGGGATCGCCATCATCCTCATCGTCCTCGCCTTCAACTTCATCGGCGACGGGCTGAGGGACGTCTTCGAGGTCCGCCTCCGGCGGCGCTAGGAGGAACGGAACATGAGCCCTTTGCTGCGCCTGCGCGACGTCAGCACCGACATCCCGCTGCGTCAGGGCGTCGTGCACGCCCTCGACCACGTCAACCTGGAGGTGCGGCAGGGCGAGACGCTCGGCATCGTCGGCGAGTCGGGCAGCGGCAAGACCATGACCGCCCTGTCGGTCATGGGCCTGCTGCCGTCCGGCGGCCGCGTCGTCGGCGGCGAGATCCTGTTCGAGGGCCGCGACCTGCTGTCCCTGCCGCCCGCCGAGATGCGCAGGATCCGCGGCGTCGAGATGGGCATGGTGTTCCAGGACCCGCTCACCTCGCTCAACCCCACCATGCGCATCGGCGCCCAGGTCGCCGAGCCGCTCCGGGTCCACCAGGGCGTCGGCAAGGCCGAGGCGCGCGAGCGGGCCGTGGAGATCCTGCGCCGGGTCGGCATGCCGCGTCCCGACAAGATCGCCGACGCCTACCCCCACCAGCTCTCCGGCGGCATGCGCCAGCGCGTGGTCATCGCCATGGCCCTGGTCTGCTCGCCCCGGCTGCTCATCGCCGACGAGCCGACCACCGCCCTCGACGTCACCACCCAGCGCCAGATCCTGGAACTCATCGACGACCTGCGCGAGGAGTTCCAGATGGCGGTCATCCTGGTCACCCACGACCTGGGCGTGATCGCCAGCCGCGCCGACCGGGTCGCCGTCATGTACGCCGGCCGCGTGGTGGAGGCCACGACCACCGCCGAGCTGTTCCGGCAGCCGCGCCACCGCTACACCGAGGCCCTCATGGAGTCGCTGCCCGGCGCGGCCGAGCACGACAACGGCGCGCTCTACAGCATCCCCGGCCTGCCGCCGGACCTGTCCCGGCCGATGACCGGCTGCCGGTTCGCGCCCCGCTGCCGCTTCGCGACCGAGGAGTGCCGGACCACCGACGTGACCCTGTCGGACGGCGAGCACCAGCACGCCTGCCTGCACCCGGTGCTCCAGCCGCGGGTGCGCGCCGAGGCCGCCGCGCCGCGGCCCGACCGGACCGGGCCGCAGGCCGAGGCCACGCCGATCCTGTCCGTGCGCGACCTGGTCAAGAACTACGACGGCACGGGCTCGATGGGCCGCAAGGCGCCGCAGGTCAGCGCGGTCGCGGGGGTCGGCTTCGACGTGCGCCCCGGCGAGACGTTCGGGCTCGTGGGCGAGTCGGGCTGCGGCAAGTCGACCGTGGGCCGGCTGATCGTCGGCCTGGAGGAGCCCACCTCCGGGCAGATCGTGGTGGACGGCGCCGACATCGCCACGCTCGACCGGCGCGCCCGCCGCGCCATGCACCGGCGGGTGCAGCTCATGTTCCAGGACAGCTACGCGGCGATGAACCCGCGCATGCGCATCGACTCCATCCTGGCCGAACCCCTGGAGATCCAGCAGGCCGGCGACCGGGCCGGCCGCCGCTCCCGCATCGGCACCCTGCTGGACCAGGTGGGCCTGCCGCGACGGGTGCTCGACCGCTACCCGCACGAGTTCTCCGGCGGCCAGCTCCAGCGCATCGGGCTGGCCAGGTCGCTGGCCCTGGAGCCGCGGCTGATCGTGTGCGACGAGCCGGTGAGCGCGCTCGACGTCTCCATCCAGGCCCAGGTGCTCAACCTCATGCGCGACCTCCAGCGTGAGCTGGGCCTGTCGTACGTGTTCATCAGCCACGACCTGTCCGTCGTGGACTACATGTCGGACCGGATCGGCGTCATGTACCTGGGCAAGCTGGTCGAGGTCGGGCCCGCCCGCGACGTCGTCAGGGCCGCCCGGCACCCGTACACGCAGGCGCTGATCGAGGCCGTGCCCTCCGCCGAGCCGGGCGTGGCGCCGCGCACGAGCGTCGCCATCAAGGGCGAGCTGCCCAGCGCGCAGAACCCGCCCTCGGGATGCCGGTTCAGGACGCGCTGCCCGCTCGCCCAGGAGATCTGCGAGACCGAGCCGCCGCTGGCGGGCGGCGAGCACCAGGTGGCTTGCCACTTCCCGCTGCGCACGGCGGATTGAGGCGCCAACCTCGCAGGTCGCGGCCGTCAGCGGAGGGGGTGGGCGCCCGGGTGCTCGTCCCACCACTGGCGGAAGGTGGGGTTGTCGTCGATGTGGTCCTCGAAGGCGGCGGCGAGCCCGCGGTAGATGGCCGCCGCCGCGTCCGCGCCGATCAGGTCCCTGCGCCAGGCCATGACCAGGTGCCCGACCTGCGGCTCGCCCACCAGTGGCCGTACGGCGGTGCCCTCGGGCACCGGCCAGGTCGGGTCCACCAGGCGCACGCCCAGCCCGGCGGCGACCAGCGGGCGGCCGGCGCCGCTCGGGGCGTCGTAGCGCACGTCCGGCTCGAAGCCGGCGGCCCGGCAGGAGGCGCGCAGGGCGGCGAGCGAGCCGTCGTCGGCGCCGGGCGGGCTGATCCAGCGCTCGTTCCTGAGGTCGGACAGGTGCACCTCGGGCTGCTCGGCCAGCGGGTGCCCGGCGGCCATGGCCACGAAGATGGGATACCTGGGCACCAGCGTGCGGGTGACGACCGGCGGCGTGAGGGTGACGTCGAACCCCTCGATCATGCCCATGAGCGCGGCGTCGAGCTGGCCGTGGGTGAGCGCGTCGGCGAGCTGCACGCTGGACGGCTCGATGCGCAGGGAGATCGACCGGCCGGGTAACGCCTCGCCGACCCGGTCCACCACGCTGGCCACGCACGCCAGGTGGCTGCACCCGAGCCGGAGCCCGGTGACGGCCGGGTTCGCGTCGTGCAGGTCACCGAAGAGCGAGTCGATCTCCGACAGGACGATCCGGGCGCGCGCGACGACCTGACGTCCGAGCTGGGTGGGTTCGACGCCGTTGCGGCTGCGGGTGAACAGCTCACCGCCCACCATCTCCTCGATCCTGCGGAGCTGGGTGGTGATCGCCGGTTGGGAGAGCCCGAGGCGGGCGGCCGCTTTGGTGACGCTGCCGGCCTCGGCGATCGTACAGACCATTCGGAGATGCCGGAGATCCAGGTCCATAGCTCAGGATTATGTGACATGTGATGGCTCTTGGCGACGGATTGGGAACGCCCATAGGCAACACTTATGCGGCGTCGTATGACCACGCCCTCCGGACGGACCGCACACTCGTACCCGACCTCGCATCCATGCGGATACCCCCCGGAGGTTCTTGTGCGCAAGGTCCTGCACGGCTGGCGGCTGATCGTCCCCCTGGCCGCATTAGCCCTACTCCCGCCGTTCGCCGCGACACCGGCCAGCGCCGCGGCCGAACCGCCCCCGGCCGCCCGCCTCGCGGTCCCGGCCGACGACGCCCCGCACGTCGGCAAGTCCCGGCTCGACACCCGTGACCGGGCCCCCCAGCCAGCGGCCAAGGACGCCCTGCGCCGCGACTACGACGAACCCGCCACCCGGCCGGAGCACGCCAGACCGTCGGCGCGCAAGAGCGTCGCCGCGGCCGCCGCCTGCAACGTCTCCGACTTCACCAGCCGCACCGGCAGCGCCCTGGTCCAGCAGATCAAGGCCAGCGCCACCGACTGCGTCAACACCCTGTTCAACCTGACCGGCACGGACGCCTACAACGCCTTCCGCGAGGCGCAGATGACGACCGTCGCCTACGCCCTGCGCGACAACTCGGCGAACTACCCGGGCGACAACACCACCGGCACCGCCCAGCTCGTCCTCTACCTGCGGGCCGGCTACTACGTCCACTGGTACAACTCCGGCGACGTCGGCTCGTACGGCCAGGCGCTCACCACCGCGATCCGGTCCGGCCTGGACGCCTTCTTCGGCAGCTCCCGGTCCTCGACCGTCAGCGACGCCAACGGCGAGGTGCTGGGCGAGGCCGTCACCCTCATCGACAGCGCCGAGCAGAACGACCGCTACCTGTACGTGGTCAAGCGCCTGCTCGACGGCTACAACAGCTCCTACGACGCGTCGTGGTGGATGCTCAACGCGGTCAACAACGTCTACACCGTGCTGTTCCGCGGCCACCAGGTGCCCGCGTTCGTCAGCGCCGTGCAGGCCGACCGCAGCGTCCTGGACTCCCTGAACTCCTTCGCCACGAACCACCTCAACATGCTCGGCACCGACCGCTCCTACCTCGTCTCCAACGCCGGGCGCGAGCTGGGCCGCTTCCTGCAGCACACGACGTTGCAGGCCACCGTCCGGCCGCTGGCCAAGAACCTGCTCGGCCGCAGCTCCATGACCGGCGCCACCGCGCCGCTGTGGGTGGGCGTGGCCGAGATGACCGACTCCTACGACCAGGCCAACTGCTCCTACTACGGCACCTGCGACCTGGCGGCCCGCCTGGCGGCCAGCGTGCTGCCGGTCACCCACACCTGCAGCGCCAGCATCAGGATCCGGGCCCAGGAGGTCACCTCGAGCCAGCTCGCCGCCACCTGCGCCAGCCTGGCCAACCAGGACGCCTTCTTCCACAACCTGGTCAAGGACAACGGCCCGGTCGCCGGCGACAACAACACCACGCTGGAGGTGGTGGTCTTCGACTCCAGCACCGACTACCAGACCTACGCCGGCGCGATGTTCGGCATCGACACCAACAACGGGGGCATGTACCTGGAGGGCAACCCCGCCGCCGCGGGCAACCAGCCCAGGTTCATCGCCTACGAGGCCGAGTGGCTGCGCCCCGACTTCCAGATCTGGAACCTCAACCACGAGTACACCCACTACCTCGACGGCCGGTTCGACATGTACGGCGACTTCAACGCCGGGGTGAGCACGCCGACCATCTGGTGGATCGAGGGCTTCGCCGAGTACGTCTCCTACTCCTACCGCAAGGTCGTCTACGACGCGGCGATCACCGAGGCGGGCAAGCGGACGTACGCGCTGAGCACGCTGTGGAACACCACCTACGACCATGACACCACCCGCATCTACCGGTGGGGGTACCTGGCCGTCCGCTACATGTTCGAGAAGCACCCGGCCGACGTCGCGACGCTGCTCGGCTCGTACCGGACCGGCGCGTGGAGCACCGCCAGGTCGTTCCTGACCAGCACGATCGGCAGCCGCTACGACTCCGACTGGAACACCTGGCTCGCCGCCTGCGCGGCCGGGGCGTGCTCCGGGGGCGGCACCGGCAACCAGGCGCCCACCGCCAACTTCACCTCCACGGCCAGCGGGCTGACGGCCGCCTTCACCGACACCTCCACCGACTCCGACGGCACCATCGCCGCCCGCCGCTGGGACTTCGGCGACGGCGCCACCTCCACCGCGGCCAACCCGTCGCACGCCTACGCGGCGCAGGGCACGTACACCGTCACGCTGACCGTCACCGACAACGGCGGCGCCACCGCGACGACGTCGAAGCAGGTCACGGTGTCGACCGGCGGCGGCTCGACGCCGGAGTGCACCGCCTCCGACACCCGCAAGCTCGACAAGAACTGCAAGCGCAGCAACCTGTCGGCCACCCAGGGCAACTACGCCTACCTCTACATCTACCTGCCCGCGGGCACGGCCAGGCTGACCATCACCGCCTCCGGCGGCACCGGGAACGCCGACCTCTACTACAACGCCGCCACCTGGGCCACCACCTCGGCCTACACCCAGCGCTCCACCGCGTCGGGCAACGCCGAGACCCTGGTGATCAACAACCCGCCCGCCGGTTACAACTACATCAGCCTCCACGCCGCGCAGACCTTCTCGGGCGCGAGCGTCAAGACCGAGTACTAGACCGCCCGGGCGCCGGGGCCGGCGAACCCTCTCCCGCCGGTCCCGGCCCGGGCCCTCTCACCTCACTGGAGTGATCCGTGACTCTCCGTAACGTGCTGACCGCGGGGCTCCTGCTCGGCGTGGCGGCCTGCGGCGGCGGCAAGGCCGCCGTGCCCGCGGCGGCCGGGGGCGGGACCCTGACGATCCTGTCCAACCAGGACTTCTCCCACCTGGACCCGGCCCGCAACTGGACGATGCCCCAGATGGACTTCGGCATCCGGCTGCTCTACCGCACCCTCACCACCTTCAAGGCGGGCAGCCACGAGATCGTCCCGGATCTGGCCACCGACCTGGGGACCGCCTCCGAAGGCGGCAAGGTGTGGACCTTCACCCTCAAGGACGGCGTGAAGTACGAGGACGGCACCCCCGTCACCGCGAAGGACATCAAGTACAACGTGGAGCGTTCCTTCGCCCCCGAGCTGCCCGGCGGCCCCAACTACGCCCAGCTCTACCTGGCCGGCGCCGACGGCTACAAGGGCCCGCTGAAGGGCCGGCACCTGGACTCGATCGAGACCCCCGACGACCGGACCATCGTCTTCCGCCTCAAGCGGCCGGTCGCCGAGTTCTCCTCCACGGTGACGCTGCCGACGTTCGCGCCGGTGCCGGCCGCGAAGGAGACCGGCGCGCAGTACGACAACCGGCCCTTCTCCTCCGGGCCGTACAAGATCGAGCGCTACGACCGGGGCAAGGAGATGGTCCTGGTGCGCAACCCGCACTGGTCGGCGGCCACCGACCCGGTGCGCAAGGCCGCGCCCGACCGCATCGTGGTCAAGCAGGGCCTGCGGCAGGGCGTGATCGACGACCGGCTCATCGAGAGCAGGGGCGAGGACGCCACCTCGATCGCCTACACCGACGTCAGCGCCGCCAGCCTGGCCAAGATCCTGCCTCGGCCGGACGTGAAGTCCCGGCTGGTCAACGCCATGTCGGGATGCACCGACATGATCGGCTTCAACACCTCCAAGCCGCCCTTCGACGACCTGAAGGCCCGGCAGGCGGTGCACTTCGCCCTGGACAAGCAGGCACTCCAGACCGCCGCCGGCGGTCCGGCCATGACCTCGATCGCCACCTCCTACCTGCCGCCGGCCCTGTCGGGCGGCACGCCGCAGGACGTGTTCCACCTTCCGCCGGCCGGGGACGTCGAGAAGGCCAAGGCCCTGCTGGGCGGCAGGACGCTGAACGTCCGGATGACGATCTCGACCGGTGACAAGGCGCTCGGCGAGGCCGTGCAGGCGTCGCTGAAGCGGGCGGGCGTCGAGGTCGTGCTCACGCCCGTCGATCCCTCGGTCTACTACGACACCGTCGGCGACACCGCCAAGACGCCCGACCTGTTCACCTACGGCTGGTGCCCCGACTACCCGTCCGGGGCGACGTTCCTGCCGCTGCTGTTCGACGGGCGCACGATCGTCGAGAAGGGCAACTCCGGCAACGTCTGGCAGTTCCGCGACGAGGCGGTGCAGAAGCGCATCGACGAGATCCAGGCCATGAGCGATCCGAAGGCCGCCGAAGCCGCCTGGGTCGACCTCGACCGGCAGGTCATGCAGTCCTCGCCGGCGGTGCCGTACGCGTGGGACCGCAAGCCGATCCTGGTCGGCAAGGACGTCTCCGGCGCGGTGGGCCATCCCGTCTGGTCCGGGCAGCTCGACTTCGCCGTCCTGGGGGTGCGGCAGAAGTGAGGAACGGCTACCCCGGATACCGGCGGAGCCGGACATGACGGCGACGGTCGTCACGGCGAGCCCGCCCGCCCGGCTGGTCAGGAAGCGTCTGCTGGGCGGCGGCGCCGCCCGGTTCGCGCTGGTCGTGGTGACGGTCCTGGTGCTGGTCGCGCTCGCCGCGCCGCTGCTCACCAAGGTGAACGGCTGGCCGCCGGACGCCTTCGACCCTTCCGCGATCGACCAGGAGCTGGCGGGCGTGCCCAAGGGGGCGCTGGGCGGCGTCAGCGGCGAGCACTGGCTCGGCGTCGAGCCCGTCAACGGCCGCGACGTGTTCAGCCGCATCGTGTACGGCGCCCGCGTCTCGCTGATGGTCTCCACCCTGGCGACACTGGTGTCGGTGCTGCTCGGCACCGTGTTCGGGCTGCTGGCCGGCTACCTCGGCGGCTGGGCGGACGCGGTGATCAGCCGGACCATGGACCTGCTCATGTCGTTCCCGAGCCTGATCTTCATGATCGCCCTCATCTCGGTCATGCCCGACGGCGACCGGATGGTCCTGCTCGTGTGTGTGATGGGCGGGTTCGGCTGGCCGTACATCGGGCGGATCGTGCGTGGGCAGGCGATCTCCGTCAAGCACCGCGAGTACGTGGACGCCGCCCGGGTCGGCGGCGCGCTGAACGGCGTCATCGTCTTCCGCGAGATCATGCCGAACATCACCGCGCCGATCCTCGTGTACGCGACGCTCGCGGTGCCCGCCAACATCGGCACCGAGGCGGCGCTGTCGTTCCTCGGCGTCGGGGTGCGCCCGCCGACCGCCTCCTGGGGGCAGATGATCCAGGAGGCGATGCTCTGGTACGAGGTCGACCCGATGTACCTGCTCGTCCCCGGCACCTGCCTGTTCCTGACCGTGCTCGCCTTCACCCTCCTCGGTGACGCCCTGCGCGACGCCATCGACCCCAAGGGGGCGGCACAGTGACGTCGTACCTGGCCAGAAGGGCCCTCGCGGTCGTCGGCGTGCTGCTGGTGATCTGCGCGGTGACCTTCGTGATCTTCTACGTGCTGCCGTCCGACCCGGCGGTCCAGGCGTGCGGCAAGACCTGCACGCCCGAGCGGGTCGCCGAGGTGCGCGCGCAGATGGGGCTGGACCGGCCGCTGTGGGAGCAGTTCGGCGGCTACGTCGCGGGCATCGTCGCCGGACGCCCCGGCTGCCACGTGCCCTGCCTCGGGTTCTCCTACCAGAACGCCCTGCCGGTCTGGGACCTGCTGATCGACCGGCTCGGGGCCAGCGCGTCCCTGGCGGTCGGCGCGGCCCTGCTGTGGCTGGCCGTGGGCGTCACGGTCGGGGTGGTGTCGGCGCTGCGCCGGGGGAGCGCCCTGGACCGGACGCTGATGATCGCCACGCTGACCAGCGCGTCCCTGCCGGTCTACTTCGTGGCGATGGTGCTGCTCCTGCTGGTGGTACGGGTGACCGGGCTGCTGCCGTACCCGGCGTACGTGCCGCTCACGGACGACCCCGCAGCCTGGGCCGGCAACCTGATCCTGCCCTGGGTCACGCTGGCCGCCCTCTACGCCGCCATGTACGCCCGGCTCACCCGGGCGCAGATGATCGAGACTATGGCCGAGCCGTACATCAGGACGGCCCGCGCCAAGGGCCTGCACGAGCGGACGGTCGTCGCCAAGCACGGCATGCGCGCGGCCATGACCCCGGTCGTCACCGTCTTCGGCATGGACCTGGGCGGCCTGCTGGCCGGCGCGATGATCACCGAGACCGTGTACGGCCTGCCCGGCGTCGGCCGGCTCGCCTACGACGGGATCGTCAAGTCCGACCAGCCGGTGATCCTCGGCACGACGCTGCTCGCGGCCTTCTTCATCGTGCTGGCCAACCTGCTCGTGGACCTGGTCTACGCGGTCATCGACCCCAGGGTGAGGTACTCGTGATCCTTTCCGTGCGCGACCTGTCCGTGAGCTTCGGCGACGTCCGGATCGTGGACGGCGTGTCGTTCGGCGTCGAGCGGGGGCGGACCCTGGGCGTCGTCGGCGAGTCGGGGTCCGGCAAGTCCGTGACCGCGCTGTCGCTGCTGGGGCTGCACCGCCGGGCGACCGTCGCGGGGTCGATCGAGCTCGACGGGGAGGAGCTCGTCGGAGCCCCGGCCGATCGCCTGCGCCGGCTGCGCGGCAGCGCGGTGTCGATGATCTTCCAGGATCCGCTGTCGTCGCTGCATCCCTTCTTCACCGTGGGGGAGCAGATCGCCGAGGCGTACCGGCTGCACCGCCGGGCCGGCCGGCGGGTGGCCCGCGAGCGGGCGGTGGAGATGCTGGCCGAGGTGGGCATCCCCGAGCCGCGGCGGCGCGCCGGGGAGCATCCGCACCGTTTCTCGGGCGGCATGCGGCAGCGGGTGATGATCGCGATGGCACTGGCCTGCGAGCCGGGCGTGCTGATCGCCGACGAGCCGACGACGGCGCTCGACGTGACCGTCCAGGCGCAGATCCTGGACCTGATCGCGCGCATCCAGCGCGAGCGGGGGCTCGCGGTCGTCCTGATCACCCATGACCTGGGCGTGGTGGCGCGCATGGCCGACGACGTCCTGGTCATGTACGGCGGCCGGACCGTGGAGCACGCCCCCGCCAGGGAGATCTTCAAACGGCCGCTGCACCCGTACACGCGGGCCCTGCTGGACTCGGTGCCGGGCGCGGCGCCGCCGGACGTGCCGGCGGGTGCGGTTGCGGGCCGGGCGCGGCTGCGGGCGATCGCGGGGGCGCCGCCCTCGCTGCTCGCGCCGCCGCCGGGCTGCCGGTTCCACCCGCGCTGCCCGGCCGCCGTGGACGTCTGCGCGACCACGCGCCCGCCGCTCGCCGGCGACCCCCACCGGGTCGCGTGCCACCTGGAAGGAGCCGACCACTGATGCTCTCCGTGCGCGACCTGCGGATGACCTTCTCCGGACGCCGCGGGCAACGGGTCCGGGCGGTGGACGGCGTGAGCTTCGACGTGCCGGAAGGCCAGGCGCTCGGCCTGGTCGGCGAGTCGGGCTGCGGCAAGTCCACCACCGGGCGCATGATCGTGCGGCTGCTGGAGCCCACCGGCGGGACCGTCACCTTCGACGGCCACGACATCACCCACCTGGGCCCCCGGGCCCTGCTGCCGATGCGCGGCCGGCTCCAGATGATCTTCCAGGACCCGTTCGCGTCGCTCAACCCGCGCCACACCGTCCGGCAGATCGTCGCCGGGCCGCGCCGGACGGTCGATCGGGACGGCGTCGTCGAGCTGCTCCGGCTCGTCGGCCTGGACGCCGAGCACGCCGACCGCTACCCGCACGAGTTCTCCGGCGGCCAGGCGCAGCGGATCGGCATCGCCCGCGCGCTCGCCTCCCGGCCCCGTCTGGTCGTCTGCGACGAGCCGGTCTCGGCGCTGGACGTGTCCATCCAGGCCCAGATCGTCAACCTGCTCGCCGACCTGCGGGCCGACCTCGGGCTCGGCTACCTGTTCATCGCGCACGACCTGTCGGTGGTGCGGCACATGTGCGAGACGGTCGCCGTCATGTACCTGGGCCGGATCGTGGAGACCGGCTCGTCGGAGACCGTCTACTCCGATCCCGCCCATCCCTACACGCGCACGCTCCTGTCGGCCGTGCCGGTGCCCGATCCGGAGGTGGAGGCCACGCGGGAGCGCATCGTCCTGCACGGCGACCCGCCCAGCCCGCTCGCGCCGCCGCCCGGCTGCACCTTCCATCCCCGCTGCCCGAAGGCGCAGCCGTTGTGCCGGACCGAGGCGCCCGTGCTCACGACGGTGCGGGGACGGCAGGTGAGCTGCCACTTCCCCGAGGAGTGAGCAGGCCCGCGTAGGGGCCCTGTGCAGGCGGCGACGGCCGGAGCGGTCGTCGCCGCCAGTACTTTTCCTCTCATCGTGAACCGCCGGAGTGGAGGGATGCGACAGAGAGGCATGACACCGATGAACGGGCTGCCGTGAGCGAGCACGAGACGTGGCAGGACGCCCGGCTGCTGGAGGCCGTGGCCGACGGCGACCGGCGTGCGCTGGAAGTCCTCTATGCCCGGCACGCGCCCTGGCTGCTCCTCCGGCTCACCCGTCGCTGCGCCGACCCGGCCGTGGTGGACGAGGCGGTCCAGGACACCTTCGTCGCGGTCTGGCGTACCGCGCGCAAGTGGAACGGGCGGGGCGAGGTCGCGGCCTGGATCTGGGGGATCGGCGTGCGCCGCCTGCTCGACCAGCTGCGCCGCCGCCCCGCGGCGGCGCTGCCCGCCCACGAGCAGGTCATGGTCTCCGCCGAGGAGCAGGTGCTGCTCGGCATCGAGTACGGCGAGCTCGGCCGGGCGCTCAACCAGCTCTCCCCGGAGCTGCGCGCCGTGGTCCAGGCGACCGTGCTGGACGGCCTGACCACCCGCGAGGCCGGACGCCTGCTCGGCATCCCGACCGGCACGGTCAAGACCCGGATGATGCGCGCCCGCGCGCTGCTGAGGGAGGAGCTGGCGTGAGCGCCTGGCACATGGACGACGGCATGGCCGCGGCGTACGCGGCGGGCGAGCTGCCCGCGACGCCCGCCGCCTCCGTCGAGGCACACCTGCTGGCCTGCGAGCAGTGCCGGCTCCTGCTGGCCGCGCGGGTGCCGCGGGCCCGCCTGGACCGGGTCTGGGACGACATCGCCGACGCCGTGGACGCGCCCGCGCCCCGCCCGGTCGAACGGCTGCTGCGGGCCGCCGGGGTGCGCGAGCACACCGCCCGCCTGCTGGGCGCCACGACCTCGCTGCGGCTGCCGTGGCTGGCCGCGAGCGCCGTGGCGCTGTTCTTCGCCGCGTTGGCCTCGGGGGAGACGACCCGGTGGGGGCTGCTGACGTTCCTCACGCTGGCGCCGGTCGTGCCGGTGGCCGGGGTCGCCGTGGCCTTCGGGCGGGACGGCGATCCGGCGTACGAGATCGGGCTGGCCGCGCCGTACTCGACGTTCCGGCTGATGCTGATGCGGGCCGCCGCCGTGGTGGCGTCGTCGTCGGCGCTGGCGCTGGCGGCCGGGCTGACCCTGCCGGGCGGCGGCTGGGCGACGGCCGCGTGGCTGCTGCCCTCGCTCGCCCTGACCTCGCTGACCCTGGCGCTGTCCAGCCGGTACGACCCGCGCCGCTGCGCCGTCGCGGTGACCGTGCCCTGGGTGGCCGCGGTCGTCGCCACGAACGTGCGCGAGCCGGACCTGGCCATGTTCGGGGCCGCCGGGCAAGCCGGCTACCTGGCCGTCATCGTGGTGTCCGTCGTCCTGCTCGCCGTCCGTCGCGGGGAGTTCTCATGATCGAGGCAGTCGGCCTGGTGAAGACCTACGGCCGGAACCGGGCCCTGGACGGGCTCACCCTGAGCGCGGGCAAGGGCGTCACCGGCCTGCTCGGCCCGAACGGCGCGGGCAAGAGCACCCTCGTCCGGGTCCTCGCGACCGTCCTCGCGCCGGACGGGGGCGAGCTGCGGCTGCTCGGCCGCGACCCGGGCGCGGGCCGGCTGGAGATCCGGCGGCGGCTCGGTTACCTGCCGCAGGACCTGGGCTTCCAGCGCGGCCTCACCGCCTTCGAGTTCGTCGACTACGTGGCGGTCCTGAAGGAGATGACACACCGCAGGTCCAGGCACGACGAGGTGCGCCGGGTGATCGAGGAGGTCGGGCTCACGTCCGTGAGCGGCAGGCGCGTGCGTACGCTGTCGGGCGGCATGCGGCGGCGCCTCGGCATCGCCCAGGCGCTGCTCGGCGAGCCCGAGCTGATCCTCCTGGACGAGCCCGCCGCCGGTCTCGACCCGGAGCAGCGGCTGCTGTTCGGCGAGCTGGTCGCGCGCCTCGGCCAGGACCGCGCGGTCGTGCTGTCCACCCACCAGACGGAGGACGTCGCCGCCCTCTGCGACCGGGTGGTCGTGCTCAAGGGCGGCCGGTGCGCGTTCACCGGCACCCCGGCGGAGCTCCGGGCGCTGGCCGAGGGGCAGGTCTGGGTGTCGGCGGAGAAGGCGGCCGGCCGCTCCCGGCGGACCGGTGACGGCCGGTACCGCGGCCTCGGCCCCGCCCCCGGGGACGCCCGCCCCGCCGACCCCACCCTGGAGGACGGCTACCTGCTGCTCCTCACCGGCGCGACCACGGAGACGACGGCATGACGCGCCACATGAGCCCCATCGCGCCGGGCACCTCCGACGAGCTGGAGAACGGCGGCGGACCCGCGCACCTGCTGCCCGCGCTCGCGCTGGCCGAGACCCGGCGGCTGATGCTGCACCCGCTCGCGATCACGGGCCTGGTCCTGTACCTGATCGGCCTGGCCACCACGGAATGGGCGCCCAGGCCCGCCTACAGCGCGCTCACCAGCCAACTCGTCCTCCCGCTGGGCGTGCCGCTGTTCTTCGCCGCGACGCTCACGGCCTCGGCCACCAGACGCGCGGGCACCGACGAGCTGCTGGCCGCGACCCCCGCCGGACGCGACCTGCGCACCGCGGCCTCCTGCCTGGCCGCGCTGGGGCCGTTCCTGCTGGCCTGCGCGATGCAGGCCGTCCTGGCGACGGTCTACGCCGTCGCCGACGTCGAGCTGGAGCGGTTCCCGAGCGTCCACGAGATCGGCGCCGGGCCGTTGTGCGTGCTCGGGGCCGGCACGCTGGGGGTCGCGGTGGCCCGGTGGCTGCCGTGGCCGGGGGCGTCCGTCCTGGTGATGCTCGTGCTGATCGCCGTCAACGGGGTCGTGGAGCCGCTGCACTCGACGCTGACCATGCTGGGCTTCTACGTCGAGTTCGCGCGGTGGGGGCCGCCGCCGTACCTGGACGGCGTGGGCTTCGTGGCCGGCTCGCCCGACTGGCACGCCCTCTACCTGCTGGCGCTGAGCCTGGGGGCCGGGGCGCTTGCCATGACCCGCGACTCGGCTCGGCGCGGGCTCTGGCTCGGCATCGGCGCTGCCCTGGTCACGATCGCGGCCGTGGCCGCCACCCGGCAACTGCCGTGACCCCGCCCACCTCGCGGCACCCGCTCGTGCGGGTGCCGGGTGTGCGTGGCCGGGCACGTGCGCTGCTCGTGCTGGTGCCGGGTGTGCGTGGCCGGGCGCGTGCGCTGCTGGTCCGGGTGCCCGGTGTGCGTGGCAGGGCGGGGGCGTCGCTCGTCCGGCGGCTGCGGCGGGCCGTCGCCGCCACCGGGCCGCAGGCCGCGCTGGCCGCCGTGGTCGAGCTGGTACGGGACGGGCTGCCGGCCGCCGGGGTCGCCGTGGAGCTGGCCGGCGTCCGGATCGTGTCGGGCGAGCCCTGGCCGGTGGCCCACGACGTGCCGCTCGTGTGGCACGGACGGGCGGTGGGCCGCCTGCTGATCACCCCGTCCGCCGACCCGCGGGCGGTCGCCGCGATCACCCCGTACGTCGCCGGCGCCGCCCACACCATGGCCGTCACCGCGGACCTGCGCCGGGCCAGGGAACGCGTGCTCGCCATCCGCGAGGAGGAACGCCGCCGCCTCCACCACGACCTGCGCGAGGGGCTCGGCCGGGCACTGCGCGACCTGGCCGGGACGGTCGACGCCGCCGCCACCGGCCACCGCACCGACCCGGCCGCGGCCGACCGGCTCCTGCACGACCTGAGCGCCGCCATGAACACGATCAGCCAGGAGATCAGAGCCCTGCTCCAGGACCCGCGCCCGCAACCGGCCTCGTCCCCGCTCCCGGGCCCGCGCCCGCGTCCTCGCGTGCCGTCGCCGCGGCTCGACCGGGCGCGGGCTCATTCGGGGGCGACCGGCGTGACGTAGACCTCGCGGATCTCCGGACGCCGCCGCAGGCGTTCCTCGACCGCGGCCATGGCCCGCTCGGCCCGGGGCAGGTCGGTGGCCGAGGCGAGGGTCACCCGGGCGGCCACCATGACCTGGTGGGGCCCGACGATCACCGCGATCACCCCGCGCACCCCCGTGACATCCGGCACCTCGACGATCGCGCGGCGGATGCGGGCCAGGTCGGCGGCGTCCACGCTGGGCGCGGCGATGAGGTTCTGGTTGAGCCGCAGCAGCAGGCCCGAGACCGCGACCAGCAGGATCCCGATCAGCACGCTGCCCAGCGAGTCGAAGACCTCGTTCCCGGTCGCCTGGTGCAGCGCGAGGCCGGCCACCGCGATCGGGCCGCTGACCACGGCCGCCGCGTTGGCCAGGGTCACGGTCTTGGCCGCCGGGTCGCTGCCGGCCAGCAGCTCCGCCCACAACGACCGGCCGGTCACCGTGGCCCGCGCGCCGAGCGCCCGTACCGAGACGGCCAGGGCCCACCCGTCTCTGACCGTGATCAGCACGATCACCAGGTAGCCCAGCGCGTACGAACCGCCCGAGGCCGACGGCTCGCCCAGGCCCTCCACGATCGAGGCGACGCCCCCGCCCACGAACAGCCCCACGGCGGCGAACAGCGACCAGAAGAAGATCTCCTGCCCGTAGCCGAGCGGGTGGCGCTCGTCGGCCGGACGGGCCACCCGCGCCAGCCCGATGAGCAGGAACACCTCCACCCCGAAGTCGGCCACGCTGAACATGGCCTCGGCGTACAGGATGGCCGAGCCGGTGACCGCCGCCAGGACCCCGAGGACGACGGCCTGCGCCCCCACGACCACCATCGTGACGATCACGCTGGTCCGGCTGCTGGGCCGCGCGCTCATGCCCGCACGACCTCCCGGCCGGCGGTCATCGCTTCGGTGTCACCCGTACGACGGCGCGGCCGCGGTCGAAGGAGAGGAAACGCAGGACGACGTCGTTCAGGGTGAGCGTGGTGACGCCCCGGATGTAGCCCGAGCAGCCGCCGCCCTCGTCGAACTTGCAGGTGGACGCGCCGCCCTGCTCGCCCTGGGAGCTCATGTCCCCGCCCCCGGTGAAGTCCGCCTCCCACGTGACCTTGTCGCCCTGGACGCTCCCGACGGCGAACCGGGAGACCCCGTGACGCTGCCCGAACCGCAGGACGTCGCCCGCCCTGAGGGTGACCTCGCACCGGGCGTCCGCACACCCGCCGACCTCCCGCCCGCCCTCGCCCGCGGCGGCATCGGGAGGCGACTCACCCGACGCGGACCCGGACGACGCGGATTCGGACGGCGCGGACGGCGACGTGCGCCCGGCCGTCCCGACGGGACCGGCGCATCCGGTCAGAGAGCAAGCCAGCAGAAGTACAAGCCACTTGACCATGGCAAACACCCTAGGCTCCGGGACCGACCCGGCCCCGGAGCCTCGCCCGGCGCGCCGCCGCACGTGCTCGGCGAGTGACGCGCGAGGCCCACTCGACGCACAGCCGCCGGACCGGCCGGAGGCGCAGCCGTGCAGGGCGGTCGCGCATGGAACGGGTCCGGAACGGGATGGAACGCCCTGATTTACGTGAGTCATTCGTCGAAGTCCTCGATACCCGCCGGCCACACCGGCCACGTCACCGGACCGCGCCGCTCTCCGGTGTCGTCGTTGGCGTTGCTCATCGCCGGTCAGGGGTTCTCCGGTTTCGGCGACCAGTTCTTCGTCGTCGCCCTGCCGGGGATCGTGCTGCTGCGGCACGGCACCGCGACCCTCGGCACGGTGCTGACGGTCTACGGGGTCTTCCGGCTGGTCGGGCTCGTGCTCGGCGGCCCGCTCGCGGACCGCTGGACGCCCAGGCCGGTCATGCTGGCGGCCGACGTCGTGCGGGCCCCGGCCGCCGGGCTGCTGTGCGCCCTGGCCTGGGACGGCGCGGACCGGCTCTGGGCGCTGGCGGCGGGCGCGGCGGTGCTCGGCCTGGCCGGGGGCGCCTTCCTGCCGGCGAACTTCGCCGTCATCCCCGACATTGTCGAGGAGTCGCGGGTCCAGCGCGCCAACAGCCGCAACTACGCGACCGCGCAGGCCGTCGCGCTGACCGGGCCGGTGGTCGCAGGCGTGTTCGTCGCCCGTCTGGGCCCGGGACCGGCGCTCGCCGTGGATGCGGCCTCCTTCGCGGTGTCGGTGGCGACCCTGTGGTTCGTCCGGCCGCGCCCCGGCCGGGTGCGTCCGGAGCGGGGCAGCGGCGGGCCCGGCATGTGGGCCGTCGTGCGCGGGTTCCCGCTGTTCAGGGTCATCCTGACGCTGGCCGCCGTCGGCAATCTCGGGTTCGCCGGGATCCTGGAGGTCGGGCTGCCGGCGCTGCTGCACGAGAGCGCGCCGGCCACGTTCTCCACCGCGTACGGGATCGTGCTGGCGGCCTTCGGGCTCGGCGCGCTCGCGGGCAGCGTCGCGGCGGGCCTGCTGCGCGCCCCGCGCAACCCGGTACGGGCGGCGGTCCTGCTGATGCTCCCGCAGGCCGCGCTGCTCGGCGCGGTCGGCCTGATCGAGGGCCAGTCATGGCCCGCGGCGCTCTTTCTCGGCGCGGGCGCGGCGAACGCGGCGGGCAACGTGCTGCTGATCACCGTCGTGCACACCACGCTGCCCGCGGCGGTGCGCGGGCGCGTGTCCGGGGCGCTGCTGGTGGCCTCGTTCGGGCTCTTCCCCGTGGGCGCGCTGCTCGCGGGACTCCTGGCTTCCGCGGCCGGTCCGAGGGCGGTGTTCCTTCTCGGGGCCGCCCTCGTGGCCGCGGCAGGTATGGCCGGTCTCGTCTCCGGGCCGGTCCGGGCATTCGCGAGAGGGGGTGAATCGCATGACGTACGAGATGAACGACCTGGGCACTGAGGCGCCGGTCGAGGTGAGCTGGATCGTTTTCTGATCCTGACGACAGGCCCGCAGAAAGCGGCAGTCAGCAACAAGAGCATCCGGGGGGAACGGCCGCCCCCCGGATGCCCGTTCGGCCATTTCCGACCCGACGGCGCAGAAGGACGAAGGAAGATGCCCGTTTCGCTCGACAGACTCATCCGTGTCAAACCCATCTACCCGGTGTACCGGCTGGACGGCACCCGGTTCCGGATCGGCGCCCAGGCAGGCGTCACCATCGACTTCACCGACCCGTACGGACAACTCTGGACCCTCGTCGAAGCGCTCGACGGCACCCGGACGCTCGGCGAGGTCGCCGCGGCGGTGGGCCGGGCGCACCCGGGCATCGGCGTCGAGGACGTGCTCAACGCGGTCCGCGACCTGGACGGCCGCGGCTTCCTGGAGGACGCCCGCCCCAGCCCGTACGACGGCGGCGACGCGCGCCGCTACCAGGGCAACGTCAACTACTTCAGCCACTACGCCGGCCTGTCCGCCGCCCGCGAGCAGCCGCAGGACCGGCTGCGCGGCGCCCACTGCGTGCTGCTCGGCCTGGGCGGCGGCGGCTCGTACATCCTGCCCATGCTGCTGGCGGCCGGGTTCGGCCGGATCACGGCCGTCGACTACGACCGGGTCGAGCTGAGCAACCTGAACCGGCAGTTCCTCTACCGGGAGAGCGATCTCGGCGCGTACAAGACCGCGGTGGCCGCGCGGACGGCCAAGGAGGTGAACCCGGGCGTCGAGTTCGCCGCCGTGCAGCGCAGGATCGAGTCGGCCGCGGACGTCGCCCGGCTCGTCCGGGGCGCCGACGTCGCGATCTGCGCGATCGATGAGCCGCCGTTCGTCGCGCAGCGCCGGGTGAACGCGGGCTGCGTGCAGGAGGGGGTGCCGTACGTGTGCGGCGGCTCGTTCGTCACCCGGGGCCGGCTGTTCTCGGTGCGTCCGCACGAGACGGGCTGCATGGACTGCCTGCACCTGTACTACTCGCGCGCCGACCCCAGCTATCTCGCCCAGCTCGCCGGGGCGCTGCGGGCCGAGCAGGGCCGGGTGACCCTCGCCTTCGCCCCGCACATCGCGCTGGTCGCGTCGCTGATCGCCGGCGAGGCGATCCGGCTGGTCACCGGCCACGCCGAGCCGATCGCCCTGGGCCGCCAGCTCGACGTGCACTTCGAGACCGGCGAGCTGGAGGTCATGTCCCAGTGGCCGCGCGACCCGGACGGCTGCCCGGTCTGCGGCGACGGCGCCGACGCGGCCTCGTTCGCGGTGTGGGCGGAGGCGGAGAGCGCCTCGCCTATGCTTCGCTAGATGGACGTCATCCATCCCCCCAAACTCAGAGCGGGCGACGTCGTCCGCGTAATCGCGCCGGCCTGCTCGCGCGCGATGGTCATGGAGCACGACCACACCGCGATCATCGACGCCCGCTTCGCCGAGCTCGGCCTGACGCTCACCTACGGCCGCCACGTCGACGAGCGGGACGCCTTCAACTCCAGCAGCGTCGCCTCCCGCGTCGCCGACCTGCACGACGCCTTCGCCGACCCGTCGGTGGCGGCGATCCTGACCGTCATCGGCGGCTACAACTGCAACGAGCTCCTGCCGCACCTCGACTGGGAGCTGATCCGGGCCAACCCCAAGATCCTGTGCGGCTACTCCGACATCACCGCCCTGCAGAACGCCGTCCTCGCCCGCGCCGGGCTGGTCACGTACTCCGGGCCCCACTGGTCGACGTTCGGGATGCGCGACCACTTCGAGCAGACCCTGGAGTGGTTCGCCTCCGTCCTGTTCGGCGACGCGCCGGTCGAGCTGGGGGCGTCGAAGTACTGGACCGACGACCTGTGGTTCCTCGACCAGGACGGGCGCGAGCCGATCCCCAACGAGGGCTGGTGGGCGCTGCGGCCCGGCGCCGCCGAGGGGCGCGTCGTCGGCGGCAACCTCTGCACCCTGAACCTGCTGCAGGGCACGCCGTACATGCCGTCACTCGACGGCGCGCTGCTGATCGTGGAGGACGACCTGGAGTCCCACCCGGCGACCTTCGCCCGCAACCTCACCTCGCTGCTCCAGCTCCCGGGCGCCGAGACCGTCCGCGGCCTGGTGATCGGGCGGTTCCAGCAGGCCAGCCGGATGACCCGGCCCCTTCTCGAGCAGATCGTCGAGACCCAGCCGGGGTTGCGGGACGTTCCCGTCCTGGCCAACGTCGACGTCGGCCACACCAACCCGCTGGCCACCTTCCCGGTCGGCGGCCGGGCCCGCCTGGCGGTCACCCCCGAACCGTCGCTGACCCTCCTCAGCCACTGACCCTCGCCGACCGGTGACCCGCCGTCGCTAGGACGCGGCGGCGGGCTCACGCCGCGGGGCCGTGGCCTCGGCCAGGGCCTCGCGCTCGGCCTCGACCAGGGTGCGGCAGCGCGCCGCCTCGGCCTCCACCCGGGCCTCGTCCCAGCCGAGCAGCCCCGCCATCAGCCGCGCCACCACGGGGGCCGCGTCGAGCGCGGCGGGGATCGCCTCGATGAGCATCCGGGTCCGGCGCGACAGGACGTCCTCGGCGTGCAGCGCGCCCTCGTGCGTGACGGCGTACACCACCTCGGCCCTGATCCACGGGCACCCCTCCACCAGCGGCTCGCCGAGCGAGCGGTCGTCGTCGACCAGGGCGAGCACCTCCATCGCGAGCGTGCCGTAACGCTGGACGAGGTGCTCCACGACGTCGGCGTCCACGTCGTGGTCCTCGGCCAGCCGCCGGACGGACGCGCGCACCGCCGGCAGCCCGTCCGCGCCGATCAGCGGCAGCCGGTCGGTCACCGACTCCGGCACGTCGAAGCCCTCCAGCGCCGCGTCGACCACGTCCTTGGCCATGACCCGGTACGTGGTGAACTTGCCCCCGGCGATCGTGGCCAGGCCCGGCGCCGGCACGTCCACGACGTGCTCGCGGGACAGCTTCGTGGTCGCCGAGTTCTCGTCGG
Organism: Nonomuraea sp. NPDC005692; assembly: GCF_040631115.1. NCBI lineage: Bacteria > Bacillati > Actinomycetota > Actinomycetes > Streptosporangiales > Streptosporangiaceae > Nonomuraea > Nonomuraea sp. NPDC005692. The sequence goes on along the minus strand of NZ_JBEXYU010000033.1, from coordinate 43,195 downwards.
CCGCCACCAGCGGGCGCAGGCCCACGTAGACGCCCACCACGTCGTCGCGGGTCAGCGGCCGGGCCAGCACGGCGTTGGCGTGGTCGAGGATGTAGTCGATGTCCTCGCCGGTGGCGGCCGGCTCCTCGCGGTCGCCGTCGTACTCGGTGTCGGTGGTGCCGACGATCCACCGCCGCCGCGTCCAGGGGATGATGAACAGCACGCTCTTCTCGGTCGGGATGATCATTCCGGTGGACGACGCGATGGCCTCGCCCGGCACCATCACGTGCACGCCCTTCGACATCCTGACCTTGAAACCGGCCGGCGCCGAGCCGGGCAGCCCGTTGATCGGGTCGGTCCACACGCCCGCGCACACCACCACGGCGTCGGCCCTGACGTCGAGGTCGCGGCCGGTCTCCTCGTCATGCACACGGGCGCCGACGACGCGCTCGCTGCCCTGGTCGCGCAGCATCTCGACGACCCGCGTCCGGGTGGCGATCACGGCGCCGTGCGCGGCGGCCGTCCTGGCCAGGGTGAGGGTGAAACGCGCGTCGTCCACCTGGGCGTCGAAGTAGATCATGCTGCCCGACACCGCGTCCGCGCGGAGGCCGGGCGCCATCCGGCGAGACTCCTTGACCGACAGGTACCGGTGCCGGGGCATCGGCCGGCGCATGCCCTCCAGCGTGTCGTACAGGGTGAGCCCGGCCCCCACGTACGGCCGCTCGATGAGCCCGTGCTGCAGCGGATACAGGAACGTGACCGGCTTGACCAGGTGCGGGGCCAGCCGCGAGACCAGCAGGTCGCGCTCCTTCAGCGCCTCGCGGACCAGCTTGAAGTCGAACTGCTCCAGGTAGCGCAGCCCGCCGTGGATGAGCTTGCTCGACCTGCTGGACGTGCCGGCGGCCAGGTCGCGGCTCTCCACCAGCGCGACCCGCAGCCCGCGGGAGGCGGCGTCCAGCGCGGCGCCCGCGCCGGTCACGCCGCCGCCGATCACCAGCACGTCGAAGGACTGCTCCGCCAGCCGGTCGATGGCTGCCTGACGGTTCCTGGCGTCCATCGCCCCGGTCATGTTCATCGATCCCCCGAACAACACTTTGTGCTCATACGCTCACGATCCGTATACGTTTCCCCGATCGGGGAATGGCACACAACGCCGACACCACGAAAGCGGGGACAGCGGTGGTCGAACGTGTCAAACGCCTGGAACTTGCCGGTGAGCTCATCGCCGAGTTCGCCGGCACGATGGTGCTCATCCTGTTCGGGGTGGGCGTCGTCGCCCAGGTGGTCGCGGCGGGCCTCGGCGACCACGACAGCATCGCCTGGGCGTGGGGGATCGGCGTCGCGCTCGGCGTCTACGTCGCGGGCCGCATCACCGGCGCCCATCTCAACCCGGCCGTCACGCTGGCGTTCGCGACCTTCCGCGGGTTCCCGTGGGCCAAGGTGCTGCCGTACTCGCTGGCGCAGACCGCGGGGGCGTTCGTCGGGGCGCTGCTGGTGCGCTGGAACTACACCGAGGTGCTGAACAAGGTGGACCCCGGGCACACGCTGAAGACCCAGACCGTCTTCTCCACCCTGCCCGGCAACGGCTCGCTCCCGGTCGGCGCCTGGGGCGGGTTCCGCGACCAGATCATCGGCACCGCCATCCTGATGTTCGTCCTGTACGCCCTGTCCGACTCGCACAACCTCGCGCCCAGCGCCAACCTCGGCCCGGTGGTCATCGGCCTGCTCATCGTCGGCATCGGCATGGCGTGGGGCGCCGACGCCGGCTACGCGATCAACCCGGCGCGCGACTTCGGGCCGCGCCTGGCCAGCTTCCTCACCGGCTACTCCGGCGCCTGGCGCGACCAGTACGGCGACCTGTACTTCTGGGTGCCCATCGTCGGCCCCCTGCTCGGCGGCCTGGCCGGCGCCGGGCTCTACCAGCTCATGATCGCCCGGTTCCTCCCCGAGCCCGAGCCCGACATCGAGGACGCGGGCCGCGTCTGACCCGAACGGAGGAGAACGACCATGCCCGATTTCGTGGGGGCCGTCGACCAGGGCACCACCAGCACCAGGTTCATGATCTTCAACCACGGCGGCCTGGAGGTGTGCAAGTTCCAGCTCGAACACGAGCAGATCCTCCCCAGGGCGGGCTGGGTGGAGCACAACCCCATCGAGATCTCGACCAGGACGTCCGCGGTGATCGAGACGGCGCTCCAGCGGACCGGGCTGCACGACACCGACCTGGCCGCCGTGGGCATCACCAACCAGCGCGAGACCACGGTCGTGTGGAACCCGCGCACCGGCCGCCCGTACTGCAACGCCATCGTGTGGCAGGACACCAGGAGCGCCAGGATCGCCGCGCAGCTCGAACGGGACGGCCGCGGCGAGGTCATCCGCAGGAAGACGGGCCTGCGGCCGGACGCCTACTTCTCCGGCGGCAAGATCCAGTGGATCCTGGAGAACGTCGAGGGCGTACGCCAGGCGGCCGAGCGGGGCGAGGCGGTCTTCGGCAACACCGACACCTGGACCCTGTGGAACCTCACCGGCGGCGCCCGCGGCGGCGTGCACGTCACCGACGTGACCAACGCCAGCCGCACCATGCTGATGGACCTGGAGACGCTGGAGTGGGACGACGAGCTGCTGTCCTTCTTCGGCATCCCGCGCGAGATGCTGCCGGAGATCCGCCCGTCCTCGGAGCCCGCCTCCTACGGCACGACCAGCAGGTACGGCCCGTTCGGCGGCGAGGTGCCGATCACCGGCATCCTCGGCGACCAGCAGGCGGCCACCGTCGGCCAGGTGTGCTTCTCGCCGGGCGAGGCCAAGAACACCTACGGCACCGGCAACTTCATGCTCCTCAACACCGGCACCGACCTCGTACGCTCCGAGCGCGGCCTGCTCACCACCGTCGCCTACAAGTTCGCCGGCCAGCCGGCCGTGTTCGCGCTGGAGGGCTCGATCGCGGTGACCGGGTCGGCCGTGCAGTGGCTGCGCGACCAGTTGCACATCATCCGTTCCTCCGCGCAGAGCGAGGACCTGGCCCGGCAGGTGACCGACAACGGCGGGATCTACTTCGTCCCGGCGTTCTCGGGGTTGTTCGCGCCGTACTGGCGGCCCGACGCGCGCGGCGCGATCGTCGGCCTGTCCCGGTACAACAGGGACGCCCACCTGGCGCGCGCCACGCTGGAGGCCATCTGCTACCAGAGCAGGGACGTCGTGGAAGCCATGCAGCAGGACTCCGGCGTGGTGCTGGACGTGCTCAAGGTCGACGGCGGCGTCACCGCGAACAACCTGTGCATGCAGCTCCAGTCCGACATCCTGGGCGTGCCGGTCAGCCGTCCGGTGGTGGCCGAGACGACGGCGCTGGGCGCCGCGTACGCCGCCGGGCTGGCCGTCGGCTACTGGAAGGACACCGACGAACTGCGCGCCAACTGGGCCGAGGACCGGCGCTGGAACCCGGAGTGGAGCGACGAGCAGCGCGAGACGGGCTACGAGGGCTGGAAACGCGCGGTGAGCCGCACCCTCGACTGGGAGTCCTGACCGCCGGCCGGACCCCGGACGGCCGCGCCCGGCACGGCCGCGACCAGGCGGCCCGGCCCGGCCCCCGATCCGGGCGCGGGCCGCCTTTTCGGGCGGGTCGCTCACATGCCGGGCGGCGGGTACGCCTCCGGGTGCTTCTTCGGGTCGGGCATCTGGTCCCAGGACGGGTCGTCGATCACCTTGCAGGGCTTGGCCGGCCCGTCGACCAGGAAGCCGCTGAACTGCCACAGCACCCTGGGCTTCTCGGGGCCGGAGGTCTGGTCGGCGTTCTCGGTGAACTCCAGGACGGCGGTCTGCCCCGCCTTGATGCGCTTGGGGTCGATCCGTAGCTGGCCGCCGCCCATCCGGAACGTCTTCGCGTTGGGGCTGTTCTCGATCGCGTCCCTGATCCTCTTGCGGACCGCCGGGTCCTTGCTCCGGAGCTCCTCCTTGGTGAAGGAGGGGCCGGGGTCGGCGGGCGCGCGGTCGGGGGCGCAGCGGGTGCCGGGCTTGAGGTAGGAGACGTCGGAGGGCACGCCGAGCGCCGCCAGGTCCTTCTCCACCTGGCCGGGGTCGCGGAACTCGTTGATCCGCAGCGTGATCGTGCCGTCGGTGTTCCTGGTGACCGCGTAGGCGGGGGCGTCAGAACCGTTGAGGAACGGCGTCACGACCGCCGCGGCGGCCGCGACGGCGGCCACCGCCGCGCCGGTGAGCAGGCGCCGCCTGGTGCGCCGGCGCCGGGCCCCGTTGCGGGCCTCGATCTCGGCTTTCAGTTCCATCAGTACGTGCTCCTTGAAGTTCATCGGATTCCTTCCATGACGAAGGGAGCCATCTCCGGCACGTCCATGAGCGCGTGGCGGGCACGATGCAACCTGGCCCGGGCGGCTCCCTGCCGGATGCCCAGGGCGGTGGCCGCCTCGCTGATCGTGAGCTGGTCGATGACGACCAGTTCGAGCATCGCGCGGTCACCGTCGGGCAGTCCGGCCATGGCCTGGAAGGCCCGCCTGGCCAGGTTCTCGGCGTCTATCCGCGCCACGAGCTCGGCCACGTCGTCGGTGTCGAGGTGCCTTCGCCCGCCGACGCGACCGGCCAGCATCGTCTCCTTGTACGCCCGCCGCCGCTCGGCCGAGAGCGTGTTGCGCGCGACGCCGTACAGCCAGGCGATCTCACTGCCGCGTCCGGGGCGGTAGGTGTGGGCGGAGTCGAGCACCGCCATGAACACCTCCGCCACCAGGTCGGCGGCCGTGTGGGGATCATCGACCCGGCGGGCGATGAACGAGGTGACCGCATCGACGTGGCGCCGGTAGAAGGCTTCGAAAGCGTCCGGATCTGTAGCGATATCCGGCTGTTTGCGACGCACCGGCCGTGCTCCCTTCGTCGATTACACCCCTTCTTGGTCAGTAGCCGAGAAAACGTTATGAGAGCTGACAGAACAGACGCCTCGCGCCGGCTCTGACATCGCCGGGCGCGGTCTTGCTACGTTGCCCGGCATGGGCCACGGAACGAGATCACTGAGCCGGACCGACGTCACCACGGCGCTGGTCATGACCCTCGACGCCGCGGGCGCCGCCGTCCCCTACCGCCTGTGCGGCACGAGCGCGGCGCTCCTGCAGGGTGTCCCCCTGCCGGCCGGGGACATCGACCTTCTGATGCCCGGCCGGGCGGAACTGCACGTCTTCGCCGCGGCCCTGTCGCCGTTCCCCTGCCTCCATGCCCCCACCTGGATCGAGGGGAGCGCCCAGTACTTCGCCAGGTTCGCGGTGAACGGGGTCGAGGTCGAGCTCAGCACCGTCGAGCGGCAGGCCGGGTCGGACGCCCTGGAATGCGTCGGCGAAGGGCCGTGGCGGCATCACGTCCTGGTGGCGTGCGGCCCGCACCAGGTGCCGGCGGTCCGGCTGGAGATCCGGCTGGCCACCGAGCTCCTGCGCGACCGCGCCGACCGGTACGGCCCGCTCGTCGCCCACCTGCGCTCCCACGGCTTCGACCCCGGCCTGCTGCGGCGCGCGATGGACGCCGCCGGCGTCCCGGCCGCCCGGCGGCGCCCGATCCTGGAGGATCTCCGGTGACCGAACGCCGGGCTCAGGACCGCGAGAACTTCTTGAACAGGAAGAAGTAGAGCTTGATGTACTGCCCGACGAGGATGCCGTTGATGACGGTCCCCTCGCGGATGAACTGCGGGCCGCCCAGGAAGATCAGCCCGATCGCCGCGGAGACCACCAGCAACGTGCAGTCGAAGCCGGTCTTGAGGTTGCCCCATTTGAAGCCGGTCCGCTTGAAGAGCGTGTTGACGAACATGTCGACCGGCATGAGCACCAGGTTGGCCCGGATCATCAGGAACAGGCCGAACGCCAACGTCGCGTCCGCGACCACCAGGAGGACGAACTTGGCGGCGTAGACGTCCAGGGCGATCCAGCTCGTCAGCATCAGGTTCAGATCGAGGAACGTGGCCAGGACCAGGGCCGGGATCAACGCCAGGAAGTTCCTGAGCTTGAAGTCCTTCGGCAGGACGAGATAGGTCAGCAGCAACATCAGCAGCTCAAGGGCGAAGTTGAAGGTCCCCTGGCTGATCGAGGGAAAGACCAGGGTCATCGTCCGGGTGAGGCTGCTCTGCGGCGAGATGCCGATCCCCGCCCTGATGGCCAGGCTGACCCCCAGGGTCAGCAGGTAGATGCCGGCGCCGTAGGTGATCCAACGCCGCACCAGACTTCCGGTGTCGACGACTCCGGCCTCTTTTTCATGCTGTAGCACAGTTGCCTCCTTGGCTGTTTGCTGTTCCGGCCGGAGCCTGCCGGACGACGCGGTGTCCGCTTCTCAGCGCACGACTCAGACCATGAACCCGAAGCGGTCGAGTGAGATGAAGAGGGTCAGGAGCTTGTTGACGACCGGCTCGCCCTCGTTGTGGTTGCCCAGCTTCTCCAGGGCGGCGTCGATCGACCGGGTCGCGTCCACCAGCTCGGCCAGGCTCATGTCCGCCATCACGCCGTAGATGTCGAGGGGCAGCGCGGCCTTCGCCTGCCCGTCCTCGGTCACGAGGCAGCCGCCGACGAAGGTGTCGAGCTGCCTGAGGTTGTCGCACATCTCGGCGCTGTCGCTGCCGACCACCACGAAGTACGCGAAGGGCGCGGGCCAGAACGTCGACACGGCGCCCCGGTCGATCGAGACCCCCTTGAACAGCCCGTTGACGACGTGCCGGGCGCCGTCCGCGTAACGCTGGACGACGGAGATGCGGTTCAGCCTGACACCGTCCACCTCGGGCACGACGGCGCCGTCCGCGAACGGCACCCAGACCTCCTGGGCGAACTTGAGGTGGCCGCGTCCGTAGACGTCGAAGAGCAGGACCTTCGCCCGGCTCCCGTCGTCGGAGATCTCGATCGGCGTGAGGTCGAGCTGTCCGGGAGCCAGGTCGGCGAGGCCGGGCCGGGGCTCCTGCACCATGACCGAATAGTCCAGATCGACTGGCTTGAGAAGCTTGCGGTCCCTGGCGACCAGCTCGCCGCCCTTGAACACGTACAGCGGGTTGATCTTCGACAGGCTGTCGGTCAGCACGATGTCGGCGAAGCGGCCCGGGGCGAGCGAGCCGAAGTCGTGGTCCATGCCGAAGGAGCGCGCGGAGTACAGCGTGCCCATCTTGATCGCCTGGATCGGGTTGAGGCCCATCTCGACGGCCAGGGAGATCACCCAGTCGATGTGTCCCTTGGTCAGCACGCGGTCGACCGAGATGTTGTCGGCGCACATCTGGAAGTTCTCGGCCGGCCAGCGGCGCTTGACGATGGCGCGCAGCATGGTCCTGATCACCTCGGGGCTGCCGACGCCGAACTTGATCTGGGTCTGGAAGCCGTACCGGATGCTCTTCTCGATGTCGTCCTCGTTCCAGACATCGTGGTTGTTGTGCGCACCGATCGCGGGCATGTAGTTCAGCAACATGTCGGGCAGCGCCGTCACGCCCCAGTGGCTGTTCACGAAGCCGCCGTTGGCCCGGCCCAGGGCGGACTTGCGGAAGTCGTCCTCGTTGCCCGTCATGTAGGACAGGTGGGCGAGCTCGCCCAGCCCGATCACCGGGTCCATCTTCAGCATGGCGTCGGTGACCTCGACCGACGTCTTCTTGCCCGGCGCGAAGGCGTAGATCCGGTAGGGCAGCTTCTCGTAGTCCTTGAACAACGCCGCGGCGGCCTCGACGGCCTCCTCACCGGCCGCGCTGGCGAAGTCCAGGGTCTCGGCGAAGATGGTGGTCGTGCCGCTCGGCACGATCGCCTCCCCGAACGCCGCCGGGTGGGCCAGCTGGGCGTCGAAATGCAGGTGCGCGTCGATCAGCCCCGGGATCGCGTAGAGGCCCTGGCCGTCGAACACCTCGCGGACCCGCACGATCGACTCGTCGGGGTTCAACGCGATGATCCGCTCGTTGTAGACGAGGATCGAACCCTGGAAGACGCTCTCGCTGTGCACGTCCAGCACGCTGAGGTTCCGCAGTAGCAGGTCCGCCTCCCTCTCCCCGCTCAGGATGTCGAAGACCGCCCGCACGTGGTCGTAGTGGACCGAGACCCGGTCCGTCCCACCGGCCTGGCTCGTCTTCTCCTGTTGGAGCATGATTTCCTCGCTTCGTTGCTCGGCTGTTGGATTTCCGCTCGCGGAACGAGACCCGAGGACGCGGCTCCGGGATGCCGGTGGCCGGTCGCGGAGTTTCGGCACAGGGCCGCCGTGGCCGTGTCGCTCGTACGCGCTGTGGCTATGAAATGGCACGGCACCGTTGCTGACAAGCAGCCGTTTTCGCACGGACTGTACTCTTTTTGCGCACGGTCCAGCCCAGGGAGGCCCCATGCTCCACTCACGCGTGCTGCACTACATCGACGAGGTGGCGCGGTACGGCTCCATCCGGGCCGCCGGCGCGCGGCTGCACGTCGCCCCGTCGGCCATCAACCGGCAGATCCTGCTCCTCGAGGAAGAGCTAGGCGAGCCCCTGTTCGAACGCCTGCCGCGCGGCATGCGGCCCACACCGGCGGGGGAGGTCCTCCTCGCCCACGTGCGCCGGACCCTCCAGGAGTACCGCGAGGCCGTGACCGAGATACGCGACCTGCAGTCACTGCCGAGCGGCGAGGTGGTGATCGCCACGATGACCGGCCTGGCCAGCAGCATCGTCTCCACCGCCACCGTGAACTTCCACGCCCGCCACCCCGAGGTGCGCATCTCCATCCGCGCCCTGTCCACCCACGAGATCCTCCGCGCGGTGGCCGACAGCGAGGCCGACCTGGGCCTCGGATTCAACGTCCCGTCTTCGGCGCAGCTCGAACTGTGCTGGCAGATGGACACCCGGCTCGGCGCGGTCATCGCCCCCGCCCACCCGCTGGCCCGCCTGGATTCCATCCCCCTGGCCCAGTGCGCGGCCTACCCCCTCATCTTCGCCGACCGCTCGATGGTGATCCACGGCATCATCGCCGACACCTTCGCCGAGGCCGGCCTGAAGGTCGAGCCCGCCTTCCACACCAATTCGATCGAGACGATGAAACGCCTGGCCGCCGCGGGCGAGGCCATCGCCTTTCTCAGCAGGTTCGACATGGCCGAGGACCACCACAACGGAACTCTCGCCTTCCGGCCGGTGCGCGACCGCGCCTTCAGCAACAACATCCTCTCGCTCGTCCGCCGCGAGAAGCACGGCCCCGGCCCCGCCGCCCTGCTGTTCGCCGAAGAGATCATCCAAACCCTGGAATCCGTCGCCCACCCACCCCTCTGACGAACGGGGTCAGCGTACGATCGCGCCGGGGTGCGCGGCCTCGAAGGCGGCGAGCCCGTCGGCGGTGAGCCGGAGATGAAGGCCGCCGGCGACGTCCACCGTCAGGGGCTTGTCCTTGCCGTAGAACACCAGGGAGACGTCCAGCTCAAGGTAGGTGTTGTCGTGCTGCTCCTCCATGAAGTTGCGTTCGACGATGTTGGCGTTCCGCGACGCGGCCTCGTCCGCCGTCTTCACGTTGCCGCCGACGCCGCCGAAGCCGAGGCTCCCGTCCTGCGACCCGGCGGACCCGCCCACTCGGGCCGCCACGCCCCGGCCCTGCTCCTGGCCGTGCCCGACCGTGCTCATGGTCTGGGCGTAGACACGCTGCTTGACCAGTGCGGTGGTGATCTCGCGGGCTCCGGTGACGTCGATGCCCACCCGGCCGATCCCCGGGATCTCGTAGTCGTGCGCGAACAACTGCTCCAGGTGGGCGCGCATGGTCCGTTCCTTGGTGGCCTCGGCGAGTGACATGCCGGCCGGGCGGGAGAGCTCGAACCCGTCGGGCCGGTCGGCCAGGGACGGGACCTCGCCCCGCAGCCTCGGCGGCACCGTGCTCATCGGCGCCCATTGCTCGACCAGCGTGGCGGCCGGGAACGCGACCTGGCTGACGTCCCCCTTGGGCACGCCTTCGCCCAGGGTGGCGGACATGGGGTTGGGCCCCGTCGCGTCCGCCCAGCGCGGATCCGCGGCGACGACCGGCGTACGCCCCGCGACCGGCGTGCCCTGCGGCACCTCCATGGTGAGGTGCCCCGGCACCAGGAGGTCGACCCCGCCGTCCGCGACCGCCCTGGACGTCGAGGTGACCCCGGCGTGCCGGTCGAACAGCCTTCCCGCGCCGTCGTGCCCGGTCACCTCGCCCACCTTGAGCAGCACGTTGCGGGCCACGTTCTGCACGGGCTCCAGGAGCGGGCGGACCGGGACGTGTTCGAGCGTGATCTCGTACCTGACCGGGTGCCTGAACTCCTGCGGGGCCTCGCGCGTCTGGTAGCGGTTGATCTCCTTCGCGATCGTCCCCTGCCCGTCCACGGTGTGGGAGTCGCGGTAGTTCGCGAACCCCGCCTCGCCTCCCCTGAGCTCGCCGTCCGAGGACTCCATGTAACGCGCGAGCGCCTCCGCGCCGCGGTCCGTCCCCGCCTCGCGCACGCTCAGGTCGCCGCTCAGGCGCTCGTTGCGCAGCATGAGGCTGGTGTCAGGACGCTCGCCGACGTGCACGCCTTCGTCGACCTCGGCCGTGACCCGGATGCCCACGCGTTCGGTGACCCGGTCGTGCTCGTCCGTGATGAACAACCAGGAGGACACGCCGTTCCCGCGAAGCTCGCCCAGTTTGGTGCTGAGCGCGCTCTGGCTGTAGTTGCCGCGCAGGTGTTCGGCCACCGGGTGGTTCGTGAGCTCCTGGCCGGGGGGGAGGAGGCCGTCGCGGCGCAGCAGTTCCACGAGCGCCGGCAGCACCGCCTCCGCGTCGAGGTGCTGGACGTGGGCGGTGTTCAACGCCGCCTCGGGCGCCGCGTAGGCCCGCGTCGTGTCCCCGGACGGCTTCGCCGGCTCCATGGCCTCCGGGCCGTCGAGCCCGTGCCGGCGGGCCACCTCGTCGGGAAGCACGAGGTCCACGATGTCCTCCACCCGGACGTACGTGGTCGGGCCCTGCTCGACCGTGCCGCCGCTGGTCCTGCTGGGGGTGACCTCCAGGACCAGGTCCCCGCGGTACCAGTGGGAGGTGCTGCCGTCGGAGTAGGTGACCCGGGAGACGTCGCTGCTGCCCAGGTAGGAGCTCTCCACGGCGCTGCGCTTGGCGGCGCCGTGCACACCCGCTCGCGCCACGACCTTGCGCTCGGTTCCGCCGGCTTCCCCGGCTCCGTACGCGGCACCGGCGGCCTCGCCGTCGCTGAGGGTGACGCGCAGGCCGGTCCTGGCGTGGCCGCCGACCGTACGCCTGCCGCGTTCGCCGTCCAGCGCCCTGGAGTTGCTGCTGGAGTAGCTCTCGTGCTCCACCCCGGTCTCCGACTTGACGTGCCGCACCCCGGCGACGTGGGCCTTCACGTGCACGTCGTGCCGCGATCCCGCACGGTCCGACACGGTGTAGTGGAGACCGTCGGGATGAGAGGTGATCATGGTCTCCAGGTTGATCACGTCGGTGGCGGTCTCGAACACCGGCGGCACGTCCAGCCGCTCCGCGGGCGCCGGCAGTCCCGCCCATCGGTGGTGGGCCTCGGCCAGCGTCGCGGGAAGGTCGGGCATGGCCCCCATCCGGACGATGGCCGACAACTCGTCGGCGCCGGGCCGCCACAGGTCGGCGGGCCGCTCGGCGGACGACTCGACCCGCCCCAGATGCGCGACGTCCTGCGCGAGCACCGGCCGCTGCGGCAGGTGGACGTCCGGCACCAGGATCTCCGCCCGGCTGCCGTGCACCTCCCACGAGGTGTTCAGCGTCTCCGTGCCGTCCCGCGAGATCCTCATCCTGACGTCGAAGGACAGGTCCCGCGTGATGGTGAAGCCACCGCTGGTCTCCGTGCGGTCGTACCTCGTGTGACCCGAGGAGAAGCCGGTGCTCTCCGACTTCGTGCCGCTCCCGGTGAGTGACAGGTTCAGCGGGTCGATCTTGAGCCGTTCGTTCACGTCGAGGCGCGCGACCCCGCGCACCTCCGCACGGCCCGTGCGGGAGCTCTCCCGCTGGCTGGTGTCGGTGCGCGAGGTGATCCGGCGTTCGTTGACCGTCAGGTCGGACGCGCCGACCTCGTGCCGCCGGCCCAGCGTGCCCTCGGCCAGGACCTCGACGGTGTAGCCGCCGATCGTCCTGTCGTACCTGATGCCGTGGATGGCGTGCGTCAGGTCGGCTTCCAGCGCCGCGACGCCGAAGCGGCTCTCGACGTCCCGCATGATCTGCCGTCCGATCTCCGGCGGGAGGTCGGGCAGCGCCCGCTCGACGGCCTGGTGGATGTCCGCGCTGAGCAGCGTCTCCCCATGGACCCGGACGCCGCTGCCGAGCCCCGTGCCCCGACCGGCCGCGAGCGTCTCCGGCTCCAGGACGTGCGGGTCGTAGCCGCGGTTCGGGTGCTCGCCCCTGGCCGGGTACTCGCCGACCGGTTCGCTCCGTGCGAACTCCGCCCGCACCTCGTCCATCTCCCGGTGGAGATCGGCGAGCTTGCGCTGGATGTCGTTGAACTCGCCCAGCGGGCGCAGATCGTGCCCGAAGACGTCCTGCTCCATCCGGGACGCGTCGCGGGTCGGGACGATCAGCTCGGCGTTCACCTCCACCTCGAAGGCGCCGAGCCTCTCGGTCTCGACCTGCAGCCGCATCCGGGCGTCGTACATGGTGACGTCACCGAGCCTGGTCAGGACGGTGTGGTTGCCGTGCGCCCTGTTGGTGGAGGTCACGTGGTCCGTCCCGTAACCGACCCCGCCGACGGCCCGCGCGACGACCTCCGCGCGGTCACCCAGCGGCAACCCGATCTTGCCGCCCGCGTGCACGCCGACGCTCGCGCCCTGCCGGTGCGACGTGCCCTCGCTCTCGCGCCGCCCCAGGTCGTCCCGGAACATCGTCTCGACCGGCGATCGCCCGCTTCCGTCGATCGGCTCGACCCGCGTGATCTCGCTGGTGATCCGGACGGAGTCCTCCTCCGACCGCAGCAGCGAGGTCTTGTACCGGATCGCCTCGGACGAGACCCCGCTCGACGACATCGACTGGCTGCGGTTCTTCAGCCCCTGCTCGCTGAGCAGGCTGGAGGTGAGATGATCGGTGATCCTGACCACCTCGCCCGCCGGCAGCCCCGCCGCCAGCCCCCTGCGCTGCACCTCCAGCACGAGAGGCGTGACGTCCAGCCCGGTGATGGCGATCCCGTGGTCACGGAACTTGTGCCCCGCTCCTTCCGGCACCTCGTGCCGGGGGAGCGGCGACGGGTGGTCGGTGCTCAGCAGCGGCCCTTCCCGGGTGAACTGCTTGGGGAAGGGGATGGTCAGCGAGAGGTCGGGCACCGCCGCCGTTTCCGTGACCTTCTCGCCGTTGCGGTAGATGTCGAGGGCGATGTCCGTGGCGAAGTAGTCATGGGCGGGGGAGATGGCCTTGTGCCCGCTGATGACCTCGACGCCGTTCGTGTGGGTCGTCCGTGCCGTGCTGCTGACGCCCGAACGGGGCAGGGCGTTCGCCTCGCCCTCGTCCGACGACTGGTAGAGGCCCTTCATCAGCCCCGCGGTCCGGTCCAGCGAGGAGCCCCGCGAGGACTTGCCCTCCACACCGTCCCCGCCGAAGGCGACCGGCTTCTCCGGGGCCAGGCTCGGCTGCTCCAGGTGCGTGAACTCGCTCGGCCGGAGCTTGAGGTAGATCACCTTGTCGCCGACGCCGAGCGCCACGCCCCTTTGGAGATGGTTGGTCCAGACGTCGCGGTCGCTGCTGGCCAGCGCCTCCGACAGCCAGAGGCGGATCACGGCTCGTTCCCGCGGGACGATCCCCGTGATCCCGGCGGTCATGGCGTGCGCCGTCGCCCTCGGGTCCACCGGCACCCTGACGTCGTGCACGGCCGTTTCGCCCAGGGCTCCCATCTCGACGACGCGAGGCGGATGGATCTCCGGCTTCGGCAGCCCCGGATCGGCGGACGCCAGCTGGGACGTCAGACCTTGGAGCACCTCGGACGGCAGGTCGGGGCTGTGCCAGGCGGGCGACTCGACGGTCCGCTGGTTGTGGTTCACCGCCGCAAGGACCGAGCCGGCGCCGTCCTTGGGCCCGTGCCCCGGCCCTCCGTCCGGACCGGCCGGCGGACGTCCGGACGAAGAGGACGAGTGAGGCGCGGACGGGCCGTCGGCGCCGTGCGGCAGGGGCGAGGCCAGGTGTTGCCCGTCCGCACCCAGCGCGCTGGACGTGATGCCCTTGGCCAGCAGGTCCCAGCTGAAGTTGCCGTGGGCCAGCAAGGAGCCGGCCGTCGTGATGCCGCCGGTCAGGGCGAACTGCCCGGCCTGGCCGTACAACGAGGAGTGGGCCGCCGCCAGCAGCTTCTCCGCCGTGGACATCTCGGCCCTGGTCAGCCCGGCCCGCAGCGTGGGGGTGGCCAGGCGGCTCAGCCCGCCGGAGACCAGCCCCATGAGCCCGCCCATGGCGCCGCCGCTCACCGCCGAGATCACGAGCTGCCAGCCATCGACGTCGTCCCTGCGGCCCTGGACCATCTGGGTGCCCTGGATGCCCAGGTCCATGCCGGCCACGATCCCGGCGAACAGCAGCATGTTGCGCCGGCACTGCCGGGCGATCTGCCCGACCGCCAGCCGGGCGAGCTGTAGCCGCGGTGGCACGAGCGCCAGACTCGCCCCGCCGGTGGCCAGGGCCGCGGCCAGCAGATATCCCAGTTGCACGATCAGCAGCCAGACGGTGACCTCGATCATGTACTTGGCGTACTGGATCTGCACGCCCACGCCGTTGAGCGCCACCGCGGCGTCCACGAGCCGCTTGACCGCGAGGGCGATCTGACCGCCCGCCACCTTGTCGACGTGGGCGGCGAAGGCGAGATGGGCCTCCCCGTCCCAGTCCTTGCCGATCCTGCGCGCGCTGCCCGGCAGGTCGGCGCCGGTGCCCTCGACGAGCCGGTGCGCGGCGATCACGCAGGCGTCGGCCAACCGGAAGCAGCCGGTCTCGTCCCCCTCCGGCCAGTCCATGCCGACCACCCAGCCGACGTACGGCTTGGCGAACTCGGGCACCATGAACCCGTCGAACCCCATGGACGATCAGTTCCGCGTGACGGGGGGAGTGGGCTCCGCCGCCTTGTAGTTACGGGCGGTCGCGTTCAGTCCCAGGGCGACGTCCTCGAGCTCGTCGATGAACTTCGCCAGGACGTCGAAGATGCCACGTTCCATCTCGGGCAGCTTCTTGGCCAGCTCCGCGCCGTACTCGTCGTCGCCGAGCGTGTTCCTGTCCCGGTTGAAGGCCGCGCGGAGGTCGTCGCGCACCTGCTCCACGTTCCCCGCGAACAGCTCGTACGCCCTGGCCTCCCGGTACAACGCCTCCCGCTGCACGTAGTAGCCGCTCACGGGGCCGGCTCCACGGGGCCCGGGAAGAACGCGTCGAGCGTGGCCCGCTCCCCGAAGAGGTCCTCGTACGGCAGGCCGTCCGGCATGAGGGGATCCAGCAGCTGCCTGCTCTGCTCGGAGACCGCGGCGGTGGCCGCGTTGGCCTGCTGCATGATGGCGTCGGCCAGTTGGGTGGGGGACAGGTTGCGATAGGCCCGGGGGTTCAGCTCGACGCCGCGCAACTGACCGTGGCGGCCGACGGTCACGCTCACCATTCCGTCCGCCGACCGTGCCGTGTGCTCCAGGGCGGAGAGCTCTCCGAATGCTTCGCGTACGCGGGCGACCTGCTGGTTGATCTCGCCCGCGAGCGCGCTGACCTCCGCCTCGAACGCGTCCGTCACAGAAGTACCTTTCACCCGCCTATTACCGCAAGGCATCATACGACACCCTTTTTTACAGGAATCAGGGTGTCCGTATCGTTTACCTTCTGTTAACAAAAGTGTCACGAGTTGTCTGAGTGGCGTCGGTCGTGTCGTGCAAAGGCGGCCATTCATGCCTGGAGCTCGCCTGCTTTACCGCCGCCCGGACAATGGCCTGAGGCCTGAGGCCTGAGGCCTCAGGCCTGAGGCCTGAGGCCGGTGCCGGGCCTGGGGCTGGGCCGGGGCTTGGGCCTGGGCTTGGGCTTGGGCTTGCGGTGCAGCGGCCGCCCTCCTCCCTCCGGCCGGAGGCGGGTCCTCCCGGCGGCCGTGGAGGATCACTCTCCGGGAGGAGTGCCGATCGCTCGCTCCGTCCGACAATCGGCAGTATGGCGCCGGAGATCATCGGGGCATCCGGTGGCCGCCGCAGATGCAGGACCCGCACCTCGCGTACGCCGCGACCTCACCGCAGGAGTCCATGTGACCCGTCTCCGTCCCGCACTCACCGCCGCGCTGCTGGCCGCGGCCTTCATGGGGGCAATGTCCCTGCCGGCCCAGGCGACCGAAGGCCAGTCGTGCACCACCGGCCCGAACGGTCCGGCGTGCCACTCGCCCGGCTGGGGAACCAAGTGACAGGAAGGGCCGTCATGCGTCACGCACGCCGTCTCGCCGTCGCCTCGCTGGTGGCCACCGACCACCCGACAGACTGACCCGAACCACCCCGGCTGCTTCTACGGACGAGACAACGCCCGCAGAAGCAGCCTTTCGGCGGGCCCCGGCGACAGACGCATATCGCGTAACAATGGTCCGCCATTTCGAGACGGCGACATATTCCGCCTCGGCCGTTTAAACGTAGGGATAAAGGTGCTCTGTCGAGCCGATCAGTGCAGTGCGCGTATATGCCGCAGATGAGAAACGCACGCCGGTGGCTCGGTCCGCAAGGGCCAGTGCTGCGGCGGTGGGGTTGTCGACGAATCCCGCTTCGTCCCCGCCGACGTGCAGCCCGAGGTCCGTGACGTCAGCCTCCAGGCGGTCGGGCTCGGTGCCCTCTCGATGGCAATAGCTGTACAGGCTGAAGGTCGTGACCAAGTCGCCGTTCTCGTGGAATTTGAAGTCGGCCCCCTTGATCGTCACGCGGACCGCGGCGGCCGCCGACCCCTCGGAGAGGAGCCTGGCACTGTCGTAGACGATGGCGCCCCATCCGTACTCGATCAGGACTGTTCCACCTCTGGCACGGTATGCCGCGACGCCGAACCCCTCCCCTTCCAGAGGGCTGCCCGCGACTACGTTGATCCGCCGCAGAGCCTCGTCAGGAGGCACGTCCTGCACGAAGCAGGCACAGAGCCAGGTATCACCCACACCGTCTGTGAACTCCTGGTAGAGCCACTCATAAGCGGCTGCAGCCGCCTTACCGGTGACCATCGCGTACCTCCCAAAAGACAGACAGTCGAGGCGAATTCCACGTCACAAATAGCCCACGGCAGACGCACCCACCGGCCGACTGAACGACCGCCCGGCGTGGGGGCGCCGAGTTCGTTCCCCTGTCTAATCGCACGGCGATCAGCTGACGACCGGGAACTTCGCACCTCGCGTCAAGACCTAAGCTCCCAGGTGTCCGCCCTGCCCCACTTCGTACGCCTCGCGTAGCCAACCGGCGAATTCCTCATCCAGCTCGGCGACATCAGAGATCCGGAAGGCATGAACATAAAGCCGCTTCGTGTACGGAGACACGCTGGTGATGCGACCGTCGTCGCCGATCGGTCGCTGGATGTCGAAGTACCCTCGGAGCCCTCGCGCGTCCGGCTTCGCTCCGGCGAATCCGCGACGGGTCCCCTTGACGGTGATCATGCTCTTGGACACCGCGTACGTGAAGGGCCCGCACGCCTCAACCAGCCTGACGAATTCGTGGTACAGGGCTACCGACGTGTCGGGCTTGCCGTCAAGATGATCATCGATCGTCCATGTCTTCTGGCTCATGAACCGCGAAAGTAGCAGGCGGCAGCGACGCTTTCCGGGCGGCGAACCCACACGCCCCTGATCATCCCGCCTGCCGCCCGGGCCGTCGATGCCATCGCCAAGCAGAGAGCGCTTCGAGCGCTGTGCCAGGTAGGGCCAGAGCAAGGTCACCCCGGACGCCGAGGCGAATCGCCTCCTGCGCTATCACCCCCAACGCCAGCACTTGAGCAGCGGATCCGGTCGGCCAGCTGCATGGCCTGCCAGAATCACGTCCAGCTGTTCCTGATCCCGCGCCTTGGCCTGATCCCGCGCCTTGGCCTGATCCCGCTCCGCCGGCTGTCGATGTGGCACGTGGTCAGGATGTACTCCGCTATGGCAAACCGATCAGCGCGGCCACCATGGAACGGATCCGCGACGCTGGGCATTGTGAAAAGCGTGCTCGGTGTGAACGCCGTGCGGGAGCCGGTACTTGGACGACGCCTACAACAAGCGGCCATCCGGATCTCCTCGGTCTGAGCTGTGCTCAGGCAACGTCTCCACTGCCACCCTGGTGAAGGCCAGGGCCTTGGCGGAGACGCTCGCCGTACGCCAAATCAGCGCGTACTCGAACGGCCCGACGTCGTGGAACGGGACGTAGACCAGGTTGGGCCGTGGATAGTAGCGGGTGCTGCACGCGGGCAGCATGGTGCGCTTCACCGGCAAGTGGCTGGACATGATCAAGTCCCTGCTCCCGGTGTACGCCAGGGAGATCGACAGCGGTGACTACAGCGACGCCGCCTCTTCGGTGAACCTCTTCCTGGCCGGAGCGGCCCATGACGAGGACCTCGCCCGGGAGACGAACGTCGACGTGACCTGGCTCGGCCCGCTGAACGACCTGCTGAGACGAGCCGTCGAGGTCGGCCACGGCGACCACAGCATCTCCGCCCTCACCGAGGTGCTCGGCAAGCCGACCTCACCCGCCGGCTGAGAACGGAGGGGCTCGGCAGCGTCAGCGACCGCCCGAACACGCTGTCGAGCACCACCTCTGACCCAACTCTCGATTCTTTGATCAGAGGGTGTGTGAAGGTGCAGGCCGGAGTGGTAGGGCGCCCGGGGCTCGAACCCGGAACCTACGGATTAAAAGGCGACAGGTTCTATGCCGGGCGGTGTCTCACCATTTCAATTGTGTCGCTCTGTCGAATTCACCACATTTAAAATGTCTGAAAATGTCGGCGCGTGTCCGTGGGTACCGATGGCCGAAGAGCACGCGACGAGCACGCGGCCCGTGATGCGGCCCACCATTGTGCGCTCTTGACGTTCGATCTGTGCCGAATTCGGACGGCGGCGGAGGGGGTAGCCTATTTGCCTTTTCTTGCCAGTGGGTGATGGCGTTTGCCGCAGAGTTGTCGTTCGGCTCGGTTGCTACCAGCGGTCGTGAGACGTCAGGTTCTCGTGAAGACATCCGCTGCCAACGTGGTGAGGGAGGCGGTGTGCAGCAAGGCTGCCGCTGCTTCGGCTGAATCGGCCACGACTCGTTGAATCGGCCATTGGGGCAGTTCCTGCTCAGCCGCGACGGCGCCAAGTACCAGTTCGGCGTCTGGGCTGGCCCTCCCCGGCATCAGCTGATCGCTTTCCTGATGTTCGCGCACGACTCGCATTGCATCTGCAACCCACTGGCGTGCTCGTGCCCGGCGAGCCCGTGTGCCAGGGTCGCCGTCCGACTCGAAAGTGACCGTCACCTGCCCCATGCCGGGGATTGGCCTCCACCCGGGCACGGGTGCGCAACACACCGATACGCAGCAGTGCGTGCGAGGCCGCCCTGTCGGGGCCCTATTTCTTGACCCGGTAACGCAGGTGGGTGACGCCGGTGCCTTCGACGACCGCGATGGGCCCGTCGAACTGCACCGGTGCGGTGCCGAGCTCGCCGAACAGCGTCTTCCCGCCGCCCAACAGGACCGGTACCAACTCGACGCCGACCTCGTCGAGCAGACCGGCCTCCAGGCACTGCCGGGCCATTTGCCCGCCGTTGACGGCCACGTTCTTGTCCCCGGCCAATTCCTTGGCCTTGGCCACCGCCGCCTCGATGCCGTCGGTGACGAAGACGAAGTTGTCATCGTCGTCCGGACGGTCGTCGGGGCGCTGGTGGGTGAGCACCACTGTGGTCACGTCCATCGGGTGGCGCCCGCCCCAGGCGTTGGTCATGTCGAAGAGGTGCCGGCCGACGATCAGCGCGCCGGTGTCGTCCCATTCGGGCTTGACCAGCGCGGCGCTGGCCGCGGAGATACGGAGCCGCGGCGGAATCTCGACCTCGCCGTTGCCGTACCACTGGAACAGCAGGTCGAACCCGCTTTTTCCGGGGCCGGCGATGTAGCCGTCGAGCGACATCGTGGCGCCTGTGGTGACCTTGCCCATCGCGTTGTCTCCTTCGCTGCCGAGAACCCGGCCAGGCATTGTGGCCTGGCCGGCCGTGCAGCACAGCGTCGCAGTCGTGGGGCGACCGCCACATGCGTGGTGACCACGTGCCCGGCACGCGACCACCACCTACGTCAGCTTCGGACCGGCGAGCAGCTCTACCGTGACCTGGTGCTCGAACCGGGCCCCCATCCGTTGCCACAGTTCGGCCGACCTGGCGAGTGCGTCGGCGTCGCCACGGAGCCGGCCGGCGGCGCGCAGCAGGGTGGCGGTGGCCCAGTCGTTGCCGGCGCTGTCGGCCTGCGCCGCGGCGAGATCGGCCTCGGCCGACGGCACGCGGGCGACCACCGCGAGCTCGACGGTGGCGGCGCGGGCGAGCACCCGGTACCAGGAGCTGGCCGGCAGTCGCCGGGCGCGCTGGGCCAACTCGGTGGCCTGGTCGAGGTCACCGAGCCGTAGCGCGAGCCGGGCGTCCACCAAGGTGATCAGCGGGTCCAGCAACGGCCAGCCCATACTCACCGGGTCACTCATCGCCGCGGCCCGGGCCCGCCACTGCGCGACGCGCTCCCGGTCACCGCGCAGGCCATGCGCCAGCACGGCGAACGGCATCGTGAGCCAGACAAAGAACGCCCGCGGTCGGCCCGCGCGTTGCCAGCCCGCCCACATGTCCTCGGCGAGCTGCACCGCGTCGTCGAGGTCGCCGGACAGGACGAGCACCGGAACGGTCTTGCTGGCCGCCAGGTACACGCTGTCGCCGGACAACTCGGCGTCAGAGATCAGCCGCGCGGTCGACCTGGCGGCCGGCAGGTCGGCGGCGGCCACCGCGGTCAGCGAGGACAGCCCGCGCGCGTCGCTGATCTCGACCGCATGTTCCGGGTGGTGCGGGTCGAGCGGGGCGAGCAGCTCGAGCCGCTCGGCGGCGATCCGGTGCCACTCCGCGACGCGGCCGTCGTTGATCGTGGCCACGCGCACCGCGTCCAGGCTTGCGCTGATCAGTACCGGGTCACCGGTCGCGCGAGCGGCCGCGACCGCAGCCGCGGTCAGCCCGGCCTCGGGCCGCAGGGTATCCGGGTGGGCGGTCCACACAGCGGCACAGGCCAGCCGGGCGGCGACGACCGGCTCGTCCGGATCCCCGGCCGCGGTCGCCTCGGCGAGCAGCGCGCGGCGCCGCTCGAACGGGATCTCGTCGCGGAATACCACCTGGAACCGGCCAGTCAGCTCTACCGCCTGCGCCAGCGCGATGGCCCGCGCGTTGCCCGCGCCGGCGTCCCGCGCCCGGTCGGCGGCGGCCAGCCGCAGCTCGAACGCTCGATCGGCGTCGTTGCCGACCTGCGCGCAATCCGCCGCGCTGGCCAGATCCCGGGCCGCCTCGCCCGCATCCGGCGCGCATCGGGCGGCGTGGGCGTACCAATCGGGCGCCTGCCACAGGTAACCGCGCGCGAACGTGAGCCAGGCGAGGGTGCGAGCGAGCCGGTGGGCCTCGGCGTCGGGCTGCTCGTAGCCGGTCAGCGCGGCCCGAAGATCGCCCGCCAGCGCGTCGAACTCGCCATGCCAGGCCGCACCGGGCCGCCCCGCGAGACCGACGGCCAGGTCAGTGGCCAGGTCGGCTGCCCAGCGCAGGTACCGCCGCCGCACCTCGGCGTGCTCGGGTTCGTCCGCGAGTCGCTCGGCGGCGAACGCCCGGATCGTGTCCAGCAGTCGCCACCTGCCGTGCCGGTGCTGGACCAGGCTCTTGTCGACCAGCCGCCCCAGCACGTCGGCGGCCTCGGCCGCGCCCACCCCGATGACCGCGGCCACCGCCGACAGGTCGAAGTCGCCGACGAACACCGACAGCCGACGAAGCACCGCCCGTTCGTCTTCGGTGAGCAGGTCATGGCTCCATCCGATCACCCCGCGCAGCGACCGGTGCCGCACCACCGCACCGCGCCCGCCAGCCAAGAGCCGCAGATGGTCACCCAACCCGGTCAACAGCCCGGTAGCGCCGAGCGACGCACTGCGCGCCGCGGCCAACTCGATCGCGAGCGGCAGGCCGTCCAGCCGCGCACACAGGTCGGCAACGGTCGCGGCGTCGTACGTCCCAGCCTGGTGCGCCAGCTGCGCGCGGTCGCGGAACAACTCCTCAGCGTCCGAGCCCAACGGCAGTGGTGCGACCGGGTGAACCAGCTCACCGGACAGCCCGAGCCGCTCGCGGCTGGTCGCGAGGATCGTCGCCGGGCTCGCGGCCAGGATTCGCTCGACGAACTCGGCGACCGCGTCGGGTAGGTGTTCACAGTTGTCCAGCACCAGCACCGACGGGCCACGACGCAACCGGGCCAGGACCGCCTCCTGCCCGTCCGCGTGCTCGGCCACGTCCAACACCGCCGCCACCGCATGCCCGAGCCGGCCGTCGCGCACCGGCACCAGATCCACGAACGCCGCGCCATACCGGTACTCGGCCGCCACAGCGGTCGTGACCACCTCCGCGAGCCGGGTCTTGCCGACCCCACCCGGCCCGACCAGCGTCACCAACCGACCCCGCGCCAGCGCCGCCCGCACCGCCTCGACCTCGGCCCGACGCCCGACGAAGCTGGTCCGCGAGCGCGGCAACCCGGGTATGTCGCCGGGCAAGGTCACCGCACCCGCACCGCCGGCCCGCGCGGCAAGCGCTTGCCGGTCGGCGACCCCGTACTTACGCAGCAACGACGACACATGGCCCTCGACCGTGCGCACCGAGATCTGCAAGCGGCGGGCGATCTGGGCATTGGACAACCCCGCACCAAGCGCCGCGAGCACCTCACTCTCACGCGCTGACACCGGCACAGACACCTTCACCGCCACATCCTCACCGATCACGCACCACCCCGGTAGGTATCTACCGCGTGACGAGCACGGGGTCGCCACGGATACCAGCCAGACTCCCGCGGGTCCACCCCTGAGACCGTGCACGCCCGCGATGAGTTCACCCCACCGCGACCAGACCAGGCGCTGCGCCGACTCGACTTCCTGGCCGGCACCTGGTCGCTCAGCGGCCAGTTCGACTCATCCGGCGAGACCGGCGGCGAGCTGCGCGGCACCGCGACCTTCCGCTGGCTGCCCGGCGGGTTCTTCCTCGTGCACCACTGGTCACACACCTTCCACCTCGACGGCCACCTCGTGCAGGACACCAGCTACGAGTTCGACGACTACGTCCCCGAGACCGACGCCTTATCGCGCACACTTCTTCGCCAACCTCGGCGGCTATGACGAGGCCGGCAACAAGTACCTCGGCCACTTCGACGGCCCCGAGCCGGTCTCCTCATCGGACCGGTCCGCACCACGCGCAGGAGAGCCCCGCCTACGCCAGGACATCCCAGCCCTCCGGCCCTCCGGCGAAAGAAGGTCAAGTACACCTCCCCGGACCCGGCATGACCGCTACCTAGGAGACGAGTGCGTCGCAGGCGCCCAGCTCGACACCGAGGTCGAGGCAGTCTCGCGATCTTTGGCGGCCTGTGTCTCGATGACCCCTCCTAGGGTCGGGGCGGGGCGCACAGCAGAGGACCGGGTACGACTTGGCCGCTCCTCGGCGCGATTGGCACGCCGATCCAAGCGGCGTGCAGACCACTTCGCGCATCCGTGCAGACGACTTCGAAGACTGACACAAGTGTAACGATCCTGGCTCTACTCTCGGGTTTCGGGACCGTTTAAGAGTCACTCAAGTCGTTTTGGGCAACTGCTCGGTATCTACGCTCAAGATCCGCAACCCGCCGATGGATACTGGTCTGTTACGGATCGATGGTTCCAGCCATGCAAGTTGGGCGACCGCTGTGTCGACCGCGCGTGAACTCGCCCGAAGGCGGCTTGACCACCGCTTGGACGGGTCTGTGACCGAGCTGGGCGTGTCCCGCCCACCAGTCCTTCCATGATGCCCATTGGTTGGGTGTCGTTCAGGTCTGGCTTTTGATCCGGCTCCAGGCGCCGATACCCGGTGGCACAAACCGGTCTATTTCGATGTCGCTATCGGCCCGCCGATGTGCCGGACACGTGCCGAAGAGCATGTGACGAGCATGAACTCGGTCGTTTTCGCCCCTCAAGAGGCAGTCGACGAGTAAGCCCAGGGCAGGTGGGGTGTGGAGTGGTAGGGCGCCCGGGGCTCGAACCCGGAACCTACGGATTAAAAGTCCGCAGCTCTGCCAATTGAGCTAACGCCCCTCGCACGAGCAAGGGTACAGAGATTACCGCCCCGCCCGCGACGCCTCCATCACCGGTAAGCGGGCAGCCCCGTCAGAGCCTCCCCGAGCACCAGTGTGTGAATCTCCTGGGTCCCCTCGTACGTCAGCACAGACTCCAGATTGTTCATGTGCCTGATCACAGGGTACTCCAGGGTGATCCCGTTTCCCCCCAGGACGGAACGGGCCTGCCGGGCGATGTCCAGGGCGGCCCGTACGTTGGCCAGCTTGCCGAAGCTGATCTGCCGGGGCTCCAGCCGTCCCTCGTCCTTCAGGGCGCCCAGGTGCAGGGCCGTGAGCTGGGCCTGGGCGGTGCCGACGTACATCCAGGCCAGTTTCTCCTGGGTGAGCTGGAACGCGCCGATCGGCTTGTCGAACTGGACGCGGGTCTTCGCGTAGTCCACCGCAGACTCCAGGCAGGCGCGGGCGGCCCCGACGACCCCCCACAGGATGCCGAAGCGGGCCTCGGACAGGCACGACAGCGGGCCCTTGAGGCCGGTGACGTCGGGCAGCACGGCGGAGGCGGGCAGGCGGAGATCGTCGAAGTACAGGGACGAGGTGACCGAGGCCCTGAGTGACAGCTTCTTGTGGATCTCAGGGGCGGAGAAGCCCGGGGTGGAGGTGGGGACGACGAAGCCGCGGACGCCCTCGTCCGTCTGCGCCCACACCACGGCGACGTCGGCGATCGAGCCGTTGGTGATCCACATCTTGGAGCCGTTGAGCACCCAGTCGGAGCCGTCCCGCTTGGCGTACGTGCGCATGTTGGCGGGGTCGGACCCGTGGTCCGGCTCGGTCAGGCCGAAGCAGCCGATCGCCGTGCCGGCCGCCATGCGCGGCAGCCATTCCTCCTTCTGCTCCTCGGAGCCGTACCGCCAGATGGGGAACATCGCCAGCGAGCCCTGCACCGACACGAACGAGCGCAGGCCGGAGTCGCCCGCCTCCAGCTCGCGGCAGGCCACGCCGTAGGAGGTCGCGTCGGTGCCGGCGCACCCGTAGCCCTCCAGGTGCATCCCCAGCAGGCCGAGCGAGCCGAGCTCCGGCGCGAGCTCGCGCGCGGGGAAGACGGCCTCCTCGAACCAGTCGCCCACGTGCGGAAGGACGCGGTCGGCGACGAAGGACCTGACCGTGTCGCGGATCAGCCGCTGGTCGCCGTTGAGGCGGTCGTCGAGGCGCAGCAGATCGTCCA
The DNA here is from genome assembly GCF_040631115.1 of Nonomuraea sp. NPDC005692. Lineage (NCBI taxonomy): Bacteria > Bacillati > Actinomycetota > Actinomycetes > Streptosporangiales > Streptosporangiaceae > Nonomuraea > Nonomuraea sp. NPDC005692. The sequence continues at coordinate 17,836 of NZ_JBEXYU010000033.1, read as the reverse complement.
TGGCGGGTCCTCTCCTCGCGTAAGGGGTTACCAGGGTTCTACCAGGGACAATCCTGATGTGCTAACACCGGCCCCAGGGGCAGTCTTGAGACATGAACGAATACAGCGAGCACAACGTCAAGAAGCTTCGCCGCACCAACAAGGGCCGGATCGTCGCGGGCGTCTGCTCGGGCATCGGTGAGTACGTCGGCATCGACGCGAACCTGATCAGGGTCGCCCTCGCCATCGCCACCCTGTTCGGCGGGGTCGGCGTCGGCGTGTACGCGATCGGCTGGCTCCTGCTGCCGGACGAGGAGCGGGACACCTCGATCGTCCAGGACCTGATCAGCAAGCAGCAGCAGCGGAACGCCACCGACTGGACCGGCGAGCACAAGCCGCAGCAGTGATCAGGCCGGCGCCCGGGCGGGCAGCTCCTGGGCATCACGGTCGTCCCGGGACTCGGTCCACATCAGGGCGAGCACGGCCGCCGCGATCACTCCGGTGATGCCGGAGAGCGCAACCACCAGCTCAGGACCGAGTCTCTCCGCCGCGAACCCGCCGACCAGGATCCCGATCCCCTGCACGGCCATCAACCCCGACTGCACCAGCCCGAACGCCTGGCCGCGCCGCTCCGGCGGCACATTCTGGACGAACGCCGCGTTCGCCGCGAGCTGGTACGCCCCACCGATCCCCGACAGAACCCACGCGGCCAGCACCACCGCGAGCGGCGGCCGGAGCGCCGTCACGGCCAGGGGCGCGCAGCTCAGCATGGCCATCCACCCCATCAGCCGCAGCCGCCGCGCCGGGGTCACGAACCTGCTGAACAGGAACGCGCCCACCACCGTGCCCGTCGGCATCGCGGCCATCAGCAGACCGGTGATCACGGGCACCGACAACGACCCCGTGGCGAGTTCGGCGGCATAGGGCACGGCGAGGCCCTCAGGGAGGATGTAGAAGCCGCACAACCACGCGAACAGGACAAGCGTTCGCAACCTGTGCGAGCCGAAGACGAGTCGGGCTCCCGCCCTGGTCATCGCCCACATGGACGGCTTCGCGCCGTCCTGGCCGGCGGCCGGCCGCGGGCGCACCCCGGAAACCAGGATCAGGGCCGAGGCGAGGAACGTGGCCGCGTCGAGCGCGAGCGCCCGGTAGGGGCCCAGGGTGGCGATCATCGCTCCGCCCGCGGCGAAACCCAGCATCTGTACGGCCTGGTTCGTCATGTTCTGCAACGCCGAGCCGACGACGTACCGGTCGCCTTCGAGCACCTCGGGCAGCAGCGCCGCGCGCGCCGCCGAGAACGGGGCGCTGAGCAGCACCACGAAGAACACCAGCACGCACAACGCCCAGAACGGCATCACCGGCAGCGCCATCACGCCGACCAGCACCGCCCGGACGACGTCGCAGGTCATCATGACGCCCCGGCGCGCGAACCGGTCGGCCAGCCCCGCCAGCAGCGGCCCCCCGACGATCGACGGAAGGTACGTCAGCGCGTAGACGGCCGCGGTGGCCAGGGGCGACCCCGTGCGGGAGTAGACGAGGACGGCGAGCGCCACCTGGGCGAGCTGGTCACCGAGGAGGGAGAGGCCCTGGCCGTACCAGAGTGCCCGGAACTCCCGGATGGCGATGACCTCGCCGTAGGTGGCCTGGTCTGTCTCGGCACGGCGATGCCGTCCCGGCGGCCTACCTGCCTGCATGGCCCCCATTGGACTCCGCTGTGCCTGACTCACCGTGTTCGCTATGTGACCTAAGGTGCCCGATCATGAGGCAAGGCGCAACCCAAAGAAGTCAACGGGCTGCAAAGGGTCACCAGCCCAGTTCGTGAAGTCTGTCATCGCTGATCCCGAAATGGTGTCCCACCTCATGGACAACGGTGATGCGCACCTCGTTAACGACTTCCTCTTCTGTCTTGCATATCTGACATATGGGATTGCGGTAGATCTCGATCCGGTCGGGCAGGACACCTGAGTACCAGTCGCCGCGCTCCGTGAGGGGGACACCGGTGTACAGGCCGAGCAGGTGGGGCTCTGGCGGATCATCGACGACCGTGACGACGACGTTGCTCATGACGCGGGTGAGCTCGGCGGGGATCGTGTCCAAAGCCTCGGCCACGAGTTCCTCGAACTTCTCCCGCGAAACCTCGATCACGCATGCCATTCTGCCCTGTCGGTCAGGTATGCAAGAAACTGTATGAAGTTCGCTGACAGGTTGAAAGCAGTCATTCGATCACGTGCAACGAGGGCCGTGGCGGTGCTCCTGGTGGCCGCTGCCGGCGCGTGGCTGGGCATCTTCCTGAGCGGCACCGTGCACGCCCAGGTCGGCCCGGTCGAGACGGGCATGTCGCTCAGACCCGCCTGGAACGGCGAGACGGTCGTCGACGCCAGCCCCCTCGGCACGCTGACCTTCCAGACCCACGACGCCCCGCTCAGGCTCCGCATCACCCTGGAGAACATCGACCAGGAGCGCGCCAAGGCGCTCATCGAGGACCCCAAACTGGCCGACCGCCTGCCGGGCCTCATCGAGAGCGACCTCCTGGACGGTGTGCGCGCCCTGGCGATCCGCAGCATGCTGTGTGCCGGGGCGGGGGCCCTGATCGCCGTCCTGATGGTCTACAGGCGCCCCAGGACGGCTCTGGTGGGGCTTCTGGCGGCCTCTGTGGGCCTCGCGGCCACCGGGGCCCTCGCCGCCCTCACGTTCCGCCCCAACTCGCTCGTGGAGCCGCGCTACTCGGGTCTGGTCGCCGCGGCGCCGTCGCTCGTGGGCAGCGCGGAGTCGATCGTGACGAAGTTCGAGTCGTACCGGTCGCAGCTGACCAAGCTCGTCACGAACGTCTCGAAGCTGTACGACACCGTCTCGACCCTGCCGCTGTACGACGCCGACCCCAATTCCATCCGGGTCCTGCACGTCTCGGACATCCACATCAACCCCATCGCCTGGAACGTCATCCGCTCGCTCAAGGACCAGTTCGCCGTCGACATGATCATCGACACCGGTGACATCTCGGACCACGGGACCAAACCGGAGAACAAGTTTGTCGACGAGATCAGCCGCCTCGGGGTGCCGTACGTGTACGTACGGGGCAACCACGACTCGATGATCACCCAGAAGGCGGTCGAGAGGCAGAAGAACGCCGTGGTCCTGGACGACAGGGTGGAAAAGGTCGCGGGCCTGCGCATCTACGGCCTGGGCGACCCCCGGTTCACCCCCGACAAATCGGTGGCCGTCGACTCGGACCCGGACGCGCTCCAACAATTCGCCCGCTCACACCTGCCCAACGTGGACAAGGCGGACGTAGTGGCCGTCCACGACCCTGTCGTCGGCCGCGGCTTCAGCGGGGCCACGCCCATGATCCTGGCCGGTCACACGCATGACCGGTCGACGTCCATGTTGCCGTCCGGCTCGCGGATGCTCGTCCAGGGCTCGACCGGCGGCGCCGGCCTGCGGGCGCTCGAACACGCCCAGCCCACGCCCGTACAGGCCTCGGTTCTGTACTTCGACCGGGAGACACGCCGCCTGCGTGCCTGGGACGACATCACGCTGGGCGGCCTTGGGGAGCAGTCGGTGTACATCCAGCGTCACGTGGAGGCCGACCCACAACGTATGATTTCTCCGGAGCCAACGAACGCCCCGTCGCCAACGGGAACGGTCACTGGCACTGCGTCACCGACCGCCGGTCAGCCACTTTGGCATCAAGGGCAATCGTCCCCTATGCTTCAGAGGTCTCCGACGGAAGGCGACAGGGAATCCTGAGCCCCCATCGTCTAGCGGCCTAGGACACCGCCCTTTCAAGGCGGCGGCACGGGTTCGAATCCCGTTGGGGGCACTTGCGAGTGTTTGGCGCACCGCGAACCGGCTGGTCGAAAGGCCACCGGGAAGCTGGTAAGCTAAGCAAGCGCAAACAGAAAGAAACGCAAGAAACGCAAGGTCCTGTAGAGCAGTTTGGAGTGCTCGCCACCCTGTCAAGGTGGAGGTCGCGGGTTCAAGTCCCGTCAGGACCGCTCTGGGTCAGGTAGCTCAGTTGGTACGAGCGTCCGCCTGAAAAGCGGAAGGTCGGCAGTTCGACCCTGCCCCTGACCACCAGCTTTGAACAACAAGGAAGCCCCGAGCGGATTACCGTTCGGGGCTTTTTGGTATCCACTGACAGCAACGTCTCGGATGCATGCATGAGGATCGGGTCCGTGGATATCAGTCAGCCGAAGTTCTTGCTGATCGACGGAGATGGGCGCGTTCTCGGCACTTGCCTCGATGCCGAGGGTGTCTTCGTCGAGGCGGCGGAGGGCGATGGGCCTGTGACGGTCGAGATTCTGGGATGCCTTCCTTCTCAGCGGTTACGTGACTACCTGGGGAGTTCCAATCGGTACCGCCTGAGAAATCCTCTCTGGCTGGAAGGGCTTCGGATGCTCGACGCGGCAGGAGAGCCTCTTGCGGACTTCTGGGTGAGCGAGATCATCGAGTGGCGGCCCTCGCGGCTCGGCTCCGAACGGGCGGACATCATCGCCAAGTGGGGCTACGACAGCCCGCAGGCCGGCACGCGGCATATCTGGGAGCGCTGGCGGACGGCCCGGCCTGACCAGATCAACCAGTGGGCGGTGTACGACTCGGAGGGCAGACGGGAATGGCTGACCCTTGTCGGCCGCAGCAGGTTCCGGCAGATGGGTCCAGTGGATCGTCCGGCAGGACGTGTTTATTGCCTCGATGGAGCTCACGTCACTGATATGACCTCCTTCTACCTCGCAGTCGGAGAAGCCGTCAACGGGCCGGGGGGCTATTTCGGTTGGAATCTCGATGCCCTGAATGACTGTCTGTGCGGAGGGTTCGGGGCAACGGCACCGTTCACCTTGGTCTGGAGCGACTCCCAAGTTGCGCGACGGGCTCCGTCGACGCTCTTGGAGCAGGTGGACCACTCTCCGACCTTTTTCGACGCCATTCAGACGATCTTCGCGGGGCTCGAGGTGAGTGTCGTGTTGAGGTGAGCGTCAGCCCGCACACATGTCAGGTCTCAGGTTCCGTGCGACAGATCCGGCTAGATGATCTATGGGCCCTCTGGGCTGAGAAGACGGTTGCTCACTGTTGCCTTCCAGACAGGGGTTACCGTGACGGACGACGAGGTGGAGTCGCTCACCACTGCGTGGCGAACTCGGTGGGACAGCGGTACGCCGACACCGAAGACGAGTACGAGATCATCCTTGATCGTCATCACCGGGTGCTCGCCGCGCAGGGCACCCATGCGGTCACGGTGCGAGGCCAAACCGGTTGATCGACACCATCGGGCGACCCGGGGCAGGCAGGCCATCGACTCCGCACGCCGTCCACGAGGAATGCCGTACGGGGGAAAGCATTGTGGTCCGGTCATCCAGACAGGTCGCATCTTCGGGGGCGGTATTCGAAGCCACTACCCCGATTTTCAGCCCGGAACGGCTCCCCGTGGGGAGATCGAGGACTGATCCGGCTGTCCCACCGGCAGGGCCACGGTGCTGTGATGATGGGCGGTCAGGTCAGCTCGTAGATCAGGAGGGTGCCGTCCACACGCCGGGCCAGAGTCCATAGCCGGGTGCTGTTCGGTTCCGGGACGATGTCCACGATTCCCGCCCACCCCCCTCCCGCGGGCAGCGTCGATCTGGTCATGCGGCCACCGCGGAAGTTGAGCACGTACGACTGCGCGTGGGCGGGGTTGGCGGCGACCCACACGCCGCCGACCCGGTCCGCGCGGACGGCAGGCAGCCAGGTCTTGGCCAACGGCAGGTTCAGCCACCTCCACGCGGTGCCGTCCCAGCGCACGATCATGCCGCGGTCGGGCACCTCGCAGGACCCGGACCGCTCGTATGCGCCCTGCGTCACCAGCCACACGTCGTCGTGGGCGCGGGCCGCCATGCCGTAGAAGCCCCCGGTGGGGGAAGGGGGGCAACCAGGCGCGGGAGGCAGGGGAGCGGTGACCCATCCGGAGCCGTTCCGCCGTATCGCCGCTGTCGCTCCCGGAGGATGGATCAGTGCCCATGCCTCGCCCCCGTTGGGGGCGGCGACGAGCGAGACCTGGTCAAGGTCGCCGTACGGGCTCGGCTTGGGGACCGGTTTCCACGAGCGGCCGTCCCAATGGCTGAGTCCTGATCCGGAGTAGTCGTCCGGGCCACCGTGTTCGGAAATCCAGACGTCGTCCTTGGCTCCGACGGCGACGGATCCGCGCTCGTACTTGCTGGTCCACGGGCGGGATACCCACTGGCCGCCGGTCAGCTGGAACGGGCGGTCCCCGGAGAACATCCACAGGTCGTCCCCTGAGGGGGAGGCGGCGAAGCGCGCGTTGTAGGCGCTGGCGCCTTTCGGCAGCACGGTGGCCCGCCAGGAGGCGCCGTCCCAGCGGAGCATCGTCGAGCTGGTCTGCTGCCTGCCGTGCTGGAGGAGGGCCCAGGCCTGTCCCTGCCCTGTGGCGCCCATCGTGCCGGTCCATCCCCGCACCGCGTACGTGAGCCGCCACGTGGCCGCCCACGTCGCCTGTACGTCCGCGCCGCAGACCGCGAGCAGGAGGACGAGGACCGTCGCAAATCTCACGAACGATCACGCTATCCCGCACGAAGAGGGCGTGGCTGGATCTTGGTTACATGATGTAGGCAGTGCTGACATTTCCCTCGGCCTTCAAGAGGCCGGACCCGCCGTGGCTCTCCTTGGTCGAGGCCTGCGGCAGGGTACGGCGGGTTCCGTGACGGCAACGCTGACGGCAACGTCGGTCACCAAACTCACACGAAGGGCACCACGGACGGCCGGCTGAGTCCTCGTAGCAGATGAGGAGCAGGACGATTGCTACGCCTGAAAGCGGAAGGTCGGCAGTTCGACCCTGCCCCTGACGCCTGAGTGGCCGTGAGGCCACGGTTGACCTTGTACTGGGGGCGAGATCTTGATGAGCTTCGCGACGTTGCGCGGTGATCTCTTTCCGGACGGCGCTCCCCAGGGCGTTCCTCAGAACGGTGTGGATGAACTGGACCATCCGAGGCTCGATCTTGTAGGCACAACACTCGCCGCTCTTCTTGGCGAAGTGCTCGGACGGCTTCCGCGCCTTGTCCCATCCGCGCTGGCGACACAGGCAGCCGGACCGAAACGACGTCACGAACTGGCGGACGTCGGCCGCGTTGAGCCTGTCGAGGCGCTTCTTGCCCAGGCTGGGGAACGAGATGGCGCTGGACGAGGCTCTGAGCCTGTGCCTTTCGGTTCCCAGCGCGATGCCGACTTTGACGAAGGAGGCGTGGCGTGGAGCTCGTCTTCGAGCGCTGCGAGTGACGGGCACAGTCGTCGGGCGTGCCGAGAGCCTTTCGCTTCGCCCTTCTGGAGGCGTGTGCGTGGATCGTCATGGTGGCCGCGATGTCGCTGTGGCCGACGATGTGCGGCGGGGCGTCGAGGTCCAGTTCGTCCACGCCGTTAGCCGTGTCGTATGCCGCCGCTACGGTTCGGTCGTGGATGACGATTTCAGGAATGGCCTCATCTGGTGGTCCACGCACCGCGCCACTGTTGGACTGGTCGTGCGTGACGGCATCGTGGTCGAGGCTGCCCCGTACGCCCGGCGATGGGCGCAGGGACGCGACGCCCGCGAGATCTACCGCAAAGGGGAGTCGCAGAAAGGCGTGACTCTCGCATGGGTGCCGGCGACGGAGACCGGGCGAATGTGAGGAATCCAAGGATCGCGATCGAGAGCCTTCGATCTCACTTACGGGAACTCGATCCTGACGATTGTGCTGCTCAGTGGGTCGTGCGGCGGTTGGAGGGCCGGGGATTCGACTACGTTCGCGTACTCCGGGATCGGGTCATAGCGAAGTGCGCCCGATGACGGTGTCACCGGGTTCGCCTGGCCAGCGGTGGGCCGCCGCGTGTCGCGTTATCGACGGCTCGGGGCATGGCGTGGCGGCGGCCAGGGCTCGGCTGTCGGGGTGGGGTCAAGGGTGGAAGAGGGTGTTCAGGGTGCTGAAGTCCAGGGAGTCGGTCAGGGAGTCGTAGGTGCCGGTGGTGAGGAGTTCGGCGGCGGCTTGGCGGGCGGCGGTGTAGGCGGTTTGGGCGAGCGCGGTGCCGAGGCTGATCCGGCGGACGCCGGCCTGGGTGAGTTCGGCGATCGTGGGGCCGCCGGCGACGGCCATCGCGTTGACCGGGAGCGGGGACTCGGCGCACAGGGTGGCCAGCGCGTCGAGGTCGAGGAGGCCGGGGACGAAGATGCCGTCGGCGCCGGCCTCGGCGTACGCCGCCGTGCGCTTGAGCACCTCGTCCAGGCGGCCGGCGGAGGGGCCGATGGCGAAGAGGAAGACGTCGGTGCGGGCGTTGACGAACAGTCCGGGCAGGCCCGCCGCGGCCGCCGCCTCCCGGGCCGCGTGGAGTCTGGCGGTCTGGTCGGCGAGGTCGAACAGCGGGCCGCCGACGGCCTGGGAGTCCTCCAGGTTGACGCCCACCGCACCGGCTCCGGCCACGGCCCGGACGGTGTCCGCGACGTCCTCGGGGGCGGGGCCGTAGCCGCCCTCGATGTCGACCGTCACGGGGAGGTCCACGGTGTTCACGATGCGCTGGGCGGCTTGCAGCATCTCGTCGCGGGTGAGGTGCTGGCCGTCGCCGCGGCCGAGGGACCAGGAGACGCCGCCGCTGGTCGTGGCGATGGCTGTGGCGCCGGCTGCGGCGATCACGGCGGCGCTGGCGGCGTCCCAGGCGTTGGGGAGGATCAGTACGGAGTCGGCGCTGAGCTTGCGGAAGAGGTCCGCCTTCCTCTCAGAGGAGGGAGAAGCGGAGGAGGAGTTGTCCACAGACATGTGGGTGACCGCCTTCGGGGTGTTCGGAGTCCGGCACCATGGCTCGGTGGGTGCCTGGTCCGGGATGTTGCCGGGCCGCGAGGTAGGCGTCCATTGATTAAGCTCTGACCGAATCGTGGACCTCCGGGAGGCGGGATGAAGGCGCGGCTGGCCTTTTCGGTGAACGATCTGGCCGAGACCCGGTTCGCCGTCTCGTCCATGTGGGAGGTCGTCACGAGTTGCCGGGCGCTGGCCGCGGCCACGGTGCCCGATCCTCATCGTGGGTGGGCCGAGCAGGTGCGTCCCCGGGTGGCGGCGGCGGGGCTCGATCGTGGGTGGCTGGCCGACATGGTGGCGCCCGTCGGCCATTTCCCGGACTTTCTCAATCCGACGACCGCGTCCCACGAGCTGCCCGACGAACTGGCGGCCATCGAGGCCACCGACCCCGAGCAGGTACGACGAGACCTCGACCTGTTGTCCGCCGAGCGGGACGGCCGGTTGCCGCCCCGGTTGCGGAACCTGCACCGCAATCCCCGGGCGTACCTGCCCAAGGTCGTCGCGGAGATCGAGACCTACTGGGAGCTCGCGATCGCGCCCTACTGGGCGCGGATCCGGTCGGTGCTGGACGCGGACGTCTTCCACCGGGGCCGCCAGGTGGCCGAGCACGGTACGGCGCGGACGCTCGACCAGCTCCACCACACCGTGCGCTGGGACAGCGGCGGTCTCCGGCTGGCAGAGCGGCACTGTGCGATCACCAGGATCGAGACCGGTGCGGGGCTGCTTCTCGTGCCGTCGGTCTTCGCGTGGCCGCGGGTGCTGACGCGGTCCGTCGCGTCGGAGCCGCCGCAGCTCGCCTACCCGGCGCGTGGCATCGGCGCGTTGTGGGAGTCGCGGCGGCATGCGCCCATGGACGCGCTCGCCGCCGTGATCGGCCGTTCCCGGGCGTTGATCCTGGCCGAACTCGACTCGCCGGCCTCGACCACCGAGCTCGCCGAGCGGTCGGGGATGTCCGCGGCGGGGGTGTCGCAGCATCTCACCGCGCTGCGGGCCGCCGGGCTGACCAGCACTCACCGGGCGGGCCGCACGGTGTTCTACGCCCGCACGGGTCTCGCGGACGCCCTGCTCACGGCACAGGTGTGAGCTGGAGTGGAGCCATCAGAGGGGCTCTTGTGGGGTGAGGGCGGGGGCGCTGGTGGGGGTGAGGATGGGGCCTTCGAAGGGCGCTGGTGGGGCTGAGGGTGGGGTCTTCTGAGGGGGTCTGGTGGGGGTGGGGCGGCTGTTCGGTGCGTTGGCGGCGTTGCGGCTGATCGTTGGGTGGGTTGGGTGACAGGCCGGACGGAGGCCGGTGCGGGCCTTGTGCTCGCTGCTGGGCTGTGGGGGTGGTTCTGGCCCGGCGGGGTGCGCGGCCGGGGGGCCTGGTCAGCCGGGGGCGTGCTGTGAGGCCGCGGAGGCGTTGATCTTTTTTGTCTGGATCATCCTGACTATTGTGATCCCCACTGTTCGGGGGAAAGGCGGGCGATGGACGAGGGTGGGGCCGAGGCGTTCCTGGGCAGCCGGTACGTGCTGCTCGACGAGATCGGCGCCGGGGCCATGGGGACCGTCTGGCGGGCACGGCACCGGGAGACCGGCGAGATCGTGGCGGTCAAGCTGTTGCGCAGCAACCTCGTCGGCGACCAGGACCTGGTGCTGCGGTTCGTGCAGGAACGCAATGTGTTGCGCACCCTTCGCCATCCCCACATCGTCACGATGCGCGACTTCGTCATCGAGGGGGAGCGGCTCGCGCTGGTGATGGACCTCGTCGAGGGCGGGGATCTGCGCGGCCTGCTCCAGCAGCACGGCACGCTGCCGCCGGCCATGGCCGCCGAGCTGATGGCCCAGGTCGCCGAGGCGCTGGCGGCGGCGCACGCGACGGGCGTCGTCCACCGGGACGTCAAGCCGGGGAACGTCCTGATCGACGGGCCCACGGGGCAGGTCCGGCTGACGGACTTCGGGGTCGCCCGGATCGTCCTCGGGCCGGGGCTGACGCAGACCACCTCGATCATCGGCACGCCCACGTACCTGTCGCCCGAGGTGGCCGACGGCGGTGCACCCACGCCGGCGGTGGACGTCTATGCGGCCGGTCTGATCCTCTACGAGCTGCTGGCCGGGCGTCCGCCGTTCGTGGGTGAGCATCCGATGGCCCTGCTCCGGCAGCATGCGATGGCCATGCCGCGGCGGTTGCCCGGGATGCCCGACGCCCTGTGGTCGGTGATCGCGGCCTGCACGGCGAAGGATCCGGCGGGGCGTCCGGCGGCCGGGCAGGTGGCGGTGGCGCTGCGGGAGGCGGGGCCGGTGGTGGCGGGGCTGGCCGCCTTGCCGCGGGTCGGCAGGTCGGACGCCCCGTCCGCGACGTCCGAGCCGCTGCCGGGGCCGCCGCCGGGTTCCTCGCCGGCCGCCGCCGGGCCGCCCGGTGAGCCCGCTCAGGGTCCTGCTCCGCGCGCGGCCTCTGGGGAGATCGCCGGGGCCGGGGCGGCCTCGGGCGTCGCCGGTGGGGACGGCACGGTTCCGTCCGCTGGGCGGGCCGCGGCCGCCCAGGTCGGTACGGTTCCACCCTCGGGGCGGGCCGCCGCCGGCCAGGCGGGCAAGGCGGTTGCGCAGCCGTCCGGACGGTCCCGCCGGCGGCTGGTCGTCATCGCGAGCACCACGGCGGCGGTGGCGCTGACCGCGGCGGCGGTGGCCGTCATGGCCCCATGGCGGACGCCGGGTGCGGGGGCCGTGAACGACGCGGCCGGGCTCTCGGTGTCCAGGTCGCCCGATGCGGTCGGCACGTCGACACCCGTCGACCCCGGGACGGCGAAGCAGACCCCTGTCCCGTCGGAGGCGGACGAGGAGACGTCCGGCACCGAGGACGAACCGCTCAAGTCGTCGGCGAAGAAGACGCCGAAGGAGTCCGTCCGCACGCCGGGCACGGCCGTCCCGGAACGGACGCCGAACGCGACGACGGACCCCACGCCGAACCGTACCGCCGACCCCCGCCGGACGCCGGCCGACCGGAAGACGGAGGCCCCGCACACCGTGGACCCCGAGACCGACGGTGACGGCGCCCCGCCGCGCAGCTCCCAGCCGGACTGGAAATGCCGCTCGTGGATCTCCGCGGGCAGCGGCGTGGAGATGTCGCCCTGCATGGCCATGGTGGGCGACGTCTTCTACCTGATGGGACGCATCCGAGGGGCGAGCTCTGTCCGGTCGGACGTGCACGTCCAGCTCTACAACACCGACGCGGACCGCAACGTCTCCCAGCCCTTCACCTGCTCCGGGGTGTCCCCGAGGAACGACGGCGAGGTCGCCACCTGCGGGCCGTTCACCACCACGGCGCCGGCCATCCGGGCCAAGCATGACGTGCGGCAGCGGTGGCGGCGGACGGGCACGGCGGCGTTCGGCGGCGGCGCCGAGAGTCCCTGGATGTTGTGGTGACGGCCAGACCGGACGGCCCCGAGAGCCCCTTCCTGCTGTGGTGACGGTCAGACCGGACGGCGGCGAGAGCCCCTGCCTGCTGTGATGACGGCCGGGCCGGGCCTGAAGGGCCTTCGCCGCGCACCCGGCCCCGGCTCACGAGTCCGTGGCCCAGGGCCGGGTGCGGGGAGCCGGGTCACTGTCTGGTGGTGCAGACGGTTCCGTTGAGGGTGAAGACGGTGGGCAGGAGATTCGGGCCGGCGTAGTTGCCGACGAACCCGATCGTGGTCGAGGCGCCCGTGGCCAGGGAGGCGTTGCCGGGCTCGCTGACGGCCTTGACGGTCGAGCCCGTCTGGGTCCAGGTGGCGCTCCAGCCGCTGCCGAGGCTCTGCCAGGGCCTCGGCCAGCTGAAGCTCAGGGTCCAGCCGTTGACCGGGGCGCCGTTGTTGGTGATCTCGACGGCGCCGACGTAGCCGCTGGCCCAGTCGGTCTGGTCGGTGAATCGGACGGCGCAGGAGCTGGTCGCCGGGGTGCCGGTGGTGAAGGTCAGGGGCGGTGAGGCCCAGGAGACGCCGCCGCCGCTGTCGCGGGCGATCACGTTGACCGTGTAGGTGGTGCCGGGCTTGAGGTTGCCCACCGTGTAGGAGGTGCCGGCGGTCTCGCCGAGCTGCTCGCTGACGGCGCCGTTCTGGCGGTGGAGCTCGTACTTGACGATCGGGCGGGCGCCGGGGGCGGCGGCGGGCCAGGAGACGGCGGCGGCCCGGTCGGTGACGTTCGAGGCCGTCGGGCGGCCGGGCGCGCCGGGGAGGCCGGTCGGGGGCGCGGCGGGACGCACGACGACGGTGGTCAGGGAGAGCGGGGGCAGCGTCTGGCTGGTGGCGGTGCCGGTGGTCGAGGTGGTGATGGCGGTCGCGCCGTTGACGTGCGTCAGTACGGTGGGCGCGCCCGTGGCCGGCGTGAAGCCCGCGTAGTCCACGGCGACCGGGTAGGACGTGTCCGGCGAGGTGTTGATCAGCATGACCGCCAGGTCGCCGTCCGGCCGCCGGACGGCGTGCGCGCTGACCTTCGGCTGGTCGGTCGCCGCCCTGACGAACTGGTCACCGGCCCGGGCGAACACGCTGACCATCCGCAACGCGTGGTAGGGCGCGAACGGCGTGTTCAGCGGCGGTTCGCAGACCCCGGAGGAGTTGCAGACCCCGCTGGACAGCAGCCCGAAGTCGCCGTAGTCGGTGTGCCCCTCGACCTCGGTGACGTTGCCGATGCCGTTGTGCACGTTCCACCAGTCGACGGTGAACACGCCGTTCGCCAGCAGGCTCGCGTAGGCGTCGGCGGCGGCCAGGGCGCCGGGCTGGGTGTTCGTGCCGTTGCTGCTGGAGCCGGTGTTGAACTCGGTCATCGCGATGCCGATCCGGTCCGAGCCGGGCCCGGCGTACGCGGCGAGCTGCTGCCGGGTGAGCCGGATCATGTCGGGCACCTGACCGGCCCTGTCCAGGGCGCCGGGGTACCAGTGGAGGATCACGAAGTCGATCTTCGGTCCGGCGAGGGACAGGACGACCTTGTTCCAGCTCCCGTCGTCGCCTTCGGCCGTGATGGCGTCGGGCCAGTTGGCGGGGGTGGTCAGCACCGCGCCGACCTTGATCGTCGGGTCGGCCGCCTTCATGGCGTCGGCGTAGGCGACGACGTGACGGGCGTACTCGGCCGGGCTCTTGTCGGCGTGGTCGTCGGCCTCCCAGGCGCTGCCGTAGTGGCCGTTGCCGTAGTTCTCGTTGCCGATCTCCCAGTACTTGACGCCGTAGCCCTTGGTGACGTTGGCGTGCCGGACCCAGGCGGCGGCCTCCTCGGCGGTGCCGGTGCCGTAGTTGGCGGTCACCATGGCCTGCGCGCCGGTACGCCGTACGCCGCGCATGAAGGTGTCGAAGTCGGTGTTCGGGGCGACGTACCCGCCGGGGGCGGTGTGGTCGGCCCAGTGGTAGATGTCGGAGTAGGAGCCGCCGGGGTAGCGCAGCAGCTTGACGCCGGCGTCCTTGAGGAGGTCGGCGGTCTGGTCGGTGCCGAGGTTCGCGTCCCAGATCGCATGGTTGGAACCGATGCCGGTCTCGGGGGCGGTGGCCAGGGCGGCGCGGGCGTTGACGGTCACCGTGACGGGGGTGACGTCGTCGGCGCGCGCCGGGGGAGCGATCAGCGCGGTGAGGGTCAGGAGGGCCGCGGTCGCGGCCCTGGGCAGGATCTTGCCAGGCATCGGGGTACCTCGCCGTGGGTAGCGGTATGGCTCGACGCCCCCTCCTGACCAGGAGGCAAGCATGATCATGCGACGTGGGGTCCGGCCCGTCAATCGGCGCTGAAACTTTCACGGCCCCGGCCGGTCAGGCGGGCTTGAGCAGGCCCCTGTCGTACGCCGCCGCGACGGCCGCCGCCCGGTCGTTGACCTCCAGCTTGGCGAAGACGTGCAGCAGGTGGGTCTTCACGGTGGCCTCGGTGACGAACAACTTCCTGGCCACCTCGCGGTTGGTCGCGCCGCGGGCGATGAGGCCGAGCACTTCGAGCTCTCGCGGGCTCAGCTCGCGCCGCTCCGGGGGGTGCGCGTGCCGCGTCAGCACCCCGGCCACGGCCGGCGACAGCACGCTCTCGCCGCGGGCCGCGGCCAGCACGGCCCGGCGCAGCTCGGCGCGCGGCGTGTCCTTGAGCAGGTAGCCGGTGGCGCCCTGCTCGATCGCGGGCACCACGTCGGCGTCGTCGCCGAAGGTGGTCAGCACGAGCACGTGCGTGCCAGGGCACTGCTCGCGCAGCAGGCGGATGAGCTCGGCGCCGCTCGGCCCCGGCATGCGCAGGTCGAGGAGCACGACGTCGGGGGCGGTGCGCAGGGCCACCGCGAGCGCCTCGGCGCCGTCGGCCGCCTCGCCGACCACCTCGAAGCCGTCGGTCTCGAAGATGCCGCGCAGCCCGTCGCGGACCACGGGGTGGTCGTCGACGATGATCAGGCGTACCGGCATGGCTCACGTTCCCGGGTCGGCGGGGATGGCCGGAACGGTAGCGGAGATCGCCGTGCCCTGGCCAGGGGCGCTCTCGACGGCGAGGCTGCCGGCCAGGCGGGTGACCCGCTGCCGCATCGCCACCAGCCCGAAGCCGCCGCCCGAGCCGCTGCCCGAGCCGCCGCCCGGCCCCGGGGCGAAGCCGGACCCGTCGTCGCGGACGTCGAGCGCCACCACGTCCTCCATGTAGGACAGCGTGATCCCCACCCGGGAGGCCCGCGCGTGCTTGCCCACGTTGGCCAGCGCCTCCTGGGCCACCCGCAGCAACGTGCTCTCGACCTCGGTGTGCAGCGGCCGGGCGTCGCCCGTGACCGACACTGTGGCCGACACCTCGCAGGCCCGCGACCAGGCCGCCGCCACCTCCGACAGGGCGGTCCCGAGCTGCGCCGCCGTCGCCAGCGGCGCCGGGCGCAGCGCCTGGACCGAGCGGCGGGCCTCGGTCAGGCTCTCCCTGGCCAGCTCCCGTACGGTCGCCAGCCGCGCGCGCACCGCGGGCGTCGCTCCGGCGGCCTCGTCGGCGGCCTCCAGCTGGGTGAGGATGCCGGTCAGCCCCTGGGCCACGGTGTCGTGGATCTCCCTGGCCAGCCGTTGCCGCTCGCCCAGCACGCCCGCCTCGCGGGCCTGGACCAGGAGCCGGGCCTGGAGGTCGGCGTTCTCCTCGGCGAGCGCGGCCAGCCTGGCGCTCTTCTCCTTGAGCTGCGCGTTCTGCTCGGAGATGGTCTGGAAGACCAGCCCGGTCATGGACGCGACCAGCACCCCGACCACGAAGGAGGCCAGCAGCTCGACCGGAGCGCGACCGGCCGGCGGACGGGCGGCGACCAGCGTCCCGACCGTCACCGCGACCCCGGCGTACGCCCACCACCCCGGCAGCAGCGCGAAGCACTGGACGAACACCCCCACCCCGGTCACGGTGAAGACCGTGTCCATCCGCACCAGCGCCGCGACCACCGCCAGCAGCACCACGAAGTACCCGGCCACCACCCACGCCCGCGCGGTCCAGCCGGGCCGGAAGGCCACCACGAACCAGTGCCAGGCCGCCGCGAACAGCGCCAGCGCCAGCACCTCGACCCGCCACACCCGCAGCAGCGAGAACAGCGCGGGAAGCAGCACCAGCAGGTACGGCAGGGCCGAGATGGCCCGCTCCCACCGGCTCACCACCGCAGGGCCCTCACCGCGAGGCCGCCCGCGACGGCGCCGACCGCCACCATGATCCCGAGGGCGAGCGGCGGCAGCGCACCGGCCGACCAGCCGTCGCGGATCGCCTGGACGGCGGGCGCCATGGGCGTCAGGTCCCCGATCGCCCGCATCGACCCCGACATGGTCTCGCGAGGGATCACCGCGCCGGACAGGAACACCATCGGGAAGAACAGGGCGAGCCCGATCACCGTCGCCGCCCGTCCGCTGGGGGCCAGCGCGCCCAGGAGCAGCCCGACGGCGCCGAGGCTGAGCGCGCCGAGCAGCCAGGCCAGCAGCACGCCGGGCAGGCTCGCGGGCGCGCTCAGCCCGTAGCCGGCCACGCCCAGGACGACCAGCAGCACGCTGCCGAGCACCGCCAGCAGCATGTGCGCGGCCCACTGGGCGCCGCACAGCATGAACGGCGTGGCGGGCGTGGCCCGCAGCCGCTTGAGCACCCGGCGCTCCCGGTACTGGGCCAGCGTGGCCGGCAGGACGACCAGCGCGGCCAGCCCCACGACGAAGACGATCAGCATCGGCACGGTGGCGTCGACCAGCCGCTCGCCGCCGGGCAGCGGCCGGTCGCCGCCGCGCAGCTTGACCCAGAGCATCACCAGTGGGAAGCCCAGCGCGAAGTACGCCGACATCGGATCGCGCAACCCCAGCCTGAGCTCGACGGCGACGACCCTCGTGAAGCCCTTCATGCCTCGGCCCTCCCGGTCAGCGCGAAGTAGGCGTCCTCCAGGGAGGCGGCCCGCGCCCGGCCGATCAGCTCGGGCGGGCTGCCCTCGGCCACGACCCGGCCTTGGTCGACGACGGCGATCCGGTCGCACAGCGCCTCGGCCTCGTCCATGAAGTGGGTGACCAGGACGACGGTGATCCCGCGGTCGCGCATGGCCCGGATCAGCCCCCAGGTGGTGCGGCGGGCGTCGGGGTCGAGGCCGGTGGTCAGCTCGTCGAGCAGGACCACCTCGGGGTCGCCGACCAGGGCCAGCGCGATGAACAGGCGCTGCTTCCAGCCGCCGGACAGGCCGCCGAAGCGGGCGTCCTTCCTGTCGGTGAGGCCCCATTCGTCCATGATGGCCCGCCAGTCGGCCGGGCGGTCGTACAGGGAGGCGTAGAGCCGCAGGGCCTCGCCGACCTTGATGCCGTCGGGGAGTGCGGCCTCCTGCAACTGGGCGCCCACTCGCTGGAGCAGCGCGCGCCGGTCGCTCTGCGGGTCGAGGCCCAGCACGCGTACGCTGCCGCCGTCGGGACGCCGCAGCCCGGACACGCACTCCACGACCGTCGTCTTCCCGGCGCCGTTGGGCCCGGCGAGCCCGAAGATCTCGCCGCGTTCCACGGTCAGGGAGAGGCCGTCGAGGGCCCGGGTGTGCCGGTAGCTCTTGCGCAGGTCGTCGATCTCGATGACTGTCATGATCCGAGCATCACGGGGGAGCGGCGTCCCGCCCATCCACCGATCGGTGGATGGGCGGG